>NZ_CP146275.1:662500-965762 GCF_037044555.1 Pelagibacterium nitratireducens
TGCACGAATGGCGTAACGACTTCCCCACTGTCTCCAGCATCGACTCAGCGAAATTGAATTCCCCGTGAAGATGCGGGGTTCCTGCGGTCAGACGGAAAGACCCCGTGCACCTTTACTATAGCTTCACGCTGGCATTCGTGTCGGCATGTGCAGAATAGGTGGTAGGCTTTGAAGTGGGAACGCCAGTTCTCATGGAGCCGCAATGTGAGATACCACCCTTATCGTCATGGATGTCTAACCGCGGTATAACAGTACCCGGGACAGCGTGTGGTGGGTAGTTTGACTGGGGCGGTCGCCTCCCAAAGAGTAACGGAGGCGCGCGATGGTGGGCTCAGACCGGTCGGAAATCGGTCGTTGAGTGCAATGGCATAAGCCTGCCTGACTGCGAGACTGACAAGTCGAGCAGAGACGAAAGTCGGTCATAGTGATCCGGTGGTCCCGCGTGGAAGGGCCATCGCTCAACGGATAAAAGGTACGCCGGGGATAACAGGCTGATGATGCCCAAGAGTCCTTATCGACGGCATCGTTTGGCACCTCGATGTCGGCTCATCACATCCTGGGGCTGGAGCAGGTCCCAAGGGTACGGCTGTTCGCCGTTTAAAGTGGTACGTGAGCTGGGTTTAGAACGTCGTGAGACAGTTCGGTCCCTATCTGCCGTGGGTGTTGGAATATTGAGAGGAGCTGTCCCTAGTACGAGAGGACCGGGATGGACGAACCTCTGGTGGACCTGTTGTGGCGCCAGCCGCAGTGCAGGGTAGCTAAGTTCGGACGGGATAACTGCTGAAAGCATCTAAGCAGGAAGCCTCCCTCAAAACCAGTATTCCCTATCAGAGCCGTGGAAGACCACCACGTTGATAGGCTGGGTGTGGAAGCGCAGCAATGTGTGAAGCTTACCAGTACTAATAGCTCGATCGGCTTGATCGTTCTCATTTACCTATAACCGCAACACCCAAACGTGTTGCAGATCAATAAAGACCAGTTTCCCCAGCGAGTTTTATCGATCTGGTGGCTATGGCGAAGTGCCCAGAACCCGATCCCATTCCGAACTCGACCGTTAAACACTTCAGCGCCAATGGTACTGTGTCTTAAGGCACGGGAGAGTAGGTCGCCGCCAGATCTATAAAACCCGCTGGAAAACCCTTCTCAATACACAATCACAAAAAGCCCCCGGTCACCCCGGGGGCTTTTTGCGTTCCAATAAGACCACCCAGTCCCAAACAAACCGAGCAAGCCATCAACGCCCCGTTTCATTTGCGTGCATCGCGCACCGCAGCGCGAGGCGGTACGATAGTGAGGTTGGCAATGGCGGAAAACCGGCTTATTGCGGGCCTACGAATGAGACCACCCAGAGGACATACAATGGCCCGCTACCATTCCTACGACCCCGCCGAGGGCCATGGACTGCCCCATGATCCGATCAAGGCCATCATCGCTCCACGGCCGATCGGCTGGGTATCCTCGCTCGACAAGAATGGGCACCCCAACCTCGCGCCCTACAGCTTTTTCAACATCTTCTGTTCGGCGCCGCCCATCCTTATCTTCGGCAGCGAAGGGCGAAAGGATTCGATCAACAACATCGAGGCCACCGGGGAATTCGTCTACAATCTGGCGAGCCGGAGGCAGGCCGAGGCGATGAATATCAGTTCGGGGTCGTTTGCTCCCGGCGTCGATGAGTTCAACGAGGCCGGACTTGAAAAGCTTGCGTCCGAGACCGTCGGGTCGCCACGGGTTGGTGGAGCGCCGGCGAGTTTTGAATGCAAGCTGCTCGAGGTCAAGGCGCTGGTCGATCTGGATGGAAACCGTCTGGAGCGCGAACTTGTGATCGGGCAGGTGGTGCGGGTTCATATCGATGCAGACTACCTCACCGATGGCCTGTTCGACATTGAAAAGGCAGGGACAATCGCCCGGTGCGGCTATCGTGGCGACTATGTGGAGGTCACATCGGTCTTTGAGATGCTGCGACCGGTAGTCGGACGGTAAGGCTTCCTTAAGCGCTGTGGCCGCACCTGCCCTTATCCTGTCCAAAATTGGTCGCGATCGTGCGGCAGGACAGGCACTCGATACAGTTTTCTTCAAATCATCACGGCTGCAATGAAAGTTTCACGTCGCCATTTTATGGGCACCGCTGGTGCGTTTGCGCTCGCCGGAGGCCTGTTCCCAAGCGCAGCGCAGGCCGTATCTCTCATGGATCCGTTCAACCTGCCTACGGCGGTCGATGGCGGGGTGATGAAAATGGGGGATGGTATAGCCTATGCCGGCGGCCCGCGTGGCAAGCTCGATGTGTATGTGCAGCAGAACCCCAAGGGCAACGCACCGGTCGTGATGTTCATCTATGGCGGCGGCTGGAGCCGGGGAGAGCGTTGGGAATATGATTTCGTGGGTCGCGCGTTTGCGTCGCGGGGCTTTGTTACGGTCATTGCCGATTATCGGCTGGTTCCCGAAGTCACCTATCCTGCCTTTCTCTACGATATTGCGGTCGCGGCCAAATGGGTGGAAGACAATATCGCGACCTTCGGGGGTAATCCCGACAAGCTGTTTTTGGCCGGACATTCGGCGGGAGCCTATAACGCGGTGATGCTGGGGCTCGATCCGACCTTCCTGCGCGAGGCGGGATCGACCCTCAAGGTGCGCGGCATCGCCGGTCTTGCCGGCCCCTACGATTTCTATCCATTCGAATTCAACGAGGTGCGAGAAGCGTTCGGCTATGCGCCCAACCCCGAGGGCACTCAGCCGGTTCGGCTTGTAACTCCAGCAGCACCGCCGATGTTTCTGGCGGCGGGAAATCTCGATCTGATCGTCAAGACCGACAACACGACGGCTCTTGCTGCAAAGCTGCGCGAAAACAACGTGCCGGTCGATGAGCGCTATTATGACGGGATCGGGCATATGGAGATCGTTACCGCTCTGGGGGCGATGCTGCGCTGGCGCGCGCCGGTGCTCGACGATGTCGTCAACTTCTTCTCCAGCCTCGGGGCGCTCGACGCTTAAGGCGGTCAAACCGGCTTGGGGACCAGACTGAATGAAACCATGTGGCCCGTTCAAACGTAACAAGGGCATGGATTTCAAAACGCGTGCCCTTGTCTGGGCGGGAGCACTGATGATGGGGGCGATTTCGGGGCTTTTCGGATTTGCCAATGCGTTTTCGCCCGTCGGTGTCTTCAACGCGCTGGTTCCCAAGGATGGCGGTGTTACAATCGAGCGCAACATACCGTTCGGTGTTCACCCGCGGCAAAAGCTCGATATCTATCGGCCCACCAATGACGCGACCGGACTTCCGGTCATCTATTTCAGCTATGGCGGCGGCTGGGAATCCGGCGACAAGGAAGAGTACAGCTTTGTCGGCCGGGCGCTGGCGGCCCGTGGCTATGTGACGGTCATCGCCGACTATCGGCTGGTGCCCGACGTTGTGTATCCCGACTTTGTCGCCGACAACGGGTTGGCCGTTCAATGGGTCACCGACACGATCGGGAGCTATGGTGGCGATCCGGGCCGAATGGTTCTCATGGGGCATTCGGCGGGCGCTTATAATGTCACGATGCTGGCGCTCGATCCCAAGTTCGGGGTCGATCTGTCAAATGTCAGGGCCATAGTGGGGCTGTCCGGGCCGTACGATTTTTATCCCTTCGACGTGTCGCAATCGCAGAACGCGTTCGGCGATTTTCCACAGCCCGAGCAAACCCAGCCGGTCAACCTTGTGTCGCGAGATCTGCCGCCGGTTTTTCTGGGGCACGGGGACAAGGACGAGACGGTTTTTCTGCGCAATTCGGTGACACTGGCCGAAGAGATGACCGAGTCCGGTATCGATGTGTCACTCCAAATCTATGAGGGCGCCAATCACGCCGATACGCTGGTCTCAATGGCGATGCCACTGCGCTGGCGATATCGGGTGCTTGATGATGTGCTGGCGTTTCTCGACGCCAACGCCGTCTCGGGCCCGATTTCCTAGCGTTTGAGGAAGCGCTCCAGGCGCTCAAGTCCCACAGCGATCTTGTCGGGCCCGGCGGCAAAGCACCAGCGCAGCCAGCCCTCCCCCTCCGGCCCGAAGGCGCTGCCGGGCGCCAGACCCAGGCCATAATCGGCGACGAGGGTTTTGGCCGTCGCCATGTCGTCGGGTTCGCCGTCGATGCGGAAAAAGGCGTACATGGCGCCATCCGCCTCGGGGATTTCGATGCGGCCCATATGCGAAAGGCCATCGAGCAAGGCGCTGCGCGATGCGGCCAGGCCGGACCTGAGCGCGGCGACCGTTTGTTCTCCTCTCGGGTCGGTCAGCGCGGCAAGGCCGCCCCTCTGGATGAAGGATGGGGCACAGGAGGTATTGTATTCAATGACTTTGGGGACGTCGGACATCATAGCCTGGGGCAAGGTCAGCCAGCCCAATCGCCAGCCGGTCATGCGCCAGGACTTGGAAAAGGAATTGACGCGGACGATGCGGTCGTCGGGCTCGGCGTGCCGGAGCATAGACGGCGCTGCGTCGCTGCCGTCAAATATCAGCCGTTCGTAAACCTCGTCGGTGAGGACCCAGATCCCGTGCTTGCGGCAATGCTCGAGGATGGTTTTCTGCGCCTCCCGATCAAGGGTGAACCCGGTTGGATTGTTGGGCGCATTGATGATCACCATCCGTGTTTGGGGGGTGAGCGTATCGAGCAGGCGCTCGATATCCAGAGACCATTTTCCATCTGCAACGCTCAAGGGAAAGCGGACGATTTCGGCACCCAGAAGCCGTGGGGCTTCGGCGATATTGGGCCAGATGGGAGTGATGACAACGACCCTGTCCCCGGGCGAGACGATGAGCTGGTTTGCGATCATCAGGGCCGACACGCCCGAACCGGTAATGGCGATCTGTTCGGGGCTGGAAGGTATGGCTTGCAGCCTGCTTTCATAGCCGGCAACGGCCTCGCGCAGTTCTGGAAGGCCAAGATTGTGAACATAGAAGGTCTCGCCATCGGCCAGCGCCTTCTGTGCCGCCTCGCGGATGAAGGGCGGCGTGACCTCGTCGCCTTCGCCGAACCAGAAGGGTGCGATGTCGGTCCGGCCCATGCCGGCGTTGGCGATATCGCGGATACGCGAGGATGAGAGGGCCGAAACCTGCGGTCGGGCAGTGGCGGACATGGTGGTCTTTCGCTCAGGTGTTGGTTTGACGGCGGGCACCGATGATGGTGGCGGCGACGACGCCGATGGCAACGATTGCAATGATGATGGTGGCCAGTGCGTTGACGTCAGGAGAGACGCCGAGGCGGATTTTCGAGAAAATCACCATGGGCAGGGTGGATGACCCGGGCCCTGAAACGAAACTGGCGATTACCAGATCGTCGAGCGATAGCGTGAAGGCCAGGAGCCACCCCGAAATCAGCGCGGGCGCGATGATGGGCAGGGTGATGTCAAAGAAAACCCGTAAGGGTGTGGCGCCCAGATCCATTGCCGCTTCGTCGAGCGAGCGGTCCATGTCCACGAGGCGTGAGCGCACGACCACGGTGACATAGGCCATGCAGAATGTTGAGTGGGCAATGGTGATTGTCGTAAAGCCCCTTCCGCCCGGCCAGCCAATCAGGGCTTCCATGGAAACGAACAACAGCAGGGCCGAAAGCCCGGTTATGACTTCAGGCATGACAAGGGGCGCTGAGACCATGCCGGTGAGCGCCGTCTTGCCGCGGAACTTGCCGAGCCGGGTGAGGGCGATGCCGGCCAGCGTGCCGAGCACCGTGGCGATGGTGGCGCTGACGGCAGCGATCTGCAGGCTCAAGAGCCCGGCCGCGACAACCTGGGAATCGCCAAACAGCGAGGCGTACCAGCGCAGGGAAAATCCCGTCCATACCGTCACCAGCCGGCTTTCGTTGAACGAGAAGACAACCAGCGAAACGATGGGCGCGTAGAGGAACACAAAGCCGATAACCGCCATAATCGTGGTGAAATATCCGCGCTTCATGCGTCCTTCTCCACCACGGCATTTTGAGCACGGCTCAAGAGCATGATCGGGACCACGAGGATGACCAGCATGACGATGGCGACGGCCGAGGCCACGGGCCAGTCGCGATTGGCGAAAAACTCGTCCCAAAGCACACGGCCGATCATCAGCGTATCGGCGCCGCCCAAGAGCGAGGGAATGACGAATTCGCCGATGGCAGGAATAAAGACCAGCATGGAACCGGCAATCACGCCGGGCATGGAAAGTGGAAGCGTGACCGTCAAAAACGTCATAAAGGGCCGCGCGCCCAGATCGGCCGAGGCTTCGATCAGGCTCTGATCGAGTTTGACCAGAGCCGTATAGATCGGGAGGATCATGAAGGGCAGGTAGGTATAGACGATGCCCACAAAGACAGCGCCTTCGGTCTGGAGCATGGTGATCGGTTCATCGATGATGCCGAGCCCGACCAGCGCGTTGTTGATGATGCCGTTGCGGCCCAGAAATCCCATCCACGCATAGACCCGCAAGAGGAACGACGTCCAGAAGGGCAGGATGACCAGCATGAGCAGCAGGTTGCGGTATTTGTCGTCGGAGCGTGCAATGAACCATGCCATGGGGTAGGCAAGGACCAGCGAAATGGCTGTCGAGATTGCGGCGATGCGCACCGAGTTGATGTAGGCGTTGGCGTAGAGCGCGTCCTGGAGAATGAACAGAAAGTTCGAAAAATGCAGGGTGATCGAAAGCGACCCGTCGGCGCCCCAGATGAACATCGGCAGATAGGGCGGCTGGCCCAGTGCAAAAGCGCTGAGCGCGATCTTGAAGACCACCAGGAGCGGAATGAGGAAGAATACCGCCAGCCACAGCGTCGGCGCGATAATCACTGCGGAGCGTCCGGAAATGCCCAGCCGGTACAGGCCGTTGGCAATGAAGGTCCACGCCCTGCGCCGGGGCTGCATTTCCCCCATGCTCACGAAGTCAGCACCGCGCCGGCATCAGCCTCCCAGGAGACGAATACCTTTTCGTCCCAGCTGATGGATTCGGGGGCGTAGCGGGAAGAATTGGTCTGAGAGACGTGGATGCGCTTGCCACTGTCGAGAACGATGCGGAAAACGCTCATATCGCCGAGATAGGCAACGTCTTCGACTAGCCCGTGGGTGATGTTTGCACCGCCTTCGGGGCGTTCACGCGAGAGCACCATCTTTTCAGGGCGGATGGCGTACCACAGGGTCTGCTCGGGAGCGCAATCGACGCCGTGCGACACATAAATATCGCAGCCGGCCTCGGCCGAGGAATCGATGCGGATATGGTCGTCCTCATCTTCGGTGACCACGCCTTCGAACATGTTGACCGAGCCCACAAACCCCGCGACGAAGCGGGTGTTGGGAAACTCATAGATTTCCTGAGGTTCGCCGATCTGGGCGATCTTGCCATCGTTCATGACACCGATGCGGGTCGAGAGCGTCATGGCCTCTTCCTGGTCGTGGGTGACCACAATAAACGTCACGCCGAGGCTTTCCTGGATCTTGACCAGTTCATACTGGGTCTCCTCGCGCAGCTTCTTGTCGAGCGCGCCGAGGGGTTCATCGAGCAGGAGCAGTTTGGGGCGCTTGGCCAGCGAGCGGGCCAGGGCGACGCGCTGACGCTGGCCGCCCGAGAGCTGGTGGGGCTTGCGTTTGGCGAAAGGCTCGAGCCGGGTGAGCTTCAAGAGCTCGGCCACGCGGTCGGAGATGTCGGAGCGTCCCATGCCCTGGCGCTTGAGGCCGTAGGCTATGTTGTTTTCGACGCTCATATGCGGAAAGAGCGCATAGGACTGGAACATCATGTTGATGGGGCGGTGATAGGGGGGCACGTTGGCCATGTCCTGACCATCGATCTCAATGGTGCCCGTGGTGATCGATTCAAAGCCGGCCAGCATGCGCAGAAGCGTCGATTTTCCCGATCCCGATCCGCCGAGCAGGCAGAACAGCTCGCCCTTGTAGATGTCGAGGGAGACGTCCTCGACGGCATAGACGTCGCCGAAGGTCTTGGTGACGTTGCGGATGCGCACAAACGGCTTGGCGCCCGCATCGCGCCAGGGGCGCGCATCAGCGGCGATTTGAGGCTTTTTCAAAAGAGGATTTCCCCATCCCCGAACAAGAAGAATTGGCAGGGCACCATAATGCGCCCTGCCATGCAAGATATCGTCGCTCAGACGCCGGTCTTGATGCGGGTCCAGGCGCGGGTCAGAAGCCGATCATATGAGGGCGAGCGGGCCTTGAGCGGGAAGAGATTGGCCATCACCTCTTCGGTCGGATAGATCGCCGGGTCATTGAGGACTTCCGGATCGACGAGTTCATCGGCCGCTGCGTTGGGATTGGCGTACCAGACGTAGTTGGTGATGTCGGCGGCGATCTGTGGCTCGAGGATGAAATTTATGAAGGCGTGAGCCGATTCGGGGTTCGGCGCATCGGCGGGAATGGCCATCATGTCGAACCAGATCGAGGCACCTTCCTCGGGAATGACGTAAGCGATTTCAACGCCTTGGTCGGCCTCGGCGGCGCGATCTGCGGCGATGAAGATGTCACCGGAATAGCCCACTGCCAGACAGATTTCGCCATTGGCGAGATCGGAGATGTACTGGGAGGAGTGGAAGGAGCGGATATGGGGGCGGATCGAGCCGATCAGCTGCTCGGCCGCTTCAAGGTCTTGGGGGTCTTCGGAGTTGGGATCGAGGCCGAGATAGTTGAGTGCGGCAGCGACCATTTCGACCGGTGCGTCGAGGACCGAGATGCCGCAATCGGCCAGCTGGGCGGCGATTTCGGGGTCAAAGAGCAGGTCCCAGCTTTGAAGCGGGCCGTCTTCGCCCAGACGCTCGGTGATGGCGCCGATGTTGTAGCCGATGCCGGTGGTGCCCCACATGTAGGGGACCGAATACTGGCTGCCGGGATCGTGCGCCTCGACGATTTCCATGATGGCGGGGTCGAGGTTTTCGATGTTGGGGATCATGGACTTGTCGAGCGGCTGGAACAGGCCGATGGGGATCTGGCGCTCGAGGAAAAAGCCCGAGGGAACAACGACATCGTAGCCCGATGAGCCAGCCAGAAGCCGGGCTTCGACGATTTCGTTGGAGTCGAAGACGTCGTAATTGGTGGCGATGGAGGTCTCGGTGGTGAACTTTTCGAGGGTGTCCTCGGCGATGTAGTCGGACCAGTTGTAGATGTTGACCGTCTGGTCCTGCGCAATGGCGGCGGTGGCCAGCAGGGAAGCGGTAAGGCTAAGGAAAATCAATGGCTTGTGCATGGTGACGGAGGTCCCTTTCGAAAAGAAAAAGAGATGGTGACAATGTCGTGCGACTGCTCCGGAGTTCGCTCTTGGCGGCGTCAACCACACGGCACTCCCTTCGCCGCTTCACCAATCGGATACGAGGATCAAACCCCGCGCGCGGACCCGACCGCTAGGCATAAAAAGGTCGATTTCCGCATTACAGGCAAGCGCGATCCCTGAAAAGCGAAATTGTGGGCAATGGACGTCTCAGGCACCGAAATCTTTCCATGCATGCATCGTGGGGTCAACAATTGGCGCAAAAGCTATGGACTTGAGCGTTCGGAGCCACAAGATTGCGAAACATTGACACCTTAATGACGGTGCATGAAAAAGCCCCCGCACCGGAAGCGATGCGGGGGCATAAAATGCCAATCGATTTGTCGCCTATTCGGCTTCGTTGGCTGGTTTGGCGTTGAGCTGGCCGTATTTTTCCACGCCGATCTTGTCGAGCAGATCGAGCTCGGTTTCCAAAAAGTCGGTATGGCCTTCCTCGTCGGTCAGCAGGTCTTCGAACAGGCGCTGGGTGACGTAGTCGCCGAGGTCGTTACACAGCTTGCGGCTCTCGCGATAGGAGGCGATGGCGTCAAGTTCGCCGGCCAGATCGGCCTCGAGCACTTCCTTGATGTTCTGGCCGATGCGCAAGGGCGCGACGCGCTGGAGGTTGGGATGACCCTCAAGGAAGATGATGCGGTCGATAAGCTTGTCGGCGTGGTGCATCTCCTCGATGGATTCGGCCCGCTCCTTTTCGGCCAGGCGCTTGAAGCCCCAGTCGCTGAGCAGACGGTAGTGAACCCAATACTGGTTGATGGCTCCCAGTTCGAGAAAGAGCGCTTCGTTAAGCCGCTCGATGATCTTTGCGTCGCCTTTCACTTTCACCTCCTTGGCGCGTGGATTTGCGCAGGGTTTTCATTTTCGACCTGACGTCTACCAGATTGGCGGCGTTCCCGGCCAGTTTGAGGTGATAAGTTTCGGTGACCTTCCCGATAATGTCCACAATGTTCGGCACGCAGCCGCAACATTGTCCGCGCTTGCCCAACTCGCGATAGATGTGAGCGGGCACCACGAGCTGCCAGGGGTCCTCGTCGAGAATGTCGACGACGATGTTTTCGATGTCGGTTGTCGATATCAGATTGCACTGGCAAACAAGCATGGCGAACGTATTGTGAGGTGAACACTCAGGTTTGACCCCCCATACATACGGCCTTAAAGGTGATTGTCAACGTCAGCTTTGGTCGCAGGGGTGAAAAATACCGTTCACTCCTGCGTGTCGTCGGGTGCCTTGGGGCGGTCCTTGTTCCAGGCGATGAAGAAAATATAGACCGCGTATGCGCCCAGCCCGCCAAACATCAGCGCCCAGCCGAAATTGCCGTGATAGATGTCGACCGCGGCAATGGTGGCCGGGATGGCGACCATGAGCACGCGGCGCCACATGGGGCGAAACCAGGGATGGTCGGCGTCATTGTTCATAAGGGCCTCCAGATGGGCGTTCCTGCGCCTTAACCTTCAGGGTTGAGATAGCGCCAAAGCGTCTCGGCGCGCCGGGCGGTTTCATCGAGCATGCAGCTTGCGTGCGCAATGGAGCGCATGGAGCCGTTGCCCCAGAAATCATACTCAAATCCGCAGCTCTGGTCACGATAGGCGATCCAGGTGCGTTGAGCCTGTTGAAGCGTGGTGAACAGGTCTGCGTCGAGGGTTTCCCCGAGCTTGGTGTAGCTGGTGTTGAGCCGGCTGTCCCACCAATCGGTTTCGCGTGCCGTGCATTGGACCATGCCGATGGTCGAATAGCCGCCCTCCTCGGTGTCCATGCACACATTCGATGCGGCGCCGATGCAATCGGTCTGTTTGCTCGAAGGATCGGAGAGGTCCGCCAGACATGCCGTCATCAGGTCGGCATCCGCAGTGGTGAAAGTGGTCGAGTCCTGAGCGGTGGCGGGCAGGGCGACGAGCATAAAAACGGCAATGGTCAGTGCCTTCATGGGATTGTCCTGTCAGTTCGTTGTCAGCAGATGTGGTGGGGACCCTAGTGCGGTGTTATGCGGGCGACCAGCCAGCGGGCGTTGGAAAAATATTCGCGGTGGAGCAGCAGCCCGACTGTGCCGATGGTGACGATGATGGCGAGCCAGCTCGAAACGAACCAGGCGACCATCGGAATGGCGAAATAATAGGACCGGATGCCGGAATTGAAACGCTGGGCGGCCATGGCGTTGATGCGGGCGACGGTTCTGATTTCCTCGGCCGGAGCGGGCTTTGTGTGATCGAACGCGCCGATCAGGATGCAGAAATGGTTGAACTGGCGCAGCGACAGGGTGAAGGCGAGAAACGCGTAAACGAACAGGAACAGCAAGACCACATTGTGCATCTGCAGGTCCAGCTCGGTATAGGCCGGGCCCAAGGTTATCGATGACAGCGCGGGCAGAAAGTCCTGCAACTGGCCGATGACGGTAAAGAGCGCCAGGATCAGGAGCGCGGTGGTCGAGGCAAAAAACGAGACCGAACTCATGATGTTGCCCGACAGGATGGCATCGAGCGGGGAATCGCGGCGGGCGGCCTGGGTGACCCAGTTGAAGCGCTGCTCGTTCATCAACGCCGACAGCGACGGGCGGCTTTGGTCCAGTAGGCGCGACGCAAAACCGTAGAAATAGAGCGCCAGAAGCGGAAGCATGGACGCGAAAAGCGCAAAGCCGTTTATCTGCACCAAATCATCACTCCCGTTGTCTTTTGGGCTGACGATAGCGTCTGTGTCGCGCTGTGGCGACAGCAAATCATCGCAAGGTTGGGTCAGGGGTTGATCCGGTGACATCGCCCCAGGAGGGGATGGTGCAAATTCCGGTGCGGTGTGACCGCGAGGTCCGTGGGCAACCATTTCCGCGGTGCCAGTTGCGAGGCAGCGGATCCCCGGGTCAAGCTCGAGGATGACGATGGGGGTGGGGTTTGCGGCGGGGATGGAGCCGAGAGGGGGCAAGCCTCATATGACAGTGGAGTGAAGACCGAGCCCGACCACCATCGCTGTCCCGGACGCGATCCGGGACCCAACAGCCTTGCCGGTGCTCCGGTGCCGGTGGCAAGGCACATGGACCCCGGCTTTCGCCAGGGCAGCGCAGGGAGATTTTGGTCAGTCGGTGCGGTGGCGCAGGCGGGCGAGCAGGAGGATGACGAACAGCGCGGCGGTGGCAAGGGCAAGGAGCGTTGCGGGCAGCGGTGAGAGGGTGGCAGGGGATAGCCCGGCCATTTCCCCGATCCAGAAGGCGGGCACGATGGCGGCGAGGTAGCGCCAGGGTGGGGCTATCAGCGCAGCCAGGGGGGCGAGCAGGGCCAGATTGATCAGCTTGGTCAGGGCGAGCCCTTCGACCCTGTTGGCGGAAAAGGCGAGAAGGAAAAGGGCGGTGAGAACGGCGTGGCTGGCGGTTATTATCGCCATCAAGAAAGCCGTCGTCCAAGGCAGGTCGGGCAACACGAAAAACCCGATGCCGGCGGACACGATCAGCGTGAGGATGATCGTTACGACAAGGCGGTAGGCGATGAAGCCGTTGCGACCGACAGGGGTGGTTTCGAGCGCCATCAGAACCGCCTCGTCGCGATCTTCAAGCAGCATGAAGCCGGTGACCCAGCCGAGCATGGCACCGGGCATGAGAACGGCCAGGGCGCCAAGCATGCGGGCCACGCCCGTTATGCCGAAGGTTTCGTGCGCCGCCGTCTCGGCCAGCGGACCGAAAATCACGATCAGGGGGACGGGCAGCAGGCTCATGACGATGCCGATCATGAGCATGGGATCACGCGAGACGTTGAGCGCGTCGGCGCGCAGCAGACCGGCGATGGTGCCAGGGAAGAGGTTCATTTGCGGCCCAGCTCGGATTGAAGCACCTGGTGGGCGTAAAAAAGGGCGGCGGTGGCTGCGAGCAGGGCCGAGGCGTACATGGCGACAAGGTCAAGGCGGGTGGCACTGCCATAACCAAGGGCGGTCAGGGTCAGCCGGAACTGGGCCACCGGAGGGAAGGCGAGCAGGGGCGCGGGCAGAGGATCGACAAGCGCCAGCCCCGCGGGAACGAGCACCGGGCCCAAAAACAGTGCCGAGCCCAAAAGGTAGGCGTTGACGGTTTTGAATCGCAGGGCAATGGGCACCCCGATGCCGATGTAAAACAGTGAGGTGAGGACGACGGCAACCAGAAGCTGCGGCCAGTTCACGGCTCCCGATTTTGCCACCCCCAGAACGATGACGGCAGCAAGCGCCAGAGCGGTGAGCGTTATGGTTTTGGCCAGCAGATAGGTGTGGGCCGAAACCGGGGAGATCGACAGAGCGGCACGAACCCCCTCGCCCTTTTCGAGCAGCATGAGGCCGCCGAGAAAGAAAAAGCCCAGAGCCGAAGGATCGGAAAAGATCACGAGCGCTACCGCCCAGTCGGGCAAATGAGGACCGGCGAAAACGAGAAACGCGCCATAGAGCGCGATGACCGTGCCGTAGGCGGCGTGAATGCCGTAGCGGTATTGCAGCCGCAAATCATGGGCCACAAGGGTGGGGATCCCGTTCATTGTCTGCCACCGGCGACGGCGACGAAAATATCGTCGAGGCTGGCTTCGCGCGTGTGCAGCGAAACGATGTCGCCGGTCTGCAAAAGGGCCTGGAAGGCGGAATCGGTTGCCAGCCCGTCCATGGCAAAGGTCTCGGTGACCAGGGTGCCGTTGCGGCGGGCGGTGGCCACCAGTTCGGGCTTTCCAAAGCGCACCATGAGATCGGCGGGGGTGCCTTCGAGCGCTATGGCTCCATCGACCAGAAAGCCCACGCAATCGCAGATCTGTGCGGCCTCGCTCATATTGTGGGTGGTGAGAAACACCGTCTTGCCGCGGGCGCGCAGGTCCGAAATCAGCTGGCGGGTGACGCGGGCGCGGGCCGGGTCCTGCCCGGTGGTCGGCTCGTCCAGAAACAGCAATTGAGGGTCGTTGAGCAGGGCGCGGGCGAGATTGAGCCGCATCTTCATGCCCTTGGAAAAGCCCTCGACGCGCTGGTCGGCGGCATCGCGCAGATCGACCATATCGAGCACCGCCTCGGGCGCGAGCGGGGCATCGGCATAGAGGGCTGCGAAAAGGGCAAGGTTTTCGCGCGCGGTGAGCCGACCATAGAGCGCGGGCAATTCAAAGCTCACGCCTATGCGTTCGTAAAAGGCGCGGCCGGAGCGGGCGGGCGCTTCGCCGAACACGTTGGCGGTGCCGCCATAACCACGCAGCAATCCCATCAGGATTTTCTGGGTGGTGGATTTGCCGGCGCCCGAAGGGCCCAAAAGGCCATAGACCGAGGCGGGGGGAACTTCAAACGAGACCCCGTTCAGGGCCGGGGCCGAGGCGCCCTTATAGGTAAAGCTCAGGCCCGAGACCGAAATCATGGCGCGCTGGCGGTGAGTTTTTGCACGAAGATTTCGCGAAGGATTGTGCAGCTTGCCGCGAACTGGCCGGCGCTGAACAGGGACTTTTGCAGCACCAGGCTAACCAGAAGGGTGAGGATGGCGGCGATATCGTGCGGGTCGACGTCCCCGATCAGACCCTCGGATTTGAGCCCGGCGCAGAACGTTTCGATAAAGCGCAGGTCCTTTTCTTCCTCATGGGCCAGGCGCGCTGGGGGCGTTTTGCGCAGGAGTGCGGCAAAATCGTCGGGAACGGCGATGATGGCCACCAGGGGATCGGACATGAGCTTTTCGACGAGCTGATCGAAGAACCGCCCCGCCCGGTCGGCGACCGGACCGTCGCATTGGGAGAAAAAGGCAATGATTTCTGCCTTGTGCATCTGGTCGCGCTGGTCGGCGATGGCCAGAAACAGCGCTTCCTTGTGCTCGAAGAATTTATAGAAAGTGCCTTTGGCAACGCCCACGTCCTTGCACACATCTTCGACCCGCATGCCGCGCAGACCGTATTGGGTGAAATGGGCAAGACCGGACGCGAGAAGCTGGGTGCGGATCAGCTCATTGTCGGCGGCTGTGAAATGGCGGGGCATGGTGAGTCGCTATGACGAATTGCGTCATTTGGTCATAACATGAAAACCCACAAGCGGCAAGCCGGGAGCGGCCGGCCGCCCGGGGTGCGTCAGGCGACGGTGCGCGGGTACAGGCGGTGAAGGTCTTCGATGGCCGCAATGATCTGGGGTGAGAGCACCAGATCGTGGGCGGCGATGTTGGATTTCAGCTGGTCCATGGAGGTGGCGCCGATGATGACCGAGCCCATGAAGGGGCGGGTGAGACACCAGGCGATCGCCATCTGGCAGACATCGAGGCCGTGCTGTTGGGCGAGCTCGATATAGGCCTTTGTGGCGGTTTCCGATTGCGGGTTGAGCCGCCACATGGTGCCCAGGGCGCCGCGCGTGCCGGCCGGCATCTGCCCGTCATTGTATTTGCCGCTGAGCAGGCCGCCCGCAAGCGGGGAATAGGCGAGCAGATCGACATCTTCAAAGGCACAGATTTCGGCCAGGTCGTGGTCGAAATGGCGGCGCACAAGATTGTATTCGTTCTGGATGGTGGCCATGCGCGGCAGGCCGTGGGTTTCGGCGAGCTTTATGTATTCGGACGTGCCCCAGCTGGTTTCGTTGGACAGGCCGATGGCGCGGATTTTTCCGGCCTTGACCTGGGCGCCCAGCGCTTCGAGGACTTCGAGCAGGTTGTCGCGGATGGCCTGACGGTCCTGGCCATAGGGATCAAAGGTCCAGGATTTGGAGAAATTGTAATGCTCCCTGTTGGGCCAGTGGAGCTGGTAGAGGTCGATGTAATCGGTCTTGAGGCGTTTGAGGTTGGCTTCGAGGGCGAGAACGATCTGTTTGCCGTCCATGGGGCGGCCATCGCGGATCCAGGCATTGCCCGGCCCGGCGATCTTGGAGGCGAGCACCCAATCGGCGCGGCGGCCGTTGGCGGCGAACCAGTTGCCGATGATGGTTTCGGTCGACCCTTGCGTTTCGGCGCGGCCGGGCGTGGAATAAAGCTCGGCGGTGTCGAGAAAATTGACGCCGTTGTCGAGCGCATAGTCCATCTGCGCGTGGCCCTCGGCCTCGGTGTTCTGTTCGCCCCAGGTCATCGAACCAAGGCAGATGCGGCTCACGGAAATGCCGGTGCGACCGAGCGTGCGCTGTTGCATGAGGGAAATCCAGGTGGTTGAAAACTGCAGAAAAAACGAAAGGGCAGAGCCTCTGACCCATGTGTAACCGGGGTGAATACAAAGCGCAATCTCGGGGACAGACGAACGCAGTTCGGCGCGTGTCAAAAAAATGTCGTGTTGGCGATCACAAGGGGTATGCAAACGCAATTTGCACCCCTATATAGGCGGCGTCCAAGCGGTTCGCCCGGCGCACCGCATTCGACGGACATCATTGGCGCGGGGTGGAGCAGCCCGGTAGCTCGTCAGGCTCATAACCTGAAGGTCGCAGGTTCAAATCCTGCCCCCGCAACCAATTTGACTTGCCATGACCCCGCCCGACCGGCGGGGTTTTGTCGTTTGGGGCAATGGAAAGGGATGCCGGCGAGATTGCCGAGCCTGCACCCCCGGCCTGCGGCCTTGATCCGGGCGCAGGTCCATGGCGGCCCTTGTCCACGAGCAAACAGCAAGCCGTGCACCTTTGCAGCAGTCTGCGCGCCGCGCGGAGCGGCTCGACGCGCTAGCGTGGGAAAAGGACAAGCATTTTCATGGATCCCCAATGAGCAACAACGCTGGACCTGAACACGGCGACCACGGCTATCCGACGGGCATGATGGTCTGGCTGTTGCGAGCGGAAGCGCTGGCGATCCTGGCGGCAAGTACCGCACTTTTCTTCCTGCTTGGCGGAGACCTCTTGATATTTGCCGTGCTGTTTTTTGCTCCCGACCTCGGTTTCCTCGGATATGGGGCTGGCAGGAAGGTGGGCGCGGTACTCTACAATACGGTCCACAGCTACGCGTTGCATTCGGTGCTGGCCGTCGCCGGCGTTCTGAGCGGCCACGAAATCTTATGGCAGGTGGCCCTTATATTTGTGGCTCATGCCGCCTTCGACCGGAGCCTTGGCTATGGGCTGAAATATGCCGCCGGTTTTCGCTACACCCATTTGGGGACGATCGGCGCAAGCGGGAACTGAACCCTGGATCGCGACCGCAAAGCCGGCTCCGCTTTGTTGGACACACCCCAGAGCCCGCAAGATCGGCACCTTGAGGGCAGCTTCCGCGCCGCAGCAGGTTCGCCGATCCGCTAGATTTTCTGACGTGAACGGCCGGCGCGTGTTCCGACCAGATGCGATCGCGGCTGCGCACATCCATGGATTTCAAGATCCGCTCAACCTGGCTTGCAAGGAGACATCCAATGGCAACCATCACAACATCTGACGGCACCACCCTGTTTTACAAGGACTGGGGGCCGAAAGACGCGCAGCCCGTCGTGTTCCATCATGGCTGGCCGCTCAGTGCCGACGACTGGGACAATCAAATGCTGTTCTTCCTGTCCGAAGGCTATCGCGTCATCGCCCATGACAGGCGCGGTCATGGCCGGTCCGACCAGACCGACACCGGCAACGACATGGATACCTACGCGGCAGACGTAGCCGAACTGGCCAAGGCGCTGGACCTGCGCGACGCCATCCATATCGGTCATTCGACCGGGGGCGGGGAAGTGACGCGCTATGCGGTGCGGGCCGAACGCGGCCGGGTGGCCAAGATCATCCTGATTGCCGCCATCCCGCCGGTGATGGTCAAGTCCGACACGAACCCCGACGGCGTGCCCATGGATGTCTTTAACGGGCTGCGCTCGGCCCTCGAGACAAACCGCGCACAGTTCTATCGCGATCTGCCGAGCGGACCCTTTTATGGCTTCAACCGGGAGGGCGCGACGGTCAGCCAGGGCCTGATCGACAATTGGTGGCGCCAGGGCATGAATGGCGGCGCAAAGGCGCACCATGACTGCATCGCGGTGTTTTCGGAAACCGATTTCACCGAAGACCTCAAGGCCCTCACCATTCCCGTGCTGATCATCCACGGCGAGGATGACCAGATCGTGCCGATCGAGAACGCAGCGCACAAGGCCATCAAGCTGGTCAACGACGGCACGCTCAAGACCTATCGGGGGCTTTCGCATGGCCTGTTCGCCACGCATCCCGAGGTGGTGAACCCCGACATGCTGGCCTTTATCCGCGCCTGAGACGGGCTGGCCGAGCCCGATCGGCGGCCGCGCCGTTCTTTGCGACCGCCGAGAGCCCGCTTCCGTGCCTGCCGCGCTTGCCGCCGGTAGTGCGAGGCTTGCATTGCGGTATAGTCTTGGCCTTCAAGGCAAATGTGTTCGGTGCACACGGAAGAATTGGCATGCGGTGCTCGATGCTGGGAGATAACGCGTGCAAACCATGAATGTCATCGGGGTCGCGATCGCCGGTCTGGGGGGCGTGGGGCAGGCTACGGCCAATTTGCTCCTGGCCCGCCGGCAGCGATACCGCGAGGTCCATGGCGTCGAAATCCGCCTTGTCGCGGTCTGCGGATCGCGATCGGGGCTGGCCGATCCGGACGGGCTCGAGCCGGAGCGCCTGGACAGGCTGGAGCCCGGTCTGACCGGTCCCGATTTCATCGCGGCGAGCGGCGCGGACATTGTCATCGAGGCGGGGCCGAGCGATTTCCGGACCGGTAGCCCCGGACTTGGGTATCTTGGTTCCTCGCTTGCCGCCGGGCGCGACACCATCGTTGTTTCGAAGGGTGCGCTGGTCCACAGCGGGCCCAAATTGCGGGCCCTGGCGCGTTCTTCGGGCGCGATGCTCAAACTCAGTGGCGCAGCGGCGGCGGCGCTGCCCACGATCGACCTTTTGGAGCACAGCCTGAAAGGGAGCGCGGTTCTTGAAATCGAGGGCATCGTGAACGCCACCACCAACTATCTGCTCGATGCGATGATGAACCTCAATCTCGGCCTGGAGGACGCGCTGGCCCGCGCCCGGGCCGGCGGGTTTGCCGAAGCCGACCCGCGCAATGACATCGAAGGTTGGGACACCGCCAGCAAACTCATCCTCATCGCAAATTTCGGTCTCGATGCCGACCTGACGATGGACGATCTGGTCGTCGAGGGCATCGGGTCGGTTGGGGCGAGCGATATCGAGACGTGGCGAAAGCAGGGTCTTGTTCCCAAGCTTGTCGGAAGGCTTACGCGCGCGGACGGCACGATGCGGGCGGGGGTCGGTATCGGGACATATCCGCTGAGCGATCCGCTCGCGCATGTGTCGGGAAAGAACAAGGCGATCCGGATCACCACCGACGCGATGGGCGAGACGATCGCCATCGGATCGGGAACCGAGCCTCTCGCCACCGCGGCCGCTGCGCTCAAGGATCTCGAACACATCCTGAGCGCAAGAAGGGCTCGGACCACCGGCACCTGGAGAGGCGCGTCATGACACCGAGGACAGTTCAGGCCATTCGCCATATAGGCTTTGAGGATCTGGGCAGCTTTGCGGACCCTTTGCGGGCGGCCGGCTACGACATCGAATACATCGATGTGGCCGAACGCGATCCGGCAGGGCTCGACCCTCTCGCGGCCGATCTCCTCGTGGTTCTGGGTGGTCCGATCGGCGTTTACGACCACGATGGCTATCCGGTCGTCACCGACGAGATCGACCTGTTGCGGGCGCGGCTGGCGGCCGACCTGCCGACGCTGGGTCTGTGTCTGGGCGCGCAGCTGATGGCGGCAGCTCTTGGTGCGCGTGTCTATCGCGGGCCCGTCAAGGAGATCGGCTGGTCGGCGCTCGATCTGTCGGACGCGGCAGCGACCGGTCCTCTTGCCGTGCTGCACGAGGTGCCCGTGCTTCACTGGCATGGCGACACGTTCGAGCTGCCCGACGGCGCTACCGTGCTTGCATCGACGCCGCTCTGCGCCAATCAGGCCTTTTCGCGCGGACCGAACGTGCTCGGTCTTCAGTTCCATCCCGAGGTCCAGGGCGCGCGGTTCGAGCATTGGCTCCTGGGTCATGCAAGCGAGCTGGCCACAGCAGGAATCGACCCGGGCCCGTTGCGCCGGGATGCGCAGCGATATGCCAGCAACCTGGAACAGGCCGGCGCTGCATTGCTGAGCGACTGGCTGTCGCGCCTGAGGCGTTGACCCGACCGGCAATCCCTGGCGCCGCATGGGGTGCCGCCGCCCGTTACCGGGAAGCGGCGAAACGCACCTGGTCGCGGACCGCCCGACGATACTCGGTCGGGCTCATGCGCTGGTGCTTTATGAAAACGCGGGCAAGCACCTGGTTGGATGAATATCCCACCTCCTGGGCGATCTCGGTGACCGAGAGATCCGTCGTCTCGAGCAGTTGGCAGGTTTTCTCCATCCGCAATTGGGTCAGATAGACCCGGGGCGGAACGCCGATGCTCTGTTTGAACATGCGCGCAAAATGGAATGGCGAGAGGCGTGCCTCGGCGGCCAGCTCGTCAAGGCTGATGTCCTGGGAAAGCCGCGCCCGCATCATTTCCAGACAACGCCTTTCCGCCCACGGGGCGAGGCCGCCCCTTGCCGGAGCGAACGGTGCCCCGCCCAACCGGCTCAGTTCGGCGAGGATCTCGCAGCCTGCGGCCCGCATCCAAAGACGCGATGGCGCACCTTCGTCTTTGCAGAGCCCCCACAGGTTACGCAGCGCTGACCGGATCGGCGACGAGTCGAACACTCGGCCATAGTTAAAGCAGGTGTCGAAGGAGAACCGGCCGTCGGTGGCCTCGTCAAGGACGCCCTGCCAGTGCGCCAAGGGAAACGTCAGGCTGCGAACCTGATGGCTTTCCTCCATGACCGCCGTGGTGGCAAAGTTCGGCGCAGCCAAATTGAGGAGGCCTTTTCTGCTGGTCACATCAAAGCGACCTCCTCCCAGATCTGACCTGACACGGCCATTGCCAAGTATGTCCTCATACAGAACGATATCGGGAAGGGCCGGGCGCGACATGTCCCCGGCGGGCTGGGCCACCTCAAGCATTTCAAGGACTCCGCCTGGGGATTTCAGCGTGCGTACGTAGGATGCATGCAGGCCTTTGCTTTGCAGCTGGGTGAAAGACGAATGGGCCGACACGGTCATTGTGGCGTCTCCGATGCTGCAATTGCCGTTCCCGGCGCCTGGCGCACCGGATCGCGGACCGCCCGACGGTAATCGGTCGGGCTCATGCGCTGGTGTTTCATGAAGACGCGGGCGAGCACCTGGTTGGATGAATACCCAACCTCCTGGGCGATCTCGGTGACCGGAAGATCCGTCGTCTCGAGGAGCTCGCAGGTCTTGTCCACTCTCAGCCGTGTCAGATAGACCCGGGGCGGCACACCCAGGCTCTGTTTGAACATTCGCGCGAAATGAAACGGGGATAGTCGCGCTTGCGCTGCGAGGTCATCGAGGCTGATGTCCTGGGAAAGCCGGGCGTGCATGAATTCGATGCATCGTTTCTGAGCCCAGGGGGCCAGGCCGCCGCGCGTCGAAGCGAGTGGCGTTCCGGCCATCTGGCAAAGTTCGGCCAGGATCTCGCAGCCCGCGGCCTGGGCCAGCAGGCGCGAGGGTGCACCTTCCTCGTCACAAAGGCGCCAAAGCTGGCGCTGCGCGGACCGGATTTTTGAGGAGGTGAACGTCCCACGGTGGAGGGCGCCGAACTCGAGACGGGATGGCTGGCCCGCACCGTCGTCCAGGAGCCGGCTCCAGTGGGCGATTGGAAACGCCATGGAGCGAATCCGGTGGTTGCTGTCGACGCTGATCGAATTGGCGAAGTTTGGCGCGGCCAGCAAAAAGTCGCCCGCCAGGGTCCTGGTGCTGAACCGCCCCGAGCCCAAATCGGCGTTCAAGCCGAAGCCGCCGATCAGATCATAATGGAGGACAAGCTCGGGCACGGCGGGGTCCGACATTTCGACCGCAGGCATGGCGGTCTCCATCAGATTGAGGAAGCCGCCGGGAGATTTGATCATGCGTATATAGGGCGCAAAGGGGCCCTCGCGGAACCACTGGACAAAGGAGGAATAGGCAGGCACGGTCATGCTATGTCTCCCATGCGTCTTGCAGGCTTCAGTCTGAGTCCGTCGCCGGTTGCGCTCCGCGCGGATCGATCGGCGGCCGCGCGGGTCGATACAACCGTTCCGCATCAGGACACTCGACACAGATCTGCAAATACCAGATGAACGTCGTTTCAACCCCTTTTCATGCACCGGTCGAAACGCTACCGTTCCATCCATAATGAAGAGATAATGGATGGAGCGCAAGTCTATCGACCAAATCAAGAGACGCAAGCCGAGCGGGGCGGCGGTCATCCGGCCCGAACTGACCAAGGCGCTGTTCAGGGCGTTGTTCGAGGAGTGGGCACAGTGCGGCTATGGGGCGGTGAGCCTGGAGCGCGTGGCGGCGCGCGCGGGTGCCGGCAAGGCGGCCATCTATCGGCGGTGGCCCTCAAAACTCGAGTTCGTGTGCGAAGCGATCCAACGCGTCGGCCTCACTCTGTCCGACTTTGACGATCACGGCTCGCTCGGTGCCGATATCAATGCCTATCTTCGGACAACACGGGCAGCGTTTCGTCATCCGCTGGCCCGCAAGATCATTCCAGACGTCGTTGCCGAGCGCATGAGAACGCCCGAAATTGCGGTGACGCTGAACAGTCTGGCGGCCGCACGTCGGGCGTTTGGAAGTCGAATGCTCGATCGCGCCATTGCCCGCAAGGAGCTGCAACCGGCGCTCGACAGAGAGCTTGCGCTCGATCTTCTCATATCGCCTCTGTACATGCGCATGATCGTTCATTCGAAAAACACGGCAATGGCCGAGATCGACAGGCAGGCAATCGCAATCGAGGCCGCAATCAAGGCCTGTTGAGCCGGCGGCCCCATCAAGCCAGTGCGGCCGAGCGGCCCATGGATCCGGCCGGTCTGGAACGAGCGGCCATCGATCTCCGATCTCTGAGCAAATCATCGCAAGAACGGCATCGTCGCCGCAGGGGCTGCGACGCCCTGTCGGCGCAGTTCGCTAGCCTGTCGGGCGAACGGACGGCACGCGGTGTGGACCAAGGGAAGGATTTGCGATGCCTGGGCACGATGAGCGGAACTCACGCCTTACGACAACGGCCGGCGCCCCGGTTGCCGACAACCAGGACAGTCTGACGGCCGGCGATCGGGGCCCGGTTCTCATGCAGGACTGGCAGTTGATCGAAAAACTGGCCCACCAGAACCGCGAGCGGATTCCCGAGCGGGTGGTCCACGCCAAGGGCTGGGGTGCGCATGGCGTTTTCACGGTGACGGGCGACATTTCGCACCTGACCTGCGCCAGGGTGCTGCAGCCGGGGACACAGACCCCCATGATCGCGCGGTTCTCGACGGTCGCCGGCGAGATGGGAGCGGCCGATCATGAGCGCGATGTCCGTGGCTTTGCGCTCAAGTTCTATACGGAAGAGGGGAACTGGGATCTGGTGGGCAACAACACGCCGGTGTTTTTCGTGCGTGATCCGCTCAAATTCCCCGACTTCATCCACACCCAGAAGCGCCACCCGCGCACCAATCTGCGCTCGGCGAGGGCAATGTGGGATTTCTGGTCGCTTTCGCCCGAAAGCCTGCATCAGGTAACGATCCTGTTTTCCGACCGCGGCCTGCCGGCCAGCCCGATGCACATGAATGGCTATGGCAGCCATACCTACAGCCTGTGGAACGACACGGGCGATCGGGTCTGGGTCAAATTTCACTTCAAGACCTGTCAGGGCCATCGCCACTACACCAACGCCGAGGCGGAGACGGTCGTGGGGAAAACCCGTGAGGGGTATCAGGAAGCGCTGTTCGGCGCGATCGAGGACGGCAACGCTCCGCGATGGATCGTGCAGGTCCAGATCATGACACAAGCGCAGGCGGACGCACTGGCCTTCAATCCGTTCGACGTGACAAAGGTCTGGCCCCATGCCGATTTTCCGCCGGTCGAGATCGGCATGCTCGAACTCAACCGCAATCCCGACAACTACTTTACCGAGATCGAGCAGCTGGCCTTCAGCCCTTCAAACGTCGTGCGCGGCATCGGCCACTCGCCCGACAGGATGCTCCAGGGCAGGATTTTCGCCTATGCGGACGCCCATCTCTACAGGCTGGGCACGCATTACGAGGCCCTGCCGGTCAACCGGCCCCGATGCCCCGTGCACCATTATCACAAGGACGGGGCGATGCGATTTTTCGAGAACGCGCCCAACTCCGACGCCTATTATGAGCCCAACAGCTTCGGCGGCCCGATCGAGGAGCGCTCGTTCGCCGAGCCGCCGCTCAGGATCGAAGGGCCGGCCACCCGGTTCGATCATCGGGCGGAGAACGACGATTTCAGCCAGCCCCGCGCGCTGTTTGTGCTGTTCGACGACGGCGAGAAGGTCAGGCTTTTCGCCAACATCGCCGCGGCGATGAGCGGCGTTCCCGATTTCATCATCGAACGCCAGATCGAGCTTTTCGCGCAGGTTCATCCCGATTTCGGCGCCGGCGTCTGTGCCGCTCTGGATGCGGTGGATCCCCAATTCTGACCACGTCCGGCGGGTCCACCCCGCCCGCCGGACCGTGCGCCGACGAGAGCGCAAAGCCCGCCCCGCGCTCTCGTCGGTCCCCAAGGGGACGGACAGGCTCTGGTGGTCAGCTTCTGCGCATCAGGATCATCTTTTCCTGGGTCATGTCGCGCATGGTGTAGGGAATGCCGCCGGTGCCGTATCCGGATTCCCTGCGACCGGCGAAAGGCATCCAGTCGGTGCGGAAGGCGGTGGGATCGTTGATCATCACCGCGGAGGCATCGAGACGGTCGGCAGCGCGCAGGGCAACATCGATGTCCTGTGCGAAAACGCTTGCCTGGAAGGCGGTCGGCAATGCGTTGGCCTGACCGATAGCCGCGTCAAGGTCAGTGTAGCGATAGACCGCGACCATCGGGCCGAACACCTCCAGCACCGACACCCTGGCGTCCGCGGCCGGATCGAGCAGGACCGTGGGCTCAAGGGTCGTCCCGGAGAGGCGCTTGCCGCCGGCGGCCAGCGTGGCCCCGCCCTCGAGCGCTTCAGCGATCCACCGTTCGACCCGGTCGGCTTCACGCGGCAGGATGAGCGGGCCGACTTCGGTATCGCCGAGGGCGGGGTCGGCGGTGCGCAGTTTTTCCACGCGGGCGACGAGCCTTTGGGTGAAATCATCGGCAATGTCGGCATGGACGAAGATGCGCTGCGTCGACACGCAGACCTGTCCGGCATGGTAGTAGCCGCCTTTGACGATGGGCTCGATCACCCTGCCGAGATCGGCGCTGCGGTCGACGATGGCGGGTGCGGCGCCGCCATGCTCGAGCGCCGAGCGCGTGCCGGGGGCAAGCTTGGAATGCAGCGACCAGCCGACCCGGGACGAGCCAATGAAGCTGAGGAAGGCGATGCGGCTGTCGGTGGCCAGACTTTCGGCCAGTGCGTTGTCTTGCGTGATGAAGGTCTGGCACCACGGCTCGGGCAGGCCCGCCTCGCGGACGAGCGCCACGAAGTCGATGCAGGAGAGCGGGGTCGTGGCGGCCGGCTTGACGATGACCGGGCAGCCCACCGCGATGGCCGGGGCGACCTGATGAACGATCAGGTTCAGGGGATGGTTGAAGGCGGAAATCGCCGCGACGATGCCGATGGGCTCCCTGGTGGTGAAGGCCCAGCGGTTCTCGGCGGCGGGCGAGAGTCCCATGGGGATCTCGCGGCCGGCGAAATTGCGCAGCTCGTCGGCAGCGTTGTGGACCCCATCGATGGCGCGGTTGGTCTCGATGATGGCATCGGGCAGCGGCTTGCCGCCTTCGCGGGCGATCTGCATGGCAAGATGATCGCGCCTGCCTTCCATCAGCGCGGCCAGCTTGCGCAGGATTGCGATGCGCCGGTGGGGCTTCAGCCAGCCGTCGCGATCGGCAAAGACCCTTCCCGCCGCCTGCAGTTTGCGCTCCAGCGCGGCGGCATCGTCGGTTTCGATTTCGGCGATCGGCGCGCGATCGAATGCCTGCACGACTGTCAGCATTGTTGGTCTCCCTTCGCTCGATTACGCGAGTTGCACATCGGGCCTGCGGTTGCGCAGCTCGTCGACGAGAACGCGGGTGTTCTCGGAATAGTCGATCGGCACATCGACCAGGTGGACGCCGCCGCCGGCAAAGGCGGCCTCGAGCGTGGGCACGAGATCCTCGACCGCGCTGACGCGGGAACCCTTTGCACCATAGGCCTGGGCGTAGCGCACGAAATCGGGATTGCCGAAGCTCATGCCGAAATCGGGAAAGCCGTCGACCGCCTGCTTCCAGCGGATCATGCCATAGGCCTTGTCGTTGAGGATGACCACCACAAGGTTCAGCCCGAGCCGCACCGCCGTTTCCATCTCCTGGGAGTTCATCATGAAACCGCCATCGCCGCACACTGCCATGACGCGTCGGTCGGGATAGAGCATTGCCGCCATCATCGCCGAGGGCAGGCCGGCGCCCATCGTGGCGAGCGCATTGTCGAGCAGCAGTGTGTTGGCGACATGGGTGCGGTAATTGCGGGCGAACCAGATCTTGTACATGCCGTTGTCGAGGCAGACGATGCCGTCTTCCGGCATCACCTGTCGGACATCGTGGACGATGCGCTGCGGCGTGGGCGGGAAGCGCTCTTCGGTGGTGCGGTCGTTGATGCGGGCGAGGATACGCTGACGCAGTTCGAGCATCCCCTCGTCGGGCGAGAGTTTTCCCTCGAGCCGCTCGGCAAGTCCTTCGATCGTGGCCCCGATATCGCCGATCACCTCGAAATCGGGATGGTAGACCTGTTCGACCGTGGCGGACTGGTAGCCGACATGGATGACCTTCGGTCCGCCCGCGCTTTTCATGAGGAAGGGCGGCTTTTCGATGGTGTCGTGACCTATCGCGATGATCAGGTCGGCACGATCGACAGCCTCGTGCACATAGTCGCCTTCCGAAAGCGCCGCAGTGCCCATGTAGAGGTTCGAGCCGCCGGTGACCGCGCCCTTGCCCATCTGGGTGTTGAAGAAAGGCAGCCTCGTGCGTCTCACGCATGCCGAAAGCGCTTCGACCAGCGCGGGCCGGTTGCCCACCGCGCCGATCATCACGAGCGGGCGCTTGGCGGAAAGGATCATTTCGGCCGCGCTCTCGAGTGCGGCGGCGCTGGCTACAGGGCGGTCAACCGTGTGGCGCGCCATGACCGAGATGTTTGCGACCTCGGCGCCCGCAACATCCTCGGGCAGTTCGAGATGCACCGGTCCCGGCCGCTCCTCCATGGCGACGCGAAAGGCGTCGCGCACCGTCGAGGGTATGGCGGCGGCACTGACGATCTGGCGCGTCATCTTGGTCAGCGGTTTCATCGAAGCGACGATATCGACGATCTGAAAGCGGGCCTGCTTTGCGCTCATCACCGGCTTCTGACCGGTGATGAGGATCATCGGCATGGCACCGAGATGGGCGTAGGCGGCGCCGGTCGAGAAATTGAGCGCCCCCGGGCCGAGCGTGGCGAGGCAGACGCCGGGCTTGCCGGTGAGCCGACCATGGGTCGCCGCCATGAAAGCGGCGGCCTGCTCATGGCGGGTCAGAACCAGCTCGATGCCGGAGGTCCGCAACGACTCCAACAGGTCGAGATTTTCTTCGCCGGGCACGCCGAAAATGCGTTCAACGCCTTCGTTTTCGAGCGCTGCGACAAGAAGGTCCGATCCTTTGGGCATTTTTGGGTCCTTTATGTTGGCCGTTTGGAGGGAACGCACGGCAAAAACGGGTAGCCAAAGCGGTTTAGAGCCAAGGGTTTGATTGACTCAAATCCCTGGCTCTAAACCCTTGTCTTGTCGCGTGTCGGAACCGCAAAACCCTTCTCACTCTTGCTGGACACGCTCTAGCCGACAACGATGTCGGAATATTGAGGGTGGCGGGCATAATAGGCACCCATGAAAGAGCAGCGCAGGACGACTTTGTCGCCGCGCGCCCGGATCGTATCGAATACACCCCGGGCGAGCCGGGAGCCGACCCCCTGGCCCGTGAACCGGTACGGCACATCGGTATGGGTGAGGATCAACCGGCCATCCTCCATGCGATAATAGGCGGCTGCGATTTCACCATCGCTGCCCTCTATCGGCAACTCGAAACGATGTGCGGCGGGATTGTCTATAACGGTGCTCATGTGTTGCCCCGGGCCTGTGGATCGCCGGCGTCCTGAGGGCTATCGGACATTTGCGACGTCTTGTGGGCATCCTGGACGATGGAGGCGACTGGCGCGCCTGTCCGACCATAAACTAGTCAACGCCGCAGGCTCTGCGGTGCAGCATCTGCCTGGTTGGTGCCGTTCTTGCTTCCTTCTTGCGCCTTGGCAGGGACCAGGCTTGAGTTGGTCCGGCAACTTGGAGACGGTGCCACCAAAGCGAATGCGTGACGCCAAACTGCCTGGAATTTATACAATGGCATTGCTTTCGGCGGCACGCTAGAGCGCGCTCCAGTTACACTGCGTAGCGAAACGGGGAACGCTGGATGGACACTGACGATTTGCGGATATTTGTGGAAGTGGCCGATGCCGGAGGCGTATCGGCTGCCGCGCGTCGGCTTGGCGTGTCCAAGTCGGTGGTCAGCCGTCGCCTTTTCCGGCTCGAGGCGGAGCTTGGCGTCCAGCTTCTTGCCCGAACCACGCGCGGCGCGGCGCTGACCGAAGCGGGGGTTGCGTTTCGCGACCATGCGGCAAGAGTGGGCGCGGAGATCGATGCGGCCAGGGAAACGATCCAGCCTTCCGGTGATCTTACCGGCCGCCTGCGTATCGCAATGCCCCTCACATTCGGTCCGACCCATCTCGCTCCGGTTCTGGCGGATCTGGCGCGCCGCCATCCAAGACTTCACATTCACTCATCTTACAGCGACCGCTTTGTCGACCTCATCGCCGAGGGTTTCGATTGCGCGATCCGGGTCGGCTATATGCAGGACTCCAATCTGGTTGCCAGGCGTGTGGGCGCGATCCATGGAAAGTTTCTCGCCAGTCCCAGCTACATTGCCGAGCATGGCGCACCTGAGGCGCCGGCAGAGATCGCTTATCACCAAGCGCTGATGCAGGGCACCGAAGCCTGGCAATTTGTGGACGGCGACAAAATCGTCACCATCAATCCGCAGGGACGCTACAAGGCGGACAACGGCATCGCGCTCGCGGCGGCGGCTGCTGCCGGGTTGGGGGTCGCGTGGCTGCCCGACTGCGTCACCGACACCTATGTCGCCTCGGGCGCTCTTGTTCCGATCATGACACGCTACCCGGTGCCTTCGGCAGGGGTTTTCGTCATTCGGCCGCCAGGGCAGCACCCCTCGCGAAAGATAAGGATATTGACCGAGTTGTTGATCGAGCGCCTTGGTGAAGACCCGTGCCTTGTGGCCGTCGCGCGCTGACGATGGATTGGCGCGTGGGGAGCCTGGCGTTGCATTTGCTGCGACACAGCTCAGCGGGTCACGGCGCTAGCGGCAAGGCTGACTGCCAGATACCACGACGTCCAGGCCAGATCGGACCATGGGGACGGAAAGGATGACGATATGAGCTGGAACCCGGCAATCGAACCAGGCTGCCCCGACGATGTCGGAATCGACGCGATCGAGACCCTCATAGTGCCGCGCTCGCGCGACCTTGGCGATTTTCAGGTCCGGCGCGCGCTGCCCGCGCCGAAGCGGCAGATGGTCGGTCCGTTCATTTTCTTCGATCAGGCCGGACCGGCGGAATTGCTGACCGGGCAGGGCGTGGACGTGCGGCCCCATCCCCATATCGGGCTGGGCACGGTGACCTACCTGTTCCAGGGCGACTTCCATCACCGTGACAGCACCGGCGCCGATCAGGTCATCAGTCCCGGCGCGCTGAACTGGATGGTGGCAGGGCGGGGCGTGACGCATTCCGAGCGCACCTCGGCAACCGCGCGAAGCGGCCCGAACAGCCTGTTCGGGATCCAGACCTGGCTGGCCTTGCCGGACAGCCATGAGGATGTGGCACCCAGCTTCGAGCATCACGGCAAGGCGGCGCTGCCCATGATCGAGGATCGCGGCATTTCGGTTCGGCTTATTCTCGGAAATGCCTATGGCAAGAGCGCGCCGGCCAAGATGCTCTCGGAGACCTTCTATGCCGATGTGAAACTCGATCCGGGAAGCCGGCTGCCCATGCCGGACGATCACGAGGATCGGGGCATCTACATCGTCGAGGGCTCGATCTCGGTGGCCGGACAGGATTTCGCCGCCTCGCAGATGATGGTGTTCCGGCCGGGGGACCGCATCACGGTCGCCGCAGGCGATCAGGGGGCGCGGCTCATGATCCTGGGCGGCGCGACGTTCAACGGGCCACGCTATATATGGTGGAACTTTGTTGCCTCCTCCCAGGAGCGCATCGAGCGCGCCAAGGCAGAATGGCGCGCCGCGAACTGGGGCAAGGGACGTTTCGATTTGCCCGTCAACGACCGCGATGAACACATCCCGCTTCCCGAGTGATGGCAAAAAGCCGAAAGGAACAGCAATGAGCAACTGGCCCCAACTCGACTATCTGAGCTGGCGTGAAACGTGTTCGGCTCTCCACCTCTATTTACAGATCGCCGGAAAGTACCGGCTGGCCCATACGCCGTGGCTCAACCATTCCTGGAACGCGACCTTTTATGTTACCCCGAGCGGTCTGGCCTCTTCGCCCATTCCCGACGGGCCGGGCATCGAAATCCTGTTCGACCTTCGCGAGCACAGGGTCGTGGGCACCTGCGGCAATGGCCGCAAGGCATCGTTTGATCTGGGGGCATCGACGGTCGCGACATTTCATGGTCGCTTCGTGCAGCTGATTTCGGACCTTGGGGGGACCCCGACCTTCAACGGCAGCCCCAACGAGGTGCCGTTTCCGGTTCCCTTCGCCGAGGACGACCGCGACCGGCCCTATGACCGGCAAGCCGTGCAAAGCTTCCACCAGAGCCTGATCGCCGTCGATAGGGTCTTTAACCGCTTTCGCACCGCGTTTCTGGGCAAGTCCAGTCCGGTTCATCTGTTTTGGGGCGCTCTCGATCTGGCCGTCACGCGCTTTTCGGGGCGGCGCGCGCCGCTGCATCCTGCCGGGATCCCGGCATTGCCCGATGACGTGGCCCAGGAGGCCTATGATCGCGAGGTGTCGTCGGCCGGTTTCTGGCCGGGCGGTGGCGGGATCGATTATCCGGCCTTCTATGCCTACGCCTATCCGGCGCCCGGCGGTTATCGCGCGGCGGCCGTGCAGCCCGACGCCGCGTTCTGGCACGAGGGCATGTCCGAATTCGTGTTGCCCTACGCGGCCGTGCAGTCGGCGGCCGATCCCGATGAGACCCTGATGGCGTTCCTCGTCTCGACCTACGAGGCGGCGGCCGATCTGGGCGGATGGGACCGCGATCTTCTCGAATGCGCGCATGGTCAGCCGCGAAAGGTGCGCACGCCGGATGCCGCGCTGGCAACGCATGCGCAGCCGGCCGGCGAGGAGAAGGTCGAGCGGCTGGATGGTCCGTCCAAGGGGCGATACCGTCTGATCATCGATGGCATCGAGGCAGAGATGACCTACAGCCGGGCCGGCCAAGGACTGATCATCATCGACCACACGGAAGTCCCTGCGGCGCTGCGCGGCCGCAAGGTTGGCGAGCGGCTGGTGCGCCAGGCGATCGAGGATGCGCGTCGCGACGGCGTCGCCATCATGCCGCTGTGCCCGTTCGCCAAAGCGCAGATCGGGCGGCATCCGGAGTGGCAGGACGTGTTGCACCGGTGACATTATGAAAATCGAGCGACAGGAGCGATGAAATGAGCGTTGTGAACTATCGGGTCGTCGAACATGACGGCGGCTGGGCCTATCGGGTGGATGGGACCTTTTCGGAAACATTTCCGACCCATGACGCGGCCTTCGGGGCGGCGCGGCGGGCGGCCTGCAAGCAGTTGCAGCCGGGCGAGACCACGGGCATCGCCTGGGAGGACGAGAGCGGCCACTGGCACGCCGAACTCTCGCGCGCCAGCGACAGGCCCCAGGCAAGAGTCCTCGACTGAGGCAGTGCTGCGGTGATGTCCATACCGGCCGGGCAAGCCGGGGCGTGCTAGGACCAATCGACATTCAGCTGATGGCGGCCTGCAAATGGCAGTTTGCTGCGCTTCCGGTGCTCACGTACCCGAACGTACGCTCCGCTCATAGCCCGCGAGCTTAAGCTCGCGGGGCGTTCTTCCCTACAGAAGGTCCACCGGACCTTCTGTAGCCGGTCATCACTCTCGAAAACCGCCATTTTCGGCTCACCCTAAGCTGAATGGCTCTAGTCGAAAAAGGCCTGGTCGTCCGGCTCCAGATAAGGTCTTGCCCGTTCCGGGATCAGGTCCACGCCCATGCCTGGGCGCTCGGACACGGCGATTTTGCCATTGACCACAATGGGATCGGGCAGACCCTCAACGATGTCGTACCACCAGGCGGGGTCGCCGGTGGTGTATTCGAATGCGATGAAATTGTCGGGCAGGGTGGCGCAGACCTGAACGAGGGCGCCCAGGCCGAGCAGGCCATTGGCGGTGCCGTGGGGCGCCATCATGATGCCGTGGATATCGGCAAATTCGGCGATCCATTTGAGTTCTGCAATCCCGCCCACATCCGCCGGGTCGGGGCCGACGACGTGCACGGCATTGCGCTCGATCAGCTCCTTGAAATTGTGCCGCAGATAAATCTGCTCGCCGGTGTGAATGGGCGTGGTCGAGCCACGCGTGAGGTCCCTGTAGCTGCCGGCATCCACCCACGGCGTGTAATCGCCCGACAGAAGATCTTCGATCCACATCAGCGAATATGGTTCGAGACGGCGGGCGAGCTTTATGGCGTCCGAGAGCATCCAGCCCGGACCGCAATCGAGCGCCAGGCCAACCTTGTCTCCTGCCACCTCCTTCATCGCGGCTACGCAATCGACAAACAGATTGAGACCCTTTTCGGTTATCGGGCCGCGGTCAAGGGCGCCATGCAAGGGGCTGGCGGTGGGATCCCCATAGTAGAAATCGGGCACGGCGCGTTTCATGTCCGAGTGAAACCCGATCGGCTGCTTTATGATGGTGAACCCTTCGGGGGACTGCATCATCGCCTTGAGATCGGCCGCATAATCTTGCGGCCGATGGCCGGCCAGCGGAAAGCGAACGGCGCCGTTATAGACCCTGACGCTGTCACGAACCTTGCCCCCCAACAGGCGATGCACCGGAACATTTGCGGCCTTGCCGGCGATATCCCACAGGGCCATCTCTATGACGCTCACGGCGCTGCCCCAGGGTTTGAAACCGCCACGCTGGCGAATTTTTCGCATCACGCGTTCAACCAGCCTTGGATCTTCTCCAAGCAGGGCATCGCGCAGGGCCAGAATGTGGGGTTTGAGATAGGTCTTCCAGGTCTCGGCCTGAGCATAGCCCGAAATGCCCTGGTCAGTGACGATCCTCACCACCGGGCTCTTGCCGATGATGGCGCATCGCAGGTCAACGATCTTCATGGTTTTCTCCCCCAAGCCCTATTCGGGCATGTCCTTTGTCATTGCCTGGGCCGTTTCGAGTGCAGCCAGCCGGATCTCCTCCATGCGGCGGGGCTCGGTCCCGGCCAGAAAGGGGACGCTCAGCGCGGCAACCATGCGCCCGGACCGCGTTCTGACCGGCACCGCGTAAGCGTGGATGGACGGCGCGTTCTCTCCCTTGTCCTGGGCCCAGCCCAGCCGCCGGATGCGGGCGAGTTCACTGCGCAATCTCTTGGGGTCGGTGATGGTCCGGCCGGTATAGGCCGCCAGCGGCTTGATGAGCCAATAATCGAGAACATCACGCTCGAGAGAGGCGAGCAGCAGCTTGCTGGCCGCACCGGCATGAATGGGCATGCGTTGTCCCGGAGCGACGGTCAGCGCATATTCGCGCCGCCCCTGTGCCGCTGCGAGGACGAGGATGCCATCGTCATCGATCACGCTGAGCTTGACGCCCTCGCCGAGGTCGCTGGCCAGCCGATCAAGATGAGGCTGGCAGATGGCCACAAGATCGAGCTCGCTTGCCCTCGAGGCAACATGGGAGGCAAAGGTGAGCAGGCGACGGCCGAGATGGTAGATCCCCGCATCGTCGCGCCGCACCATTTCGTGGTGCTGGAGGGTGTTGACGATGCGATAGACGGTGGTGCGTGGCAGGCCGAGCTCACTCGTCAGGTCACGAATGGTCAGTCCCGCGGGACGCTGCTCGATGGCGGTCAGGACCTCCATCATCCGATCGATCACGGGAATGGTGTGCTTGCTGGCGCTGTCTTCGGCGATTTCGGCCATGCGTCGGGAAACTCCAGTTGACAATCGGTGTTGTCCATCTAGCATAGCGATATGAACTGATAAAGTTCAAATGTGAATTTATCGCCCTGTTTCTGCCCGGAGGAGGCGCAGGGTCTGCAAGGCGGTTCGGGCCGGGATCGAATCCCGACCGGGCGTCACAGTGCCAGGGAGGCCAATCGTTCATGCTGACAGTCAGCCGCATTACCCACATCGCCATCAAGGTGACCGATATCGAGGCCACGCTGGGCTTTTATGTCGGGCAGTTGGGGTTTGAAGAAATGTTCCGTCTCGATCGAGACGGAAAGCTGTGGATCGTCTATCTGCGGATAAGCGACACCCAATACCTCGAGATCTTTCCAGAAGGAGAGGGTGTGGGCGTGCCCGGACCGGAAAGAACGGGATACAATCACATGTGTCTCGAAGTGCCCGATATCGAGGCCGCTGCCAGGGAGCTGGAAGCTGCCGGTGTCGAGCTTGCCAAGCCGGTCGTCGATGGCGCCGATGGAAACCGTCAGGCCTGGATCGCGGATCCGGACGGCCACAGGATCGAACTTATGGAAATGTCGCCCAACAGTTTCCAGGCTGACGCCATTGCGCGGATCAGGGGGGAGTAGCCGGTCATGGCGCGGATCACATATTTGACAGCCATCGATTTTGGCGTGGGCGCGGTCGGCGAACTGGCGGCGGCTGCAAAGGAGCTTTCGGTCAAGAGGCCGCTTGTGGTGTCGGATCGCGGGCTTGCCGGCACCGGGCTGCTCGACACGGTCATGGCGCAATTGCCCGATGCTGTCGCTTTCCTCGACACGCCGTCAAATCCCACTGAACACGCCGTCTCGGCGGCGCGTGCACTGTATGAGCAGGAAGGGTGCGACGGGGTCGTTGCGCTCGGGGGCGGCTCGCCCATCGATCTGGCCAAGGGCGTGGCGCTTACGGCAACCCATGCCGGGGCGCTCGAAACCTACGCGGCCATCTATGGCGGGGTTGAACGGATCACGTCGGCGGTTGCGCCGGTGATCGCCATTCCCACGACGGCCGGAACGGGCGCGGAAGTGGGGCGCGCTGCGCTCCTGACGCTCGAGGATGGCCGCAAGCTCGGCTTTATCAGCCCTTACCTTATCCCGCGTCGTGCCATTTGCGATCCCGAACTCACGCTGGGCCTGCCGCCCGGCCTGACCGCCGCTACAGGGCTCGATGCGCTCTCGCATTGTATCGAAACCCTGTTTTCGCCACGCTTCAATCCAACCGCCGAGGCGATTGCTCTCGATGGTGCGAGCCGGATATGGCGCAATCTCGAAATCGCTTACAAGAGCGGAAACGATATCGAGGCGCGCAGCGAGCTCATGATCGGCGCGCTTCATGGCGGGCTGTCGTTTCAGAAAGGGCTTGGCGCCGTGCACGCGCTCAGCCACGCGTTGGGTGGCTTGTCCGAACCCAAACTCCATCATGGCACGCTCAATGCGTTGCTCATGCCCGTTGTCGTGCGGTTCAACGCACAGGCGGTGGGCGACAAGATGGATCGGCTCAAAATGGCCATGGGGCTCGGGCCGCACGAGGATCTTGCCGATGCGCTCGAGGCCCTCAATGGACGCCTCGATATGCCGCCGGGCCTTGCCGCGCTTGGTGTGCGGCGCGAGCAGTTCGACTGGCTCATCGAGCGCGCGCTTGCCGACCACAGCCACGCCACCAACCCTCGCGAGCCGAGCGCGCGTGACTATCGAGACATGCTCGAAGCGGTGTTCGAACCGCACGTCAGGGAGGCCGGGCAATGAAAATCACGGGGCTGAAGACGTTTGTCGCCAATGTGCAGCGAACCAATTTCGTTTTCGTCAAACTCTATACCGATGAAGGCTTTGAAGGGGTTGGCGAGGCAACGCTGGAATGGAAAACGCTCACGGTCGTCGCCGCGCTTGAAGAGCTCGAGCGCGTGGTGGTGGGGCGCGATCCGTTTACCAGCGATGCGCTGATCGAAGAGTTGCATCGCGACAGCTACTGGCGCACGGGGGCCGTTTTCCGAACGGCGCTGGGGGCGATCGATGCCGCTCTTCTCGATATAAAGGGCAAGGCGCTCAACGTGCCGGCCTATGAGCTTTTGGGCGGGCGTTATCGCGACCGCGTCAAATGCTACGCCAATCACTGGTATTTCGGCGCAACGACCCCCGATCAGTACGCCGACCTGGCGCGCAAAGCGGTCGCGATGGGGTATGGCGCTCTGAAATGGGACCCCTTCGATGCCGCCGATCTGGAGATGACGCGGGCCGAGCGCGCCAAAACGATCGATATCGTTGCGGCCGTGCGCGAGGCCGTCGGACCGAACGTCGATCTCATGCTCGACGTTCACGGACGTCTCAACGTTCCCACGGCCATCGCCATGTGCCGGGCGCTGGAGCCCTATGATCTCACCTGGATCGAAGAGCCTACACCGCCCGAAAACATCGATGCCCTGGCCCAGGTGCGCCGCGCCAGTCCGGTGCCCATTGCGGCCGGGGAGCGCTGGTACGAGCCGTCGCGGTTTGTCGAGGCCCTGCAGAAAGAGGCTGTCGATATCCTGCAGCCGGACGTGTCCCATGCCGGGGGGTTGGCCGAAACCAAACGTATCGCCCATATGGCCCATGCCAGCCTGATTCCGGTGGCGCCGCACAATCCGGTCGGTCCGGTGATGAACGCCATGACGCTTCACACAGCGATCGCCATTCCCAATTTCATGGTGTTCGAGACGGTGTCGGTGGACGTGCCCTGGCGCAAGACACTGGTCCGCGAAACGCTGCAATTTGAGGACGGTGCGCTGCTGGCGCCGACGGCGCCAGGGCTCGGTGTCGAGCTGATCGAAGAGGCCTGCGCGCAGTTTCCCTACGTCGCCACCGACGTTCCGCTGTTCAACGGGACGATCAATACAGCCGGCATCGCCGGCGGGGCGGCCACATTCGATAAAAGCGACGACTGACAGCCCATCCCCGTGCGTCTGCGCAGTTGACAAGCGGGGATTTTTTGCACCATAGTTATCAGTAGAACTGGTTAAGTTCAAATATGAACTGAAATTGGTTTGCCACTTGGGAGAGTGGTTGCGCCGTGGAGGCGGCGGGAGCGGCCATTGCCCGCTCCGGCAGATATCGCCGAACGGTGATCTGGACGGCTCGGATATCGAGCCCAACTGGCGAATGTTTCGCCCAGGGAGGAGAACATGACGATTTTCAGAAAGACCGCCGTCTTGGCGGCAAGTGCATCGACCCTGGCCATGATGGCCGGAACCGCGATGGCCGGGACGGTCACCTGGTGGTCCCCGAATTTCCATGCGCCACGGGCGACCGAGCTCGTCGCGCAATTTGAAGCCGAACATCCCGACATCGATATCGTGATCGAGGAGACGACGTCCGACGGCCTGCCCCAGCGCGTCATCACGGCCCTGCAGTCGGGTTCGGCGCCCGACATCATCGATGTCCAGCACGGCTGGATTGCCGGATATGCCCAGAACGGCCTGGTCATGCCGCTTGACGATATCATCAACGATCCGGACGATTTCATTCCCGCAGCGCTCGATTACGTGCGCTGGGAGGGCGAGACCTATGGCCTTCCCTTCCGGGCCGAAGGTCTGGCGGTGATCTACAACCGCGGTCATTTCGAGGCGGCCGGGCTCGACCCCGACAGCCCGCCCCAGACATGGTCCGAGCTGGTCGAGGCCGCGACCGCGCTGACCGGTGATGGCCAGTATGGCTTTGCGATCACCGGTGGTGGCGAGGTCGGCAACACGATCTTCCGGTCGCTGCCCTTCATCTGGATGAATGGCGGGTCGATCATCTCCGAAGACGGCTCAGAGGCGACCGTCAACCAGCCCGAGGCCGTCGAGGCCGTCAAATTCTATACCGACATGCTCGTCGAGCATGGGGTGTCTCCGTCTTCGACGCTTGAAAATGACGGCACGGCCAACCGTAGGCTGTTCATTGCCGAGGCCGTTTCGATGTATCAGGCCGGCCAGTTCGATATTGCATCGATCGAACAGGAAAATCCCGATATCGACCTGGGCGTGATGGAAATGCCGCATCCGGAAGGTGCCAATACCTCCGCGATCCTTGGCGGCTGGAGCTTCATCGTTCCGACCGACGCCAACAATCCCGAGGAAGCCAAGATCTTCATCGAGTGGATGGCGCAGCCGGAAAACATGGGTGTTTACACCGACACCTTCCCGGCTCGTGAGTCGGCAATGGATATGGAGCGCTTCCAGGACCCGCAGCTGGCCCCCTATCGCGAAGTGCTGCCCTTTACGCAGCCGGTGCCCACGCACCCGGCATGGGTACAGATCACGCAGGCCTATTTCGATGGCATCCAGCGGATTCTGATCGGACAGCAGGACGCTCAGGCCGCGATGGATGATGCGGCTCTCGATATCCAGGATCTCCTGGACCAGTACTGAGCCTTTCAAGGGATGCCGGCCTGGCTGGCCGGCATCCCGTTCCAATCAAATCTGGAGCATGTCGTCATGGGACGGATATCCCCGGGCCTTCTTTTTGCACTGCCGGCACTGATCGTGCTGACCATGCTGGTTGCCTACCCCGTCATGTATACGGGTCTGCTCAGCGTCACCGATCAGCAGGGCAATTTCGTTGGCATCGATAATTTCCAGCGGGTCCTGGGGGCGCGCACCACGCCGATCGCCTTCACCAACACCTTGTGGTGGGTCGGGGGCTCGGTCGTCCTTCAGGTCGTGCTCGGCACCGCAACGGCCATCCTTCTCAACGAGAAATTTCCCGGACGTGGTATCTTGCGCTCGATCGCCGTCATTCCCTGGGTGGTGCCCGGCATCGTGGCGGCGCTGACCTGGGCATGGATGTTTCATACCGAGTTCGGCATCATCAACTACATGCTGACGGCGCCCGGCATCATCGATGAGCCGGTGGGCTGGCTCACCAATCCCGATACGGTGATGCCCGCAATGATCGCGATCAACGTCTGGAAGCTGTTTCCGTTCGTTTCCATCATGGTGCTCGCAGGCCTGCAATCGATCCCCAAGGATCTCTACGAAGCCGCGCGGGTCGACGGGTCCAACTTTCTCGACGAAACCTGGCATGTGACCCTGCCGCAGGTGCGTCCGGTCATCCTCGCCGTCACGCTGCTGCTGGTGATTTGGGCGCTCAACCACATCACGACGATCTACGCAATCACCCGAGGCGGCCCGGCCAATCTGACCCTGATCACGCCCATCCAGATTTTCCGTCTCGCCTTTGAATCGGTCCAGTTCAACCAGGCTGCCGCCTTGTCGGTCCTGTTCTTTGCAGCGGTGATGATCATCGTGGCCATCTACATCAGAGTGTCATCGGCCCGAGAGGAGAAGGCGCTGTGAAACGGTCCAAAGCAAGTCTTGCCCTGATCTATGTCTGTGCCGCGCTCGTGGCCGCGGTGTGTCTGTTCCCGTTCCTGTGGATGTGGATGTCGTCGATCAAGGAGTTGCGCGAACTTTACACCATTCCCCCGGTGTGGTTCCCCGCGATGCCCACCCTGGAGAACTACCGCACGGTTCTGTTTGAATCCAATGTGCCGCGCTATTTCCTCAACAGCCTGATCATCTCGTTCGGCGCGACGGGGCTGGCGTTGTTCATCGCCATATTCGCCGCCTACGGGTTTGCGCGGTTCAAGTTCAGGGGCAAGACGTTTTACCAGTCCTTCGTTCTGATCGGTCAGCTTCTGCCGACGGCCGCCATCATCGTGCCGCTGTTTGTCACCCTGCGCACGCTGGGGCTGGTCAACACCTATCTGGGACTGATCCTGGTCTACATGATCATCACGCTGCCCTTGGCCGTGTGGATGCTCACGAGCTATTTCCGCTCGATCCCGGTCGAGCTCGAGGAGGCGGCCATCATCGACGGTTCCTCGCGCATCGGGGTCCTGTTCAGGATCACCCTGCCGCTCTCGATCCCCGGGATCATCGCGGTGCTGGTCTATTCGTTCGTCACCACCTGGAACGAGTTCATCTTCGCGCTGACCTTCGCCACCGATTCCTCGGTCAAGACCCTGCCGATCGGGCTGGCCGAATTCACCACCGAGTTCAACACCGACTGGGGCGCGGTCATGGCGGCGTCCATGATCATGACGGTCCCCATCGCCGTGCTGTTTTTGTCCATGCAGCGCATGTTCGTCGGCGGCATGACGGCCGGAGCCACCAAGGGCTGAACCGGCCAATTTCGAGACGTTTTGAGGAGTTCGCAACAATGATCGCAACAACCGCCCATGGCATCCCCAAACTCGGGCTCGGCACGTTCGGGCGCACGGGCGAGGACGGCGTTTCAGCCCTTCTCGATGCGCTTGAGATCGGGTATCGCCACATCGATACGGCGCAAAGCTACGATACCGAATCCAGCGTCGGCGAAGCGGTTCGCCGATCCGGGCTGGCGCGCTCGGAGGTCTTTATCACCACCAAGGTCGCCGATACCAACCTGGCCAAGGCCGATTTCCTGCCCTCGGTCGAAAAGAGCCTTGAGACCCTTGGCGTGGACGGGGTCGATCTGTTGCTGATCCATTGGCCATCGGACAAGGATGCGGTGCCTTTCGAGGATTACATGCTTGCCCTCGCGCACACACAGGAGAAGGATTGGGCGAAACGCATAGGCGTTTCCAACTTTCCGATCGCCCTGCTCGAGAAGGCCGAGACGCTGCTGGGTGCCGGTGCCTTGAGCACCAACCAGGTGGAACTGCACCCTTTCCTTCAATCGCCCAAGCTCACGGCCTACGCCAAAGAAAAGAGCCTGCCGCTCACGGCCTATATGCCGCTGGCCAAGGGCAAGGTCAGCAAGGACGCCGTTCTGGAAAGAATTGGCGAAAAGCATGGCGTTACAGCCGCCGCGATCTCTCTGGCCTTCCTGATGGCCGAGGGTCATGTCGTCATCCCCGCCTCGTCCAGTCCGGACCGTTTGCGGGAAAACATGACGGCGATCGGGGTCACGCTCGACGCCGACGATATGGCGGCGATCCGGGCGCTCGATCAGGGTGGCCGCATGATCGATCCCGACAAGGCGCCAGAATGGGACGATTGAACGCCATTTCACACCAAGCCAACGCGACAGACGGGAACTGACAATGGGTACGGTATCGATAAAGGAAGCGCGAAAGGCGTACGGTGCGGTAGAGGTTCTGCACGGGGTCTCGCTCGACATAGCCGACGGTGAATTTGTCATACTGGTCGGCCCTTCGGGCTGCGGGAAATCCACGCTGCTGCGGATGATCGCCGGGCTCGAGGAGATTTCGGGCGGCACGGTTTCCATCGCGGATCGGGTCGTCAACGATCTGCCACCCAAACAGCGCGACATCGCCATGGTCTTCCAGAGCTATGCGCTCTATCCGCACAAGACGGTCGCCCAGAATATGGGGTTTTCGCTCCATCTGGCGCGCACCCCCAAGGATGAGGTTGCGCGCCGGGTTGACGATGCAGCGCGTATCCTGGGGCTCGAAAAGCTGCTCGATCGCTATCCGCGCCAACTCTCGGGCGGGCAGCGTCAGCGCGTGGCCATGGGCCGGGCCATCGTTCGCGACCCCGAAGTGTTTTTGTTCGATGAGCCGCTTTCGAACCTGGATGCGAAATTGCGCGTTGCCATGCGCACCGAGATCAAGGCGCTTCATCAGCGGCTGGGGACCACGACGATCTACGTCACCCACGATCAGATCGAAGCGATGACCATGGCCGACAGGATCGTGGTTATGCATGACGGCATTGTCGAGCAGATCGGCACCCCGCTCGAACTCTACGACGAACCGGCCAACCTGTTTGTCGCCGAGTTCATCGGTTCGCCGGCCATGAACATCGTCGAAGGCCGCATCACCGATGGCCAATTCGTCGCGCGCGATGGGACGACCGTTCCTCTGGGCCAGACGCGCGGCGCGGTCGAGGGCCAGGCGGTCAAGCTGGGCATCCGGCCGGAAGATCTGATTCTTGACGATGCCGGTCTGGCCGGCACGATCATTACGATCGAACCGACCGGCTCGGAAACCCACGTCACACTCACCGTTGCGGGGACCGATATCAGCGGGGTGTTCCGCGAGCGCATTTCGAACCGTCCGGGCAGCGCGTTGCCAGTGCGGTTCAATTCCGACAGGTTGCATCTTTTCGATGCCGAAACCGGCGTCAGGCTCAGCGCGTGAGGCAAAAATGACTGCGATCTATCCCGATCTTGAAGGCAAGACCGTCCTCGTGACCGGCGGTGCCAGTGGCATCGGCGCCGCCATTGTGCGCGCCTTTGCCGCCCAGGGCGCCCGTGTCGGTTTTTTCGATATCGACCGGGCCGAAGGCGAAGCGCTCGAGAGCCAGCTAAGCGGGTCGGGTCAGTCGGCGCGATTTTTCGCCGTGGACATCACAGACATTGCCGCCCTGCGTAAAGGCATTGCCGATCTGCGGAGCGCATTGGGACCTATAGCGATCCTGATCAACAACGCCGCACGCGACGACCGCCACCCGGCGCTCGATGTCACGCCCGAGGACTTCGACGCCTTAATGGCGGTCAATTTCCGCCACCAGTTCTTTGCCTCCCAGGCGGTGATCGAAGACATGCGCGGACTGGGCGGGGGATCGATCATCTGCATGAGCTCGATTTCCTGGTTGGCCGGTTTTGGTGGCATGCCGCTCTATACGGCCGCAAAGGCAGGCATACTGGGCCTTGTCAAATCCCTGGCCCGCGATTTCGGCCCCGATGATATCCGGGTCAACGCCATTTCTCCGGGATGGATCATGACCGAACGGCAGATCGAGAAATGGCTCACGCCCGAGGCCGATGCCATGCGCGAGGACCGTCAGGCTCTCAAGCGCCGGCTCATGCCCGACGACATCGCGCGGCTGGCGCTGTTCTTATGCTCAGAGGACGCCTCGGCAATCACCGGTCAGAACCATATCGCTGACGGCGGCTGGATCTGACGGCGCCGACAGACACACATTTAGAGGAAAGGCACGCCGTGCAAGCTCCATCGGAAATCAAGGACATAACACGTCCCGCCAAACACATCTGCGACGCACTGGCAACAATCGGATCGGCGACGGCCAGCAGCGAACTCTCTTTCATGGGCATTCGAAACCCGCATATGCGCGGACCCAATGCGCTGCGCCAGGGCTATTCGGTTGCCGGACCCGCCCTTACCCTTCAATGCATGCCCAAGCGCGAAGACATCTATGGCGCGGGGGAATACGAGAACCCCGAACTGCAGCTGCATCGCCACGTGCTCTATCCCGCGCAGGCGGGGGACATGGTCGTTGTCGATGCGCGCGCCGATATGGCGAGCGGAATCTTTGGCGAAATGATGCTGACATTCCTGGCCGGTCGCGGCGGCTCGGGCATCGTCGTCGATGGCTGCATCCGCGATTCGGCCAAGGCAAAGGAACTCGATCTGGGCATCTGGGTGCGGGGCGTGACGCCCAATTATCACGCCCAGACCGAAATCATTCCCTTTGCCGTCAACGTGCCGGTGGCGTGCGGCAATGTCCTGGTCATGCCCGGAGACATCATTGTCGCCGATGACGACGGCGTCGTCTCGGTGCCCGTCGCCATGGCCGAGGAACTGATCGAGCGCTGCAGCCATCACGTTGAGTGGGAGGAGTTTTCGCGCCTTCGCCTCTCGCAGGGCGGCGATCTGCGCAAATATTACCCCTTGAGCGAAGCGGCCGAAGACGAATATCGCGCCTGGAAAGCCGCGCAGGGCGCCAAGGGCTGATCCTCCAGTCATCGGAGACGATTTATGTATCGCAACATGAATGGTTCGACGCACGTGCTGTCCGCTGCCGAAATTGCCGTGCCCGCCATCCCCGAGGACGAGCGCGTCTGGGTGCCGCAGGCCGAGGGCGTGTGGTTTCGCCCGCTCATGCTCAACACGCTGGCGGGGCAGTGGTGCAATCTTTTGCGGGTGCGGCGCTCCGGCGTGCTCTCGCGTCACCTGCACCCCAATCCCGTGCATGGCTATGTCATCAAGGGACGCTGGCACTATCTCGAGCACGACTGGGTCGCCGAGACCGGCTCGTACGTCTTTGAACCGCCCGGCGAAATCCATACGCTCGTGGTGCCGGAAGAGTGCCCGGAAATGATCACGTTCTTCAACATCACCGGCTCGATGATCTATCTCGATTCCGACGACAGGCACACGGGATATGAAGACGTGTTCTCCAAGATCGACATGTGCCGCGAACACTATGAATCGGTGGGACTGGGCGCTGACTACCTCGACCGGTTCATACGTTGAGCCCGACGATGGCAACCGATCCGGTCAGCTTTTCATGGGCGCAGGAGTGGTATGGCGGCCGTCGCGTCCTGGTGGTGGGCGGCAGCTCGGGGATTGGCGCGGCGATCGCGCGCGGGTTTGTTGCGGCCGGGGCCAATGTCACCATCACAGGCGTCAGCGACCGGGAAATCGAAGCCCTGTCGTCCGATCCTCAACTGTCCGGCGCGGCCGCCATGACGCTCGATGTGCGTGATGGCGCAGCTGTCGAAACCGAGATCGGGGCCATGGGCGCGCTCGATTGCCTCGTCAATTGCGCCGGGATCATCCGGCGCGGCGAAGAGCTCGACCCGGCGGTTTTCGCCGAAACTGTCGAGGTCAACCTTAACGGTTCCATGCGCTGCTGCGCGGCGGCGCGGCCCGCTCTGGCCAGATCGCCGACCGGGGCCATTCTCAACATGGCTTCAATGCTTTCGTTTTTCGGAGGCGGGCTTGTGCCCGGATATGCGGCCAGCAAGGGCGGCATCGCGCAACTGACCAAGTCGCTGGCCATTGCCTATGCGTCCGACGATATCCGCGTCAACGCCGTGGCGCCCGGCTGGATCGCAACGCCTCTTACCCAGGGTCTGCGCGACGACCCCGAACGCTCCCGCACCATTCTCGAGCGCACGCCGATGGGGCGATGGGGTCAGCCTCACGATGTGGCCAGCGCGGCCCTGTTTCTATGCTCGCCGGCTGCCGCCTTCATCACCGGCGCTATCGTCACCGTCGATGGCGGCTATTCCGCCATGTAGCCCGAAAATCAAGGACATTCCAATGCGCCCCACCGATCCCACGCTCGAAGAGCTGATCTCCCAACACCAGAGCCTCGTTCTCGAGCACTTCGATTATGCGATCGCCTGGGCTATCGGCGCGCATATCCGCGATGTTGCAACACGCCAGAGCATGCCGATTGCCATTGAAGTCTCCCATGGCAATGCTCCGGTCTTTCTGGCGCTCATGCCCGGATCCACGCCCGACAATATCGATTGGGTGCGGCGCAAGCGGGCTGTGGCGGTGCGCTTTCACAAGAGCTCGCTCTATATGCGCATCGAGGCCCAGCAAAAGAACTGGGATTTTTCCAAGCGCTGGCGCATTCCCGAGGCCGACTATGTCGCCAGCGGGGGCAGCATTCCCATCACCGTGCGCTCCGCAGGCGTTGTCGGGGCGGCCACTGTCAGTGGCCTGACCGATGTTGACGATCATGCCCTGGTGGCCGATGCGCTCAGGGCCGTGCAAGCGGGCGGTAAGTCCTGAAGGTCAACCGTGCCGACCGCCCTGGTCAATCATTCAACCCCATTTAGAGGAGCCACCAATGGGCAGGGACGAAAAAATCCGCTGGGGCATCTTGTCCACAGCAGGCATTGGCATCAATCACGTCATTCCCGGATTGCTCAAATCGCCTCATGCCGAGGTCGTTGCCATTTCATCGCGCGATGGGGGGCGGGCACGGGCCGTTGCCGATCGGTTTGCCATCCCAAGAGCATACGGCAGTTATGAGGCGTTGCTGGAAGACCCTGAAATCGATGTCGTTTACAATCCTCTGCCCAACCATTTGCATGTCGATTTTACACTGGCGTCGGCCAGCAAGGGCAAGCATGTGCTTTGTGAAAAGCCTATCGGGATCACCGCCGAGGATGCCCGACGGCTGCGGTCGGTGCCGGACGGCATCCTGATCGGGGAAGCCTTCATGGTGCGCCATCACCCCCAGTGGAAGCGGGCCAGAGAGATTGTGCGGTCCGGCGAGTTGGGGGAGATCAAGGCGATCCGGGCCCTGTTCGCCTATCACAATGTCGAACCGGACAATGTGCGCAACCAGGCCGAGATCGGTGGCGGAGGGCTGCTCGACATCGGCTGTTATGCGGTGACGGCGGGGCGGTATTTCTTTGAGGCTGCACCTGAGCGCGCCCTGGCACTGATCGATCGCGATCCCGGTTTCGGCACCGATCGGCTCGCCAGCGTGCTGCTCGATTTCGGCAGGGGGCGGCAATTGAACTTTACCAGCGCCACCCAGCTGGTACCGGCCCAGTCTCTCGAGATCCTTGGGCCATCGGGCCGCCTCGAGCTCGAAATTCCGTTCAATCCGCCGGCCGATCATCACACCGCGATTGTGATCGACAAGGGGGAAAGCCTGGGAGGCGAATTGGCGCGGCGGGAGATTTTGCCGGCCTGCGATCAGTATACCGAGCAGGCCAATGCCTTTGCCCGGGCGATTGCCGCACAAGAGCCGCTTGAGCACGATGTGGCCGATGCGATCGTCAATATGGCGGTGCTCGATGCCATTTTTGCCAGCGAACGCACCAATAGCTGGGCGTCAGTGCAAAGCTAGCGGCACCTGGCATTCAGGAACAGGCCCGCGCAACCGGAATAGTTGGCGGGCCTTTTGTTTAGAGTATCCGTCTTGATCAAGCGCTTTTTGGCTGCCAGTTGCGGTCCTGTTTGATGAGAGCGTTTGCGAGTTCGATGAGCTTTCGCATCAGGGCAGTCAGGGCGAGTTTTGGGGGTTTTCCTGCACCGATCATGGCGTTGTATTTTTGTTTGAGGTCGGGATTGTATCGGGCTGCGACCAGAGCTGGCATATAGAGGGCGTCCCGCAGGATCTTGCGTCCACCCTGAATGAAGGCCTTTCCGCGCCATTGTCCCGACTGCCGTGTCATGGGGGCGAGACCTGCGAGGCTTGCGGCCTGTTTTGAGGTCATGGTTCCGACTTCGGGGCATTCGACCAGGATGGCAGCCGCGGTGATCGGCCCCACTCCGGGAATGGACCGCACGATATCGAAGGCCCGGGCCCGGTTGGGGCACTGGCGCACGAGCCGTAGCACCTCACCGTCCAACTCGGCGAGTTGCCGCTTGATCTGATCGAGCCTTGACTTGGTCTGGCGCCTGGTCAGGGCCAAGGTCTGTGTCTTTTGCCGGTTCAACAGGCGTGTACGGTCCTTGATAAGCGCCATGCGCGCGATCTGCAATTCTTTGAGAACGTGTTGATTTTCAGGCTGGGGTCCATTGGGGATAAGATCGAATGCGACGCCCATGGCAGCCAGCATACGCGCATCGACGGCATCGGTCTTGGCCCGGGTTCCCCGTGCCTGGGCAAATCGGCGTGCCTGCAGGGGATTGACCTTGACCAGGGGCAGGCTTGCGGCCAATGCGCGCTCGAAGACTGCGTGATAGGGACCGGACGCTTCATAGACGATCAGATCGGGGCGTTGTGCCCCAATCCAATTGCGCAGGGCGCGCAGACCGGTGGGGGAATTGGCAAACCGGGCCGTCTCACCGGTCTTGGCGCGATGGGCGTCGAGATTGGCTTTCGAGATATCAATGCCGATGCTATCCTTGGTCATCTTCGCGTGTCCTATGCTTGTCCTAGAGGGCTTTACGCCGCTCTGTATCCGTTCAGGCCTCAGGCGAAGACGGCGGTCGATCACACTCTAAAACGGTCCATCACGACCAAGCCATCACCGATCCAACCGCCGCCAGTGCGCGCCATAAAGCAGATGGCGCCCACTGGCCCTTTAATCGCACAAGAGCCGGATCTGTCATAAGACAAGCCGGTCAGGATTTGATTGACTCAAATCCTTGGCTCCAAACCCTTGTTTTGTCGCGAGTCCGAACCGCAAAACCGTTTCCATCCCCGATCGCGTCGAGGACATGCTTTTGCTGGACGCGCTCTAGCGCAACACGCCTGGCCGGGCGGTTGGTGCCTGCCTTTTTGCACCGGTTTGCGCATTTGAAACGCTATCACGCACGGCGCGATCCCTTGGGGCCGCTTCGCTCATGTCGACCATGGGTTTGAGCCGGGTCGCTGGCCGAGGTTCAGTCACGTTGAGATGGACGGCAGGACCGTCAATGAACTGAAACCCCGCTCGTATCGCCGCGCTGGCTACCCCCAGGGTATTGGCACTGTGTGCATAACTGGCAAGACTTGCCTGGTCTGCCATCTGGACAATTTTGCGCAGGCGCTGCGAGGAGCAGGTTCCGCCGCTCCCCAGTGTGCTCAGATCGAACGAAATGCCAAAAATATCGCCAAGTTCAAATATTGGCAAAAGCGCGCCGTCTTCGGTTATCTCGGCAACGATGCGGTCGGTGGTGCCGCTTACCCGGTCTCGCAATGAGAGAATGTCGCTTATAGTCACGCCATTGCCGATGCCACGAAGCTCAAGCACGATGCGATTGCGATAAATGGCAGGCACTGAGGCCAGAATCTTGAGATAATCCCGCGCAGTATCGGGATCAAGAAATGTGCTGAAAGTGAGCGGCACGAGCAGTGAAACAGACGCATCAGACCTGAGGGAGCCGTGAAGCCGCTCAACCCCACGGGCGAGGATCATGCAATCGAGTTCCCCGCGCATTTTTTGAACCTGATCGTTGTCAGCTATGGTTCTCATCCTGGCCAAAGCGCCGCTGACAGAAGCGGTATCGGCCTGGCATCGATTGAAGGTCGTTACGTGGGTGGAGACCTCCCATATGGGCGCAAAGAGCAGTTGAAAATCCTTAATGGTGGTTCGCCGCTGAACCGCTACAGCGACCTCCAGCTCTCCCTGAATTCTCTCGAGCGTCGCTGCCAGGCGATCAGCCAGCCCACGCCCCCTGCCAGCCAGATCCTTGGGGTCCACTTCGGTGACAAACCGCTCCACGGAGGTCTGCTCTTCGATCTCGGGGAGTTCATCGAGCAGCCGCGCGCGTATCGCGCGTGCAATCAGGCTTGCCTTGTGCATCGCCTGCTCGCGATTGAGCGAGGCAAAACAGATCAGAAAGCGCGTTTCGCTTTCAGGTTTGAAGAAATCCTGATCGGAAAGATACCGCTTAATCTCTGCTGTGGCTATCGCAAGCGCTTGATCGGCAAGCCTGTTCCACTTGGCTCCCAGACAGGTTCTGACTTCATCAAGACCCAGAAGCTCCATGGAGCCGGTAACGAGCGGCCTTTCAGCGGTGCCCAGGTTCTCAACGAGATTTTCGAGATCCCGTTCGAAAACGGCAGCAACCGGGCTGTCGGCTTTCGCTGGTTGCGGATTTTCCCGGCCTATTCGGGCATTTTCCGAAATGGGTATCGGAGCTGATCCCGCTGCGTCCGCGGCTAGCAGCATTTTGAGGCTTTGAATTAGTTTCATTCGCTTCCTCAATGATCAAAGAAGCGTCCCCGCAAAAAACCTCGCATGATATCTCTGACCACTTCGTTAAATGTGGCCCTGTGTTTGTATAAGCCGCCGAACACAGGCTCTGGACGCGCTCTAGGCGACGGCCTGTTCGAGGCGGGCTTTTTGGCGGGTCGGGGCCAGCTCCAGGCGTTTGCCGGTCTGGGCGTCGAACAGGTGCAGGGCGGTGGTGGGGATATGAAGGCCGACGATATCACCCTCTCCGATCTCAACTTCCGGGCCGACGACAACGGCAAATTCGGTGTCGGCGAGCGCGCAATAGGCGACACGGCTGCCGCCGAGTTCCTCGATCAGCTCGATCTGGGCGGGAAGGCCCGTTTCCCTGGAGCAAAGGGTTATGGCTTCGGGGCGAGCGCCGATGGTGATGCGGCCCGGCGTGCCGGGGAGCGCGGTGGGCAGGCGGAAATGCTGGGTGGGAGCGATATCGAGAGCGAGGGTGGTCGCGTCGAGCATTTCGCCCCCGGTCATGTTCATGGCCGGGGCGCCCATGAACTGGGCGACGAAGGTCGAGGCGGGGTTCTTGTAGATTTCGCCCGGCGAGCCGATCTGCTCGACATGGCCCTTGTTCATGACGATGAGCTTGTCGGCCAGGGTCATGGCCTCGACCTGGTCGTGGGTGACAAAGATCGAGGTGGCGCCGAGGCGCTTGTGGAGTTTCTTGATCTCGATGCGCATCTGGACGCGCAGCTTGGCGTCGAGATTGGAGAGCGGTTCATCGAAGAGGAACACGGCGGGTTCGCGCACGATGGCGCGGCCCATGGCGACGCGCTGGCGCTGGCCGCCCGAAAGCTGGCCGGGGCGGCGGTCGAGATAGTCTGTGAGGCCCAGAACGGTGGCTGCGTCGCTGACGCGGCGCGCGCGCTCGGGCTTTGGAAGCCGGGCGATCTTTAGGGGGTAGCCAATGTTTTCGGCAACCGTCATGTGGGGATAAAGCGCATAGTTCTGGAACACCATGGCGCAGCCGCGATCGGCGGGGTCGATGTCGTTGATGATCTCGTCGTCGATGGCGATGTCGCCCGCGGTGATCGCTTCCAGCCCGGCGATCATGCGCAAGAGGGTGGACTTGCCGCAGCCCGAGGGGCCGACGATGACGACGAACTGGCCGTTGTCGATCTCGATGTCGATGCCGTGGAGAACCTGTTTGCCGTCGTAGGATTTCCTGACGTCAGAGATGGTGAGGTGAGCCATTTCAATCTCCCGCAAGACGTGCCCGGAGCCGGGCGATGGTGGTGTCCGAAAGCCCGATGGACCGCAGATAGGCGGCGACCGAGCCATAGGTGGTTTCGATATGGGCGATGGTGAGCGCCATGGTTTGGGGCTCGGAGGCCAGGAACGGCATGAAGCGTTCGGGGTCTATGCCGCGGGCGCGGGCGCCTTCGACAAGCTCGTCGATCATGGGTTCGATCATCTGGGCGGTGAGCGCGTAGTCCTCGACGATCAGGGTGGTTTCGACCCCGGCGATGGTCAAGAGCAGGGCGGCGATGACCCCGGTGCGGTCCTTGCCGGCGGTGCAGTGGAACAGCACCGCGCCATCGCCGGCTTCGGCGATCAGGGTGAGGACGCGGGCGATGGTTTCGCCGCGCTCATCGAGTGCCTTGAGATAAAGGGTGAGCAGAGCGTCTTCGCCCGGGGTGACGGTCGGGGCGAGATCGGCAAACAGGGAAACGTTGTGGTAGCTGACGGCCGGGTGACCGGCGAGGGGATTGGGCTGTTCGGCCAATTCATGATCGTGGCGCAGATCGACAACGGTGGTGACCCCGGCATCGATGAGCATGGCGACATCGTCGGCATCGAGCCGGTGCAGGGCATCGGCGCGCAGCACGCGGCGCCAGAGGGTTTCGGCGTCGGCAATCGGATAACCGCCCAGGTCGCGGACGTTGTAGGCACCCTTGACGGGGATCGAGCGGGTGAGCGGGGAATTCATCTTAGCGTATTCCTGATTTCATGAAGGACTGGATGACCTGGCGCTGCAGGGCGATGTAGATGGCGAGCACGGGAAGGCTGGCCATTGTGGAGGCGGCCATGAGCGGGCCCCACTGGGTGCCCTCCGATGTCATGAACATCTGGATGCCGATCTGGATGACGCTGTTTTCGGCCGAGCGGGTGAGCAGCAGGGGCCAGAAATAATCGTTCCAGGTCGAAATGAAGATGAGGATGGCGAGCGACGCGAGGATGCCGGTCAGATTGGGGGCGAGCACGTCCCACAGGATGCGCCAGCTGCGCGCGCCATCCATGCGGGCGGCCTCGATCACCTCCTTGGGGAAGGAGCGCATGGTCTGGTAGAGCAGCATCACCGCCAGGGCGGAGGCGACGTTGGGCAGGATCAGCGCGGGCAGGGAATCGAGCAGGCCGAGCCGGGCGACGATCAGGTAATTGGGGATCATCACCACCTGAAAGGGCACCAGCCAGGTGAGCGCGATCAGCGAATAGACGAGCTTGTCGAACGGGAACCGCCAGCGCGCGAAGGCATAGGCGGCGAATAGGCCGGTGGCGAGCTGGATGATGGTGACGATCACCGAGACCAGAAGCGTGTTCCAGAGCATCTGGAGCACGGGAATGGCGTTGAGCGCGTAGATGTAATTGTCGAGCGAAGCCGAAGTGGGCAGCAGCGCGGTCTCAAAGATCTGGTTGGCGGGGCGCAGGGAGGTGACGACCATCCAATAGACCGGGAACAGGCAGAACAGCGACAGCACGGCCATCAGAGCGTGGCCAAGGCCGGTGTTGAGCCGGCGCGAGGCGAGAGAGCGGGTGCGGCGGCGCGGCCGGGCGGCCGGCACCGAAAGCGGGGCGGTCAGTGTGTCAGTTGTCATAGAACGAGTACCTCTCCATAAGGCGGAAGAGCACGAAGGCCAGCGCGCCGAAGCCGAGGAACAAGATGACGGCGGCGGCCGAACTCCAGCCCACCGACATCGAGGAAAATCCAAATTCCCAGAGCACGTAGAAGATGTTGGTGGTCGAGCCGAGCGGACCGCCGCCGGTCAAAACGTTGATGTAGGAAAAGCTCCACTGGGCGCCCAGCAGAATGGTCATCATCACAAGAAACAGCACGGTGTTCATGAGCAAAGGGAGCCGGATGTCGCGGATGATCTCCCATCTGGACGCGCCATCCATGCGGGCGGCTTCGATGAGCGAGGGATTGATGTTGGCGTTGGCGGCCGAAAGGATCAGCGTTGAAAACCCGATCAGCTTCCAGCCGGTGAGAACGATGATGGTCCAGATGGCAATGGCGGGATCGGCAAGGAACCGCACGGGCTCGCCGCCGAGCCCGGCGATGGCCTGGTTGACCATGCCGTGGCCCGGATCGAGCAGCCAGCGCCAGACGGCGGCGGCCACGACCGGAGCGATGATCATGGGCACGAAGATTATGGCGCGATAGATGTTGCGCGCCCGGTCGGGCAGGTCATGAGTGTAGATGGCGATGGCCAGCGGGATGATGACGGCGAGCGGCAGCAGCCCCAGAACGTAAATGCCGGTGTTGCGCACGGCCTGCCAGAATTTGGGCAGGGCAAAGATGTTGGTGAAATTGGACAGGCCGACAAATTGCGGTGCCGTGGTGGGCAGCATGTTCCATTGGTAAAGGCTGAGCCGGAAAGCATCGAGGAGCGGCCAATAGACCCAGATGGCAAGCCCGAGCGCGGCGGGCAGGAGATAAAGCCAGGGCGCAATGAGATAGCGATCGTCGGCCCTCAGGCGCCGCTTGCGCTTTGGAAGCGTCAGGAGAGTATTTGCTGAGATGTCGGCCATGAGCGAGCACCGCGAAATCGTGAAGGGATGGCCGCGAGGGTGATGCCCACGCGGCCGGGGGATCAGGGCATCAGGGACTGGGCGTTGGCCTGAGCCTGGGCCAGCGTGGCCTCGACATCGGCGCCGCCAAAGATGGCCATTTCCATCGCATCCATCATCAGCGAATTGATCTGGCGGTAGTTGGGGCCGGGGTAAGCGACCCAGGGCTCGAGCCGTTCGAGCTGGTCGAGATTGGGCTGGACCAGGGGGTGGTCTGCAACCCAATCGCCCAGATAGGCGGGGTCGGTGACGATGTCGGTGCGCAAGGGGACGTAACCGATCTGGGAGGTGATGGTGGTATAGGCCTCACGCGAGGTCATGAACTTCATCAATTCCCAGGTGGCGCGCTGCTTGAGCGGATCGGCGGTGTGAATGACGAGGCCCGAACCCGAATTGGTGGGGGAGGCGGGACGATCGCCAAAGCCGGGCATTGCGGCCGAGCGCAGCTCGAATTTTCCGTCCGAGCCGGCGATGAGGTAGGCCTGGAGCACCGAGGAGGTGAGGTACATGGCGAGCTGACCCGCGGCCATGGATTCCATTGACGAGCCCAGATCGGTGGCGCCGTAAACGCCGGCGTCGTGAAGGTCGCGCATCATCTGCACGGCCTGGACGGCCTCAGGTTCGGCGAAGGTGAGCGTTGTGCGGTCCTGGGACAACGTGCGTCCGCCATTGGAGAGGATGACGCTTTGCAGCACCCAGTCATCGCCCCCCGAACCGGCCCCGACGATGGCCGCTTCAAAGGGGCTGGCATCGGTCTGTTCGGCGATGGCAAGGCCGGCTTCGCGCAGCGCGTCCCATGTTGAGGGAGGCTGGTCGGGATCGAGCCCGGCGGCACGGAACAGATCGGCGTTATAGAACAGGACCGGGGTCGAGAAGGTATAGGCGAGCGCATAGGTCTTGCCGTTAAGGCGCCCCAGATTCAGCCCGTTTTCGGACATGCCCTCGAAATGGGCGGCGAGTTCCTCGGCGGGGACGATGTCTTCGAGCGCGACGGCGCCGAAATTGTCGATCGTATAGGCCAGATCGTCGAACACTGTCTGGGTGACGTCCGGGCCGATGCCGGCGGCCAGATCGGCCTGAGTGCGCGACACCATTTCGGTGGATTGAACCGGCACCGCATTGACGGTGATGTTGGGATTGGCCGCCTCGAAGTCCTCGATCATGCCGCTCGTGGCTTGGGCTCCGATGCCTGTGGAGGCGAGGTTGTAGTTGTAATAGGTGATTTCGACGGGTTGGTCGACGGTGGCCGGCATGGCCTGGGCCCAGATGGGCGTTGCGAAAAGCGCCGTCGAAACGGCGAGGGTGGCGATGGCTGAACGGGGCAGCATGGGATGTCCTTTTCCGGGCCGCGCGGGGCGGTCATAGACAATGGAAACGGGGGCCGGCGGGGGCTGCCGCCGGCCGGGCTGTCAGGGCATCAGAGCCTGGGCGTTGGCCTGGGCATCGGCCAGCGTCGCTTCGACATCGACGCCGCCATAGACGGCCATTTCAGCGGCATCCATCATCAGGCTTACGATCTGGCGATAGTTGGGGCCGGGCATTGAATCCCAGGGCTCGAGAATGGCGAGCTGGTCGAGATTGGGCTGGATGAGGGGGTGATCCTGGACCCAATCCTTGAGGTAGCGCGGGTCATCGACGATGGCCGGGCGGAGCGGCAGATAGCCGATTTCGGAGGTGATGATTGTGTAGCCATGCTCGGAGGTGAGGAACTTCATCAGCTCCCACGCGGCGCGCTGCTTGAGCGGATCCTGGGCCAGAATGGTCAGCCCGCTGCCCGAATTGTTGGGCCGGACCGGCTTGTCGCCGAAGCTGGGCATTGTGGAGGCGCGCAATTCGAAATTGTCCTGCGCGCCGGCAACAAGTGAGCCCTGTATAGCGCTGGTCTGGAGGTACATGCCGATATTGCCGGCCGACATGCCTTCGAGGGCCGCGGTGATGTCGAGGGGTTCGAAGGCGCCCGCATCATACATGTCGCGCAGCATCTGCACGGCCTCGACGGCCTCGGGCTCGGCGAATTTGAGCGTCGTGCGATCACGCGAGAGGACTTCGCCGCCATTGGACCGCACAACGCCCTGGAAGAGCCAATCCATGGCGCTGGGGCCGAAGATGCCGGCGGCAAAGCCGGCCTTGTCGGTGTTTTCCTGGATGGCCAGAGCGGTTTGGAGGACTTCGTCCCAGGTCTTGGGCGGCTGGTCGGGATCGAGACCGGCGGCGCGGAAGATATCGGCGTTGTAGAACAGGACTGGCGTGGAAAAGGTATAGGCCAGAGAATAGGTTTTGCCGTCGAGGCGTCCCAGATCGAGCCCATTGGGCACCATGCCCTCGAAATGGGCGTCGAGTTCGTCGGCGGGCACGATGTCCTCGAGCGCTACGGCACCGAAGTTGCTTGCGGTGAAATCGAGGTCGGAAAACACCATCTGGACCAGATCGACGGGCTGCCCGGCGGCCAGGTCGGCCTGAACGCGGGCCTGGAAATCGCCCGCCGCGGCGCCGATGCCTTCGACGGTGACGTTGGGGTTGGCGGCCATGAACTCATCGATCAGCTTGCGGGTCGCGTCCGCGCCGAGGCCGGCAGAGCCGAGATTGTAGTTGTAGAACGTGATGGTGACCGGCTCGTCGATGGTGGACGGGATGGTCTGGGCGGTGGCGGGCAATGCGCCGGCCAGGACGAGGGTGGCCGAGGCGGCCAGGAGAAGGGTTCTGCGGTTCATCTGGGATTTCCTTATTCTGCGGCCTGGGTGGCTTCGTATTTGCGGAGCATTTCGGCCATGCCCGCAAAGGTGAAGCTGTTGAGTTCGCGTCGTTGCGAGGGCTGGGGCACAAAGGAAATGGTCAGGCCCGAGGGGCGGATGGTGCCGAGCGCAAGAGAGGCGCCCTCGACCATGCGCATGCCTTCATGGAGATAGGTGACGTCGGTGGCGGCGTGGGTGCCGATGCCGACGACGACGGGAATGCCGTGCCAGTTGGAAACGCGGTCGAAATGGATGTGGCCCGAGAGAATGCCGAGGATATTGCGGCCGGCAAGCAGGTCAGCCAGCTTGCGAGTGTCGGCGATGGTGAGGCTTTCCCATTCCATATCGGGCCTGTCCTCATCGAGCGCGGGGGCGTGGTGGACGGCGATCAGCTTGGGGAGGTCGGGATGGGCATCGAGTTCGCCTTCGAGCCAGGCGAACTGTTCGGGCTCGATCGAGCCGCCGACCTTGCCCGGAGCGCTCGAATCGAGCGTGATGAGGTGGATGCCGTCGATCACCTGCGCATGAAAGAACGGAGCGGCGAGGTCTTGGGTGCGACCGAGCATGCCGGTGTAAAAGCCCTCGCGCTTGTCGTGATTGCCGAGCGCGAAGAACAGGGGAATTTCAAGGGCCGCTTCGTCGAGGATGGCCTTGAGGTTGCGATAGGAGCCCGCATCGCCCTGATTGGTCAGATCGCCGGTGGCGACGATGAATTTGGGCTGGGGCACCAGGGTCTTGATGTCGGCCAGCAGGGCCTTGAGATTGGCCGTGGTATCGGAAAACAGGTGATCGTCGACGATGTCGGGATTGCCGATATGGAGATCGGTAAGATGGACGAAGGTGAAGAGATCGGTCATGACGCGTGTCCTGATGTTGATGGCATTGCGTCCGCCTGGGACGCCCTGAGCCGATCGTCTTTCGGCGCGCACCCCGCGCTTTGGGCGAAAGACTTGTGCCCGGCTGCAAACACAGCTACCGTCGGAACATGACAGGTGAATGAAGGTTCATTCAGTATGGAAGCGACGATCGGCAAGAAGGACAGAATCCTCGATGCTGCGGCTCAATTGATTGTGGAAAACGGCTTGCAGTGCTCGATGGCTGCGATTGCCGAGCGGGCGGGCGTGGCCACCGGATCGCTCTATAACTATTTTCCCTCAAAGGGCGCGCTGGTGCTTGGGGTCTATGTGCGGGTCGGCGAACAGATGTCGCGGGCGGTGGTGGTCGAGCACGATCAGGCGGTCAGCCATGAGGACCGGATAAAGGGCTATATCGCGCGATATATCGCGTTTATCGCGGCCGATGCCGAACGGGCCAAGCTGTTTGAATATCTCGACAATTCTCCCGAATTGAGCCTTACCGAGATCGCGGCGACGTTTTCGGGGTTCGTCGACTATACGCGCGTTCTGTTTGAAGGCGCGCGGGAAGCCGGGGTGGTGCGCGAGGGGCGGGCCTATCTTTTGGGGAGCTTTGTGCGCGGGGCCATCCGCCACACGATCAAGCGCCGCCGGCTCGATCCGACGCCGATCGAGGATAGCGAATACGCCTGGATCGCGGATATGTGCTGGAAGGCCGTGGCGCGGGATTAAAGCCGTCCAGCCTCGATGATGCGCTGCAGGAATTTCTGCGTGCGGGGGTTCTGGGGGTTCGAGAACAGGGTTTTGGGTTCGGCTTCTTCCACGATGCGGCCGCCGTCGAGAAAGCAGACGCGGTCGGCGACGTCGCGGGCGAAACCCATTTCGTGGGTGACGATGACCATGGTCATGCCATCGGATTTGAGCCGGCGGATGATGGCGAGCACCTCGCCGACCAGTTCGGGATCGAGCGCGGCGGTCACCTCATCGAACAGCATGACCTCGGGCTGGGTGGCCAAGGCGCGTACGATGGCGACGCGCTGTTGCTGGCCGCCCGAGAGCTGTTCGGGATAGGCGTTCTCGAACTCGGCCATGCCGAAGGCGGTGAGCAGTTCGCGGGCGGTGGCCTGCGCCTCGGACCTTGAAATGCCGTGGACCTTGAGCGGGGCCAGGGTGATGTTTTCCATCACGCTCATATGGGGAAAGAGGTTGTAGGACTGGAAGACGATGCCGATCCTGCGATAGACGCCATTGCGGCCCCAGGAGGGGTCTTCGAGGGATTTTCCGTCCAGTGCGATGGTGCCGTGATCGAATTCGGTCAGCCGGTTGATGCAGCGCAGAAGGGTCGACTTGCCCGACCCCGAGGCGCCGATCAGGCACACGACCTCGTGGGGGGCAATGGCGAGATTGATGTCGTCGAGAACGAGGGTCTCACCATAATATTTGGTGAGACCGGAAATGGTTATGCGGTCGTTGGTCAAGAGGCCCCCTGCAGGCGGCGCTGACGGTCTCTTTTTGTCAGGTAGTCGGTGAGGCGGGCCATCGGGATGGTCGCAACAAGGAACAGCAGCGCGGCGGCAATCAGCGAAGAATAGTTGAAGGTCTGGGCGGTGTAGATCTGGGCCTCGCGGACAGCGTCGCGCACGCCGATGACCGAAAGCAGCGCCACGTCCTTTTGCAGGGCGACGGCGAGGTTGAGGAGCACGGGCATAACGTTGCGAATGGCCTGGGGCAGGATGGCGTAGCGCATGGTCTGCCATTGGGAGAGGCCAAGGGCTCTGGCGGCGGCACCCTGGCCGTCATGGACGGCCTCGATGCCGGAGCGATAGATTTCGGCCGAATAGGCGGCGTAGGAAACCACCATGGCGGTGGCGCCCCAGAACAGCGCCGAATTGGGCAAGCCCGGAAGGTTGAGTGCCGGAATGCCGAAGCCGAAGATCAAGACAAGCAAAAGGACCGGCAGACCGCGGAAGAGGTCGATATAGACCACTGTAAACACCCGCAGCGGCGCGAACCACGGACCGGTCAGCGAGCGGAACAGGGCGAGAACCAGCCCCCACGCCATGATGGCGAACAGGCAGATCACCCAGACCTGAAGATTGAGCCAGAAGCCGCGCAGCACCTGGGGGAACGATACCGCCATGGCATTGAGATCGAAAAACTGCCGCGCGATGCGAGGCCATTGTTCGGCCGAGGTCACGGCATAGGCGATGGCGCCGAAAACGACGGCGACCATGACAATCGAGATGATGGCGGGCAGGTAGCGATCCCTGGCGCGCAGTTTCTTTTTTGCCGGGGGGAGAGGCCGACGCGGCCCCGGTTGGGGGGCCGCGTCGGTATCGATGCCTTGCGGCGGTAGTCCAGAACTCATTCGGTGATGACCGGCAGGTCGGGATCGGCAATCAGATATTGAGCGACCAGCGCGTCGATGACGCTTTCGGATTTGAGTTCGGCGATGGCCTCGTTAACCCATTCGACAAGGTCGTTGCCCTGCTCGAAGATCAGGCCGTGGCCGTAATCGTTCTCGTCGGGCGGCAGGATGGCGGCGATGGTGGCGTCTGGCACCTGGACGGCGGTGAGGTAGAGTGCTGTGGGCAATTCGGTGGCCACAGCATCGATCTGGTTGCCCTGCAGGGCCTGGAACAGGCCGACCTGATCACTATAGACGGCGGGTTCGTCAACGCCGATGATGTCTTCGACATAGTCGAGATCGGTGGTGCCGATCATCACGCCCCAGCGCACCTCGCGCAAATCGGCAAAGCTTGTCGCCTCTTCAACGGCTGAGCCGGGCATGGCGACCACGGCTTTTTGCGGCTGGTAATAGACGTCCGAGAAGGTGGCGATCTGGGCGCGATCCTCGGTCACCGAGATCTGCTGGATGCCGAAATCGTAATCCTTGGCGCCGGGCGCAATGGCCTGATCGAAGGTTTCGCGCACCCAGACCACATCCTCGGGCGCAAAGCCCATCTTTTCGGCCAGCGCATAAACGAAAGCGCTTTCAAAGCCTTCCCCGTTCGAGGGATCGTTGTCCATCATCCAGGGGGGAAACACCGGATCGGATGTCGCGACGGTGAGTTGGCCCGGCGCGAACAGGCGCGGATCGTCAGGCGTTTTTTCCTGAGCGTGCGCCGTGCCGATACCAAGCGCGGTAGCGAGCGATGCGGCAACGGCCAGGCGGCTCAGCAATGAGAATTTTGTCGACATGATCGAGGACCTCCAGCGTCCAGGGAGAAAAAGTCCGGGGATTTCGATATTATCGGGCGCATCAAGCGGCGCAAGGGGCGTCTCGATCCCTGACAGCGACAAATCCGGGCAGGGCCTGCTAATTTTTTGCCGCCAAAGCGTTTTTTTGCCCCGGCGGGGGTGGACGCGACGCATTGGCGCCGTAATCATTGCCGTTATTGACTTTCTTTGCCTCCGCGGCCGGTTCGGCCGGCTGCCAAACATTTTAGATCGGGTCATTTGGGGATGATCGACTGGATTTATCCGCTGCTCCTGGTGGGCGCGGCGCTCATCGTCGTTTCGGTTTTTACCAGTCTCGTGGCGTTCCGCTTCGGGGCACCCTTGCTGCTGTTGTTTCTGGGCATCGGCCTGGGCGCGGGCAGCGACGGGCTGGGGATCGAATTTTCCGACGTCAACACCGCCTATTTCGTGGGCTCGCTGGCGCTTGCGGTCATTCTTTTCGATTCGGGGTTCGGCACATCGCTGAAATCATTCCGGCAGGCGGCGGCGCCATCGATCGTTCTGGCGACGGTGGGGGTGCTGCTGACCACGGCGATCGTGGGCATGGCGGCACGGTTGATGTTCGGGTTCGGTTGGGCCGAGGGGCTTTTGATGGGCGCCATCGTTTCCTCGACCGACGCGGCGGCGGTGTTTTTCCTTTTGCGCGTGGGCGGCATCACCATTCGCGACAAGGTGCGCTCGACGCTCGAAGTGGAGTCGGGATCGAACGATCCGATGGCGATCTTTCTGACCATCATGTTCGTGGAACTGCTGGCTTCGGGGTCGGGCATCACCGGGTTCACCCATGAATTTGTCGTGGGGTTCGGGTTGCAGATGGGGCTGGGGGTGACCCTGGGCATCGCGGGGGGAGCGGCGATCGTTTTCATCATCAACCGGGTGGAACTGGAGGGCGCGCTCTATCCCATTATCGTTCTGGGCATGGCGGTGCTGCTGTTTGCCTTTACCGGGCTGCTTGGAGGATCTGGCGCGCTTGCCGCCTATGTGGCGGGGCTGGTGGCGGGCAATCGCCGGGTGCGGGCGCGGGCGACGCTGGTGCGGTTCCAGGACGGGATGACCTGGCTGGCCCAGATCGTCATGTTCCTCATCCTGGGGCTCCTGGCCAGCCCCTCCCAGTTCGGCGAGGTGGCGCTGCCGGCTGTGGCGCTGGCGCTGTTCTTGATGTTTGTGGCGCGGCCGGTCGCGGTGTGGCTGTGCCTTCTGGCGTTCCAGTATCAGCGCGACGAGATCGCGTTCATTTCCTGGGTGGGCCTGCGCGGCGCGGTCTCGATCCTTCTGGCCATCCTGCCGCTGATCGCATTGCTCGAAAACGGGGCCGTGCTGTTCAACACCGCCTTCATCATCGTTCTGACCTCGCTTTTGGTGCAGGGCTGGACCATCCGGCCCATGGCGCAATGGCTGGGCCTGATCGTGCCGCCGCGCATCGGTCCGGTCGAGCGCGTCGGGCTCGAATTGCCGGGCAGCGCGCATCACGAATTGATCGTCTACCACGTTGTCGAGGGGAGCCCGGTGGCCGAGGGCGAAAGGCTGCCGCGCTGGGCGCGTCCCTCGCTGATCGTGCGGGACGGGCAATCGATGCGGTTTCAGTATGCCGGGCGCATCAAGGCCGGCGACTATGTCTATATGTTCATTGCGCCGCGCTATACGCGGCTGCTCGACCGGCTTTTCGCCAGCCCCACCAAGGTGGAGGCCGATGACAAGGATTTCTTCGGCGAGTTCAGGATCAACCCCAGGCGTCCGCTCGTTGCGCTCAAGGATGCCTATGACGCCCAGATCGGGCCCAATGTTTCGCTGGAGAAAACCATTGGCGACTATATGCGCGAGCGGCTGGGCGGGACGGCGGAAATCGGCGACCGGGTGGCCATCGGGGCGCTCGAGCTGATCGTGCGCGAGGTCGATATCGAGGGCGAGGTGTCCGAAGCCGGGCTGGCCATCGACCAGGACGCCCAGAAAGCCCGCGTGCCCGTGTTCATGAGCGGGCGGGAACTCAAGGCGTTCGTCCGGGCCAAGCTCAACGAACGGCGGACCAAAAAGTCCAGCCGGAAGATCGAGGCGCAACAGGCCGCCGAGCCTGCTGCCGATCGCTCTCAGGACTGATCGAGACCCTTGTAGCCGCGCCGGTGCCATATGAGCGGGGCGCGATCGGGGAAGGAGCGGGTGTGGGTGACGATGCCGGCATAGAGGGTGTGGGTGTCCAAAACGATTGCGCCGGCCAGGACGCAATCGAGACTGGTGACGGCGCCGGAAAGCAGGGGCTGACCCGAGGGCCAGTGCTGCCAGTCATCAACCGCAAAACGATCGTCAGGTCCCCAGCCGGCAAAGGCGTCCGCGACCGATTGCTGGTCCTCTGCGAGAACCGAGAGCGAAAAGCGGCCGGCGGCGTCGATGGTGCGGGCCAGATCGGTGTCGCGGGTGATGGAGACGATGACGGCGGGCGGTTCGGCGCTCAGCGAGAGCATGGCGGTGACGGTACGGCCGTACTGGCTGTCGCCCGAACGGGCGGTCACGACAGTGACCGATGCGGCCAGCGTGCTCATGGCGCTGGTAAACTGGGATGCGGGCACCGCGTCGGCGGCGGCGGGGTGGTCGGCCAGCGCGAGGGCAAGGGCCGGGCTGGCCGGCGGCAATTTGATGTTCGGTTTTGTCATTTCAGGGCTGTTCGGAGCGCCGATCGGTGTAGAGAAACCGGCAGGGCTTGATCTTGCGACCCGGTCTCTGTATTTTCCAAGTAAGTGCTTTCTAAATGTCGCTCCGGAGCCATGTCAAGCAGCAAACCGGTTATTGAAAATTCGCCCCCCTTGCCCGAGGCCGCAACCTGGTCTCCGCGCAATGCGGCCGAGCGCGTCCTGTTCCACCTCAAGATGCACGGAGACAAGACGGCCGGCGAGTTGGGCCGGGCGCTCGGAACGTCGGGGGAAGCGGCGCGCCAGCAATTGGTGCGGCTGTCCGAGGACGGACTTGTGGAAAGCTGGAGCCAGTCGCGCGGGGTGGGGCGGCCGTCCCAGTTCTGGCGCCTGACGGCGGCGGGACAATCGCGGTTTCCCGACACCCATGCGGCGCTCACCGTCGAGCTTTTGGGTATCGTGGGCGACACGCTGGGGGCCGAGGTGCTCTCGCGGATCATCGATGCGCGCGAGGAGCGCACCAAATCGGTCTATCACGCGGCGATGAGCGATGCGGGCGGGCTGGGCGAGCGGGTGGCTAGGCTGGCCGATCTGCGCTCGGCCGAGGGGTATATGGCCGACTGGGAGCCCGATGGCGAGGGCGGGTATGTGCTTTATGAAAACCATTGCCCGATCTGCGCGGCGGCGACGGCATGCCAGAATTTCTGCCGGGCCGAACTGGCGGTATTCCGCGATGTATTGGGGCCCGGAGCGAAGGTGGAGCGCACCGATCATATCGTTATGGGCGCGCGGCGGTGTGCGTATCGGATTTCCCGCGCCGGGGACTGATCGTTCGGCAATATCGAATAATGAATGAACCATAGTCCGGATTATCCGGACCGGTGGCTGGACTATATTGGTCTCCAACAGAGCCCGGAGGGGCTTTAACCGGAGATCGGATCATGCTCAACCAGATCAGGGGCCTTCATCATGTGACGTCGATGTCGCGCGATGGCGATGCCAACAATCACTTCTTTACCGATACGCTCGGTCTGCGCCGGGTCAAAAAGACCGTCAATTTCGACGAGCCTTCGGTCTATCATCTCTATTATGGCGACGAGGCGGGGATGCCGGGGTCGGTGATGACCTATTTCCCGTTCCCTCATATCATCCGCGGCCGCCCCGGCACCGGCGAAGTGGGCGAGACGGTGTTTTCGGTTCCCGAGGGCAGCCTTTCGTTCTGGAAGGAGCGGTTTGCCGAAAAGGGCGTTGGCGGGGTGATTTCCGAAGAGGCGTTCGGGGAAAGCCGTCTGCGGTTTACCGCCGTCGATGGCGACAGTTTCGCGCTCGTGGAAGCCAAGGGCGACGCGCGGGCCCCCTGGACCGGCGGAGCGGTGGCCGGGGACGAGGCGATCCGTGGTTTTGCCGGTGCCAGCTTGCGGCTTGGCGACAGCGGGGCGACCGAAGAGCTGCTCAAATTCATGGGGTATGAACACGCCGACACCTCCAAGGGTATCAAGCGGTTCGTGATTCCGGGCGGCAATGGGGCCGATATTATCGATTTGCAGACCCTGCCCAACATGCCGCGCGGCGATCTGGGAGCCGGATCGGTGCACCACATCGCTTTTGCCGTCGACGATCGCGAAGCTCAGAAGGCGGTGCGTCAGGCGCTGCTCGACACAGGGTATCAGGTGACCCCGGTGATCGATCGCGATTATTTCTATGCGATCTATTTCCGCACGCCCGGTGGCGTTCTGTTCGAGATCGCGACCAATGAGCCCGGTTTCGACAAGGACGAGGACACCGCCCATCTGGGCGAGGCCCTCAAACTGCCCAGCCAGCACGAACATCTGCGGGCGTGGCTGGAAACCCATCTGCCCGAAATAAAGGACTGACCGATGAGCGAAACCTATTTCACCAAGGAGCATGCCGGGCAGGGGCCGGCTGCTCCCACGCTCGTGCTGCTGCATGGCACGGGGGGCGACGAGAACCAGTTCTTCAATCTGGGGCGGCAATTGCTGCCCCAGGCCCGGCTGGTCGCCATACGGGGCGATGTGTCCGAGGGTGGAGCGCTGCGCTATTTCAGGCGGACGGGCGAGGGCGTTTACGACATGGACGACCTTGCGGTGCGGACCGAGAAGATGGCGGGGTTCCTGAAGGGGCTGAAGTCGGATGGTCCGCTGATCGGGCTCGGCTATTCCAATGGCGCCAATATTTTGGCCTCGGTGATGATGGCCCATCCCGAACTGATCGATGCGAGCGTGCTCATGCACCCGCTGATCCCCTGGACTCCCGACCCGGTGCACGGGCTTGCAGAGCGGGACGTGCTGATTACGGCGGGGCGGCGAGACCCGATCTGCCCGGCACCGCTCACCCAGGCGCTGGCCGACTGGTTCGGCGCCCAGAGAGCGGCGACGAAGATCGCCTGGCATGAGGGCGGTCACGAAATCGTGCAGGCCGAACTGGCGGCCACCGCGGAATTTCTCGCGGACTTCAATCATGGGTAACAGAGCGTAAACCACTGGCCCGATACGGTTTTGTGGTGCCGGCGCATGAGTGCGCCGGCGCTGTTGGGGGCAAAGCGGGCGATGATGAAATCGCTGATTGGACGACTGGCCGGACCGAGTTTGCGCACACGGGTCCTTTGGCTCGTGCTTGCTGCGCTTGTGCTTGTGGGCCTTGCCGGCTGGTTTGCCATCAACCGCATCATCGACTCCCTGACGCTCCAATTTGGCACCATGATCGCCGAACGGCAGGTCCAGTATGACCGCTATCGCGGCATGGCGGCGCTGAGCCGGGAAATTTCGCTGGCCGAGGCACTCAGCCGTTCTCCGGTCATGGTCGACTGGTTCGCCGACGAACAGAACCCCGAGCGCATGGCGCGCGGGCTGGCCGAAATGGAGCACTACCGGAGATCGTTTACGGACCAGAGCGTTTTCCTGGTCGTCAACGCTTCGGGCAATTACTATTTCAACGACGCCCAGAACAGTTTTGGCGCGGATCCCTACAGCTACACTCTGGAGCCGTCCCTGCAGCGCGATGCCTGGTATTACGCGACGCGGGAGCGGCGCGAGGGGTGTCATCTCAACGTCAATGTCGACGAGGTGCTCAGGCTCACCAAGGTCTGGATCAACTGCCTGGTCAACAGGGGCGGGGAAGTGCTGGGCATGGTGGGCACCGGGCTCGATCTGACCGATTTCATCCGCGAGGTGGTCGATTTGCCCCAGCCGGGCGTCGATTCGATCTTTGTCGATCAGGGCGGCGCGGTGCAGGCACACCGGGATGCTTCGCTCGTCGATTTCCGCTCGATCACCAAGGACATCGCCGAAAAGACGACAGTGTTTTCACTTGTCGATACCCTCGAAGATATGGCGCTGTTGCGGGCCATGATGAACGGGGCGATGGAGGCCCCCAACCAGATTCGCACCGCGACGCTGACCATGGGGGGCATGCCCAAGCTGGTCGGGGTGGGCTATCTCGATCACATCGGTTGGTACAACATCACGGTGATGGACCTTGATGCCATCATTGACCGGCGAATCTTTTTGCCCGTCGGGTTGGCCGCCATCGCGATCCTTTTGGCGGTGGGGCTGGCGCTGAGCTGGATTTTCCGCATCGCGGTGCTCGACCGGCTCGCAAAGGTGGAGGGCGGGCTTGTCGCCCTGCGCGAGGGCAGGCGGGCGGTGATGAAGCCCGATCGCAGCGCCGACGAAATCGGCAGGCTGTCGCGCACGCTGATCGAAATGTCCGATACGATTACCGATGCGCGGCTGAGCCTTGAGAGCCAGGTGCGCGAGCGCACCGAGCAGCTCCAGTCACTGGTCAATCTCGACGCGTTGACCAAGATCGACAATCGGCGCGGGTTCGAGGAAAAGTTCATCGTCAATCGTCGCCGGGAGGACGATGCCAGCCGGATCAACGGGCTGATGCTGATCGACGTCGACAACTTCAAGGCCGTCAACGATACCGCGGGCCATTCGGCGGGCGACCAAGTGGTGATCGAGGTGGCCCGGCGCCTCAAAGCGTCACTGCGGCGCGTGGATGTCTGCGCGCGGTGGGGCGGAGACGAGTTCATCGTTCTGGTGCGCGACTGCTCGCCACAGGGGTTGTCCCAGATCGCCAACGCGCTCACCGACATGATGCGCCAAATGCCGGTGGTTCTCTCGGACGGAGAGCGACTGGCGGTGACCATCAGTATCGGCGCGGTGCTCGTGCTGGTCGAGGACAGCCTCGAGCTTGCCACCGAGATGGCCGATGCGGCGCTCTACAGGGCCAAGGAAGAGGGCCGCGACCGGGTGGTGCTGTTCGAGCGCGAGATGGCCATGGGCCAAGACGCCGACGACGATGCGACCGATGACCGAACGGTCGCGCAGGCGATCGACAGCGAGGCCGTCTAGACCAGCAGGTCGTCCCAATCGGGATGGCGGCGGAACTGCACGGCCACATAGGGACATTGCGGGACGATCTTGAAATTGCCCTCACGCGCATCGGCAACGGCGCGCTTGACCAGTTGCAGGGCAATGCCGCGGCCCTCGAAGGCGCGCGGAACGCCGGTGTGGGTAATGATGATCGAGCGGTCCGGCCGGCGCAGATAGGTCATTTCGGCCTGCGCGCCCCCGTCGAGGTCGGCCCAATAGCGTCCATGGTCGCCGTTCACTGTGTGGTGGATGTCGAGATCGATGGCCATGGCGTGTTCCTTACAAGCGCTTCGGTGTGAGCGTAACGCACAAGAGATGGTTCCGGTTGACGGCAAGAGCAAGGCTTTGCACTCTCTTGCCCGATATCAAGGAGTTCCCATGAGCCTGCCCATCCATCACATGATCGAGCGCGGCCCGCGTCCGGTCGCCCCGTTTTCCCATGCCGTCGAGGCCGATGGCTGGGTGTTTGTCACCGGACAGATGCCCACCGATCCCGACGCCCCCGATGCGCCGCTGCCCGAGGGCATCGTGGCGCAGACGCGGCGGGTGATGGACAATCTGGCAATCGTTCTGGGCGGGATCGGGTTGTCGCTTGAAAACATCACGATGGCGCGGATCTATCTCACCGCCCTCGAGCGCGACTACGCCGAGATGAATGCGACCTATCAATCATATTTCGAGCCCGGAAAACTACCGGCCCGGACGACAATCGGGGTGACCGGGCTGGCGGTTGGGGCGCTTGTCGAGATCGACCTCATCGCGCGCCGCTGAGTTCGGTGAGGGCGGCCTGCAAATGGCAGTCTTTTGCGCTTCCGGTGCTCACGTACCCGAAAGTACGCTCCGCTCCGGTTCTCAAAGACTACCATTTTCGGCTCACCCTGACCTAACTCTCCACCACACGGCCTAAGCGAGTAGAACACGCAGGCGGTTGCCGGCGGGGTCGCGGGTTTCGATGCCGGTTTCGATGTCCTCGACATCCGATCCGGCGATGGTGAGGCGGTCGCGAATTTTCGAGAGGGTTTTTGCGTCGGGGACGACGATTTCGAACCAGCGCAGGCCCGATGCGCCGACGGGGGGCATTGCGGGATTGCGGCCGGCCCAGATGTTGAAGGCCAGAATGTGGGGAGCATAATCGAGATTGACGTCGCCCATGCCGTAACGGCGCGAGAGAAGCTGGCCGGCAAAGCCGATCTGGTCGCGGTAAAAGCCCATGGCGGTATCGAGATCGTCCACATGGACGTGGACGTGTCCGATGCGGGTGCCCTCGGGCATGGGGGCGAACGGGGTTTCGTCGCCGTCGAGTTCGGCCATAAGGCCGGGCACGTCAATGGGCTCGCGGCCTGAATGGGTTTTGCCGTCCGGGGTTACGGCCATCAGTTCGTCATGTTCGACGAATTTTCCGCGCCATGGGGTTTCGAAGGTGATTTCGATGCCGTTGCCGTCGAGATCCCACAGGTAAAGCGCCTCGGAGACCAGATGGTCGGTGGGGGAGATGCGAATGCGGGCGGCGATGGCACGGTTGAGCATGCGGGCGAAATCGCGGCGCGTGGGAACGTGAATGGCGACGTGGTAGAGCCCGACGGTATGGGGGACGACCGGCCCGTCGGCGCCGGTTTCGAGCACAACAAGCACCTTGCCGCCAACGCCCAGTTCGAGCCGGTCGGGTGTCCGGTTTATCAGGGTCAGTCCGACAACATCGCGCCAGATGGACAGGGCGCGCTCGGGGTCGGTGACGGCAATATGGATCTGTCCCAGACGGGTCCGGGTGGGAACCAGAAGCGGCGTTGCGACGCTGGGTCCGGTGTCGAGCATGGCATTATCTCCGTGGCCGTTTATTGCCATCAAGATAACCCCGGGACGCGTTCCGATTAAGTGGACGGAACGCGACGGATTGTTGCCAAATCGCGAATAACGCCGGATGGGGCGGGGCCGCGACTGGCGGCGCGGGAGACGAAAAGCTCGGGATGACGGTCGGCCAGGGCTTCGGTTTCGCTGATCATGCCATCGAGATGAACATGCATGGCGCGGGCTGCCCGGTCGCCTTTTCCGACCTTTATCTCGGCGGCGATATTGGCGTGTTCTTCGATGCCGACGGCGATGCGGCGGATGGTGTTGGTCATCTGCCGGGCTCGATCGAGATTGTTGCGGGCGGTATCGACGACAGCCTTCATGCGCCTGTAGTCCAGCGCACCCAACAGCTCATCGTGAAATTCCAAATCGAGACGATGGAAGGTCTGCCGGTCCTCGTTGCGGGCGCTTTCGCGCTGGGCCTGAACATTGGCTTCCAGCCGCTCGATGAGACCGGGTGGGCGGTGGGAGGCGAGCGTGCGAACCGCCTCGCCCTCAAGGGCCTTGCGGATGAAGATGTATTCCTTGATGGCGCCGAGCGAGAGGAAGGACACAACGGTGCCGCGTTGGGGAAGGATATCGAGCAGTCCTTCGGATTCCAGCCGTGCAAAGGCTTCGGCCACCGGGGAACGCGAGACGCCGAGCCGGGCACAGATCTGAGCTTTGTCGAGCATGGTGCCGGGGGGCAGGCGGAGTTCGATGATGGCGTTGCGCAATTGCGCGGCCACTCTGGCGGCCATGGACCCACGCGGCATTTCAGCCGAACCGGAAAGAAAGGAATAGGTCGTTTCGGCGGTATCCATTCGGCCCGTCGTCAAATCGGCATTGCTCGTAATTATAACAGTTTTGTCGAACCTGACCAGCAAAACCGCAACCATTGCGTTGCTGTTGCCATTGGGCAATTTGAGGCGTTCAATCGCAAAAACACTCAGGATCATTTCACCGTTTCATGGAAGCGGCGCAATGATCCCGGCCCTGGTTCTGTCGCGTTTGCGGACCGGACAAGTGGACTGCACGTATCCTGGAAACGCTCTTTTAAGGAGGCTCCCGATGACCCTGACATCCGCGCTCACCGATCGGCTCAAGGAACCGCGGCTGATTGCAGCCGGCGGCTTTATCAACGGCAAGTGGAACACGGTCTCCTCGCGGGGGAAGGTGTTTCGGGTTGCCAATCCGGCAACCGGTGAGGTGCTGGCGCAGATTCCCGACCTTTCGACCCATGCAACGCGCGAGGCGATCGATGCCGCCCATGCGGCACAGCCGGGCTGGGTGGCAAAATCGGCAAAGGAGCGTGCCGATCTGCTCAAAAGCCTGCATCGGCTGATGGTGGAAAACGCCGACGACCTGGCCACCATTCTGACGCTGGAAATGGGCAAGCCCTGGAAGGAAGCGCGCGGGGAAATTCTTTACGGCGCCAGCTTTATCGAATGGTTCGCCGAGGAGGCGCGGCGCGTCTATGGCGATACGATCCCCGGGCACACCGCCAACACCAGAATCAGCGTCATCAAGCAGCCGGTGGGGGTGGTGGGGGTCATTACGCCCTGGAATTTCCCCAACGCGATGCTGGCGAGGAAACTGGCGCCGGCCCTGGCGGCGGGATGCACTGTGGTCTCCAAGCCAGCGTCGGAAACGCCGCTTTCGGCGCTGGCGATTGCACGGCTGATGGAATGGGCGGGATTTCCGGCCGGGGTGCTCAACATCGTGCCGGGTACGGACTCGGCGGCCATCGGGCAGGAATTGTGCGCCAATCCCAAGGTCGCCAAGATATCCTTTACCGGCTCGACCAATGTGGGAAAGATCCTGATGCGGCAATGCGCGGACGGGATCAAGCGCATGAGCATGGAACTGGGCGGGAACGCACCGTTCATCGTGTTCGATGACGCCGATGTCGATGCAGCGGTCGCGGGGGCCATTGCATCGAAATTCCGCAATGCGGGGCAGACCTGCGTTTGCGCCAACCGGGTCTATGTGCAGGCGGGTATTCATGATGCGTTCGTGGCGCGGCTCAAAGACAAAATGGCCGAGCTCAAGCTTGGCAATGGCATGGACGAGGGGGTCGAGTTGGGCCCGCTGATCACCGACAAGGCGGTGGGCAAGGTCGAAGAGCTTGTGGGCGACGCGAGGGAAAAGGGTGCCGATGTGGTCATGGGCGGGGCTGCGACCGGGGAGCGGACCTTTTATCCGCCCACGCTTCTGGTTGGAGCGACCAGGGAGATGCGGCTGGCGCGCGAGGAGATTTTTGGCCCGGTGGCGCCGGTTTTCAAGTTCGAAACCGTCGATGAGGCGATCGAGTTGGCCAATGCGACCGAATTCGGGCTGGCGGCCTATTTCTATGGCAAGGACATATCGCAAGTGACCCGCGTCGCCGAGGCGCTGGAATACGGGATCGTGGGGATCAATACGGGGATGATTTCGACCGAGGTGGCGCCGTTCGGCGGGGTCAAGCAGTCGGGGTTCGGCCGGGAAGGCTCCAAATACGGGATCGAGGATTATCTCAACATCAAATATCTCTGCCTTGCCGTGTAAGTCCTAACGGTAGATCGCCCAGCTTGGCGCTTACGGCCCGTTAGAACCTGTTGGCTATCGTCTGCCGTAAAGGGCGTGGAGACGATTCGGCGATGCGGGTGAGAGCGAATTTCGGGCGGGCGCGGTTTACGGCGCAGCCGCGGCGGCGGGCGCCGATGGTGCTCGAGCCGCTGGTTGCGCTGATCGCGGTGGCGGCACTGGGCTGGGTGGCGATCGAGCGGGGCTATGTCGAGGTTCCCGGGTTCGAGGTGCCGGAGGCGGCTTCAGGCTACGAGACGATCGTGCACCATTTCTCGCTGTGCGCGGGGAGCGGGCGGACCTGCGTGATCGATGGGGATACGATCCGGATCGAGGGGCAATCGGTGCGGATTGCCGATATCGATACGCCCGAAGTGCGCGATTACGGCTGCGCCGAGGAAAAGGCGCTCGGTGACCGGGCGACGCTTCGGATGCTCGAACTGGTCAATGGGGGCGGGTTCACCATGACGCTCTGGGATCATCGCGACGCCGACATGTACGGGCGCAAGCTTCGGGTGCTCGAACGCGACGGACAATCGCTGGGCATGATGCTGGTTGCCGAAGGGCTGGCGCGCCCCTGGGGTGGCGCGCGCGAAAGCTGGTGCAGCTGATCAATAATGGGGCGGAGGAGGCTCGGCCTTGCCGGTGCGGGCAAGCTGTTCGACGGCGGCGATCTGGTCGTCGATCATGGCGAGCTGGCGCTTGAGCCTGTCGATTTCGCGCCACTGGCCGGTGATAACGGCGCTTAGCTCCTCGATGGTCTGGTCCTGATGGGCCAGACGCTCTTCGAGGGCGATGAGCCGTTGTTCGTGGTTTTCGGCCATTGTTGCGTCGTCCTTAGTCGATGGTCAAAACCCCGGCGTCGGTGGGCTTGAAGCCGCAGGAGAGGTAGAAATCGCGCAGATGGGGCTCGAAGTCCACATGGACTTTCTGCAATCCGCGCTTGCGGGCGACCTTGAGGGCCGCTTCGACCATGGACTGGCCGATCCCGTGGTCACGGAAATCGGGGTGTACGCAGGCATCGACCAGAAACCCGTGAATGCCGCCATCCCAGGCCATGTTGGTAAAACCGATGATGCGGTCTCCAAGATAGGCGCCGACATGGGTGAGGCTGCGGGTGAGAATGGACTGGAAATCGGAAACTCCATCGATCTCCCACGTGGCCCGCCAGAGATCGGAGAGTTCGCGCTGGCTGGGAAACGGATCGATCCGTACGTCGACGACGTCCATGACAATTCCTCGTGCTAAAAATGGAAAAAGTATCAGGGGCACAATGCCCCGGCCCGGCAAAGGTTGCAGGCGCGGTCGCGGGTATCGCTGTGTGCGCCGTTCGGTGCGCAAACATCTGCTCATGATCTTGGCGGATGCCCAGAGGTTCTGTAAACAGGCCGGGCCTTGAGACGGGGAGGACGCGATGTTCGTGGTTGCAGGGGAAAGCCTTATCGATCTTGTCGCCAGACCGCATGAGGCGGGCGCGGCGATGGAAATGAGCGCCCATGAGGGCGGGTCGCCCTACAATTGCGCCATTGCGCTGGCCAAGCTGGGCCAGAAATCGGGGTTTTTATGCCCGATCTCCAAGGACACGTTCGGCGATCTGCTGATGGGGCCGCTCAATGATGCCGGGGTCGTGCCGCTGATTTCCGAGCGGTCCGACTGCAATACGACGCTGGCGGTGGTGACGCGCAATGCCAAAGGCCTGCCGGCCTATGCGTTCTATCGCAAGGGTACCGCCGAGCGCGATATCTCGCGCGAGAAACTGATGGCGGCGCTGCCCGAGACGATCGATGTGTTCCAGATCGGGGGGTTCTTGCCGATCGAGGCAGAGGATGCGCAAATCTGGCTCGATGTGGTCGGGGAGGTGGCGGCGCGCGGCGCGGTTCTTTCAATCGATCCCAATGTGCGCCCGTCGCTGATTTCCGATTTTGTCGGGTACAAGGAACGGCTCGGCGCGTTTCTCGATCTTGCCCATATCGTCAAGGTCTCCGACGAGGATCTTGCGGCGCTCGATGGGTCGATGAGCATCGAGGCGCATGCAAAAAGTTTGCTGGCCCGGCCCAATGTCGAACTGGTGGTTGTGACGATGGGCGAGCAGGGATCGCGGGCCTTTACGGCATCGGCCGAGGCGAAAGCGCCGATCCATCGGCCGGCGGTGTTCGGGGATACGGTTGGGGCAGGCGACAGTCTGATGGCCGGGGTGCTTGCGGCACTTGCCGACCGCGACGGGTTGGCCGTGGGGCGGCTTGGGGCGCTCGATGGAGAGGCGCTTGGCGAGGTGCTGGCGTTCGGGGCCGTGACGGCGGGGCTCAATTGCGGATTTGTGGGGTGTCATCCGCCGAGCCGGGCCGAGGTCGAGGCTGTATTGAAAAGCGCCTGAACGGCATATTGCCGCCCGATTGTTGCAACAGGTTTGACCCCGAAATTCCACAAGGACCCATTGCCATGAAAAAGCTGCTGGCCGCTCTCGCTCTGGTCTCGCTCGGTGCCACGCCCGTCATGGGCCAGGCGATCAGCGAATATACGCAATACGACCTCGATGCCGACTGCAACCTGATCGACCGCGCGCCCGACAATGAAGGCGAGTGGGCCGATTTCGTGTGCACGGGGCATGCGGGATATCCGTTCGTTCTGCGCTCGTCGGACGGGAGGGACAGCGTTACATACGGCTTTGCCACCGAGTCCGGCATGGCGACGTTCGCGCCGTTCAATTACGCCCATGACACCGTGGAATGGCGGGTGCGGATCGACCGGAACACCGAGCGGCCCGTCGCGGCGATCCAGCGCTGGTTCATCGCCGACGCGATGGGCGACTGGACGAGGCAGCTTCTTGTGGTCTCCAAGGTTGGGCAGCCCGACGGCGGCGGGGCGTGCGCCATGGCCTATGTGGCCGCTACGGAAGGCGCCAACGAGCGGGCGCGGCGACTGGCCGACGAGTTGGTCGACGGGTTCGAATGCGGCAGCACCGCTCCAACCGTCGAGGATGGTGTCCGCGACATCGTGGGTGAGCGTTAGGTTGCTTAGAGATTCGGGTGATGGTGGCCTGACCCAACTCTCCACACAACCTACGATCGATATCCATTTAAGATAATGCTGTCGGGACGGGGTGAGGCGCAGCGTCCTTGGGGTCAAGCGTTTGGTGATTGCCGATGGGTGCCGCCGGACGTAATGTCGCACCTCGAACGATCCGGACACGGCCATGACCCCCTTTCATCAGATTTTGGGCAACAATCTGGTTGCCAACATCACGAACTTTACGGTGTGGTTCGCGATCACCTTCTGGATCTTTATCGAGACCCAGTCGGTGTTTGCGACCGGCATGATCGCCGGGATCTATCTGGTGTTCACGGCGGCCTTCGGGTTCTGGCTGGGCTCGATCGTCGACCACAATTCCAAGCGCATAGCGATGATGGGATCGAGCCTTGTCTCGTTCCTTTTTTATGTCGCGGCGCTGGTGATGCTGCTGGCCGAACCAGCGGGCGCGTTCACCGATCCGTTCGGCCCCTATCTGTGGGTGTTCGTCCTGCTGGTCATGCTCGGCGTGATCGCGGGCAATGTCCGCTCGATTGCGCTGCCGACGCTGGTGACCATCATGATCGCCGAGGACGAGCGCGACAAGGCGAACGGGCTGGTGGGGATGGTGACCGGCATCGGGTTTTTGACCACTTCGGTGATCTCGGGGTTCCTTGTTGCCTGGGGCGGGATGTGGCTGGTGCTTATCCTGGCGCTGGCGTCCACGATACTGGCGTTCGTTCATCTGGGATTTCTGCGGGTCAATGAAGGCCGCCCGGTGCCAGTCGAGGGGGAAATCCAGCCGCCGCGGACAGTGGATATCGCGGGCACGATAGCGATCATCGCGGCGGTGCCGGGGCTGTTTGCCCTGATCTTTTTCGCCACTTTCAACAATTTCCTCGGCGGCATCTTCATGGCGCTGCTCGATGCCTATGGGCTTTCGCTGGTTTCGGTCGAGGTCTGGGGGCTGCTGTTCGGGGTGCTCTCGACGGCGTTCATCGTTTCGGGGATCGTGATTTCGCGCACGGGGCTGGGCAAAAATCCTCTGCGCACGCTGCTGCTGGTCAACCTTATCACATGGTCGGTGTGCTGCGTTTTCACGCTGCAATCCTCGATCTGGCTTCTGACGGCGGGGTGTTTCGTGTGGATGTTCATGGCGCCCTATGCCGAGGCGGCCGAACACACGACGCTGCAAAAGGTGGTTCCGCTGGAGCGGCAGGGGCGGGTGTTCGGGTTTGCCCAATCGGTTGAACAGGCGGCCTCGCCGCTGACGGCGTTCCTGATCGGGCCCTATACCCAGTTCGTGGTGATCCCGTTCATGACCGACGGGCAGGGCGCGCAAACGATTGGCGGCTGGTTCGGCACCGGTCCGGATCGCGGCATTGCGCTTGTGTTCACGGTAGCGGGGCTGATCGGGGTGCTGGTGACCATCCTGGCGCTCAATTCGCGGCCCTACAAACGGCTTTCGGCCTTTTACGCGGGGGCGCCGGACAGCACGGAAACCGCAGAGGGGCCAAAACCGGCTTAAGCTCGTTGCACCGTTTCACGGGAACCGTGCAACTATTTAAGTCTGTGTTTTGTCGCGCTTCCGAACCGGATAAGTGGTTTCCACTTGTCCTGGAAACGCTCTAAGGCTGGATGCGGGACACCGCCCGGTCGACGCTCATGGTCAGGGCCAGCGCCACGAATGCAAAGACCAGCATGGCGAAGGCGATGATGTGGGCTTCGGTCCAGCGAAGCTGTTCGACGTAATCGAAAATGGCGATGGAGAGCACCTTGGTCTGGCCTGGAATGTTGCCGCCGATCATCATCACCACGCCGAATTCGCCCACCGTGTGGGAAAAGCCGAGCACGGCTGCGGTGAGATAACCGGGGCGGGCAAGGGGCAGGATGACCAGCGCAAAGGCCTTTCGAAAGTCGAGGCCGAGGGAATAAGCCGCTTCGAGCGGGCCGGGGCCGATGGCGGCAAAGCTGTTGCGCAGCGGCTGGACGACGAAGGGCAGCGAATAGAGCACCGAGCCGATGACCAGGCCCGGGAAGGTGAAGGCGAGGCTGCGTCCGCCCCAGAGCGGGGCCAGCCAGCCGCCCGGACCGGCGGTGCCCAAAAGGATGAGCATATAGAACCCCAGAACGGTTGGCGGCAGAACGAGCGGCAAGGCGATCAGCGCGTTGACGATGATCGTCCAGCGCGATTTCGAGCGGGCCAGCCACCAGGCAAGGGGCGTGCCGATGACCACGAGGATGAGGGTGGTGACGAAGGCCAGCGAGAGGGTGAGCCTGATGGCCGGCCAGATTTCCCAGAACAGTGTCATGGCTCGATCGTCCCGTAGCCATCGGATCGGATGATGGTTCGGGCGGCGTCGGTGACAAGAAAATCGAGGAATGCGATAGCGGGCTGGTTGTCGGCGTCGAGCAGCACGGCGTCCTGGGTGATGGGGGTGTGAAGGTCTTCGACCACCCAGCGTGACCCATCGGTGCGCCCGGCGACCTGGGAGAGCGCGACGAAGCCAAGTTCAGCATTTGCGGTGTCGACGAACTGGTAGGTTTGGGAAATATTCTGGCCGATGACCAGCTTGCCGGCGAGCGCTTCTGTGAGATTTAGAGCCTCGATCACTTCCATTGCGGCAGCGCCATAAGGAGCGGCGGCGGGTTCGGCGATGGCGAGGTGGGTGAAATTTCCCTTCAGGCTTTGCGGGCCGGTGACCAGATCGGGGAGGGTGGAAAACAGGACCAACTTGCCCACCGCGTAGGTGAAACCGCTGCCCTCTGTGGCCAAGCCTTCGTCAAGAAGGCGCGCGGGCGTGGCGGCGTCGGCCGAGAGGAACGCATCGAAAGGGGCACCTTGGGTGATCTGGGCGTAGAGCTGGCCGGTGGAACCGAAGGAAAAGGCGATTTCGCTGCCGGTTTCAGCCGTGAAAGCGGCGCCGAGTTTTTGGGCTGTAGCGGTGAAATTGGCGGCGACGGCGATCCGGGCGTCTTGCGCCCAGGCAGGCCCCGATGCGGCGAGGATCGCAAGCGCGGCGATGGGAAGGCGAAGCAAAGGTGACCCTCGATATGTTTATCCAGACATATCGATTTCTGGCATGAAGCGGGTGTGAAAGGCAATGGCTAGGGTTTTGGGGGCGTGCGTCGGACGAGGGTGCGCATCGCCTCGACGTCGGGTTCGATAGCGGCCCGGATCTTTTGTTCGATGGCGCGGTAGCGGAAAAGGACTTCGCGGCCCGCTTCGGTGAGATGGGCGCCGCCCTGCGCCTTGCCACCGCGGGTTGTTTCGACCAACGGGGTGCCCGCCCCATCGTTGAGCGCCTGAACCAGGGTCCAGGCGCGCTTGTAGCTCATGGACATGGCCTTGCCGGCGGCGCTGATCGAGCCGGTTTTTTCGATTCCCTCGAGCAGGTCGGCCCGGCCGGGGCCGATGTAGAAATTTTCATCGAGCACGATCCGCAGATGGCCCAGGCCGGAAGCGGGAATGGGCCGTTTCATCTATTGGGCGAGGCTGGCCGCTTCGCGGGCAAGCGCCTCGATCCTGTCGAAATCGCCGGCGGCGATGGCATCGGCGGGAACGACCCAGGAGCCGCCAACGCAGATGACGTTGGAAAGGCCCAAATAGATTTTCGCATTTTCGATATCGATGCCGCCTGTGGGGCAGAACATGATGTCGGGCAGGGGCGAAGCGAAGGCCTTGAGCACGGGCGTGCCGCCCATGGCTTCGGCGGGGAAGAATTTGAGATAGCTATAGCCCATCAGCGAGGCGGCCATAGCTTCGGTGGGCGAGGCGATGCCGGGCAGCAGAGGGATCGAGATATCCTCGGCCGCTTCGAGCAGGGCCAGCGGCGCCCCCGGCGAGACCATGAATTGGCAGCCGGCGTCGCGGGAGGCCTTCATATCCTTTTTGCGGCGCACGGTGCCCGAGCCGACCACGGCGCCTTTGACCTTGGCCATCTCTTCGATGACCTTGAGTGCATTGGGCGTGCGCAGGGTGATTTCGAGGTTGGGCAATCCGCCGGCCACCAGCGCTTCGGCGAGATTGCGGGCGCTCGAGACATCATCATGGATGATGACCGGCACCACGGGCGCTACCGAAAGGATGGATTTGAGCGTTGCTGCGTCCTGGGCCATGACGATCTCCAACTAAAGTCCTATGGGTTCTCCGTGCTCTAGCACGGGCTTTATTGAATTGGGAACGAAAACTCCCTAAGTCATCCAGGCTTGAAGAGCCTGGATGATCCAGGATTTGTTTTGTCGCGTTTCCGAAGCGCAAAAGTGCGGCCCACTTTTGCTGGAAACGCTTCTGCCGCAGGTCGTGAGCGGCCAGTGTCGAGTTGGCCGGGGAGCCCGAACATGATCCAGCAGATCAACGCCCTGACACCGATCGAAGAGGCGCGCGCCGTTCTGGCCGCCGATTTCGATCTGAAATTTTCCAAGGCAATTGAAACCGAAACGCGTCCGGTTTTCGAGAAGGTCAAGGATCGGATCCCCGAGATCGAATGGCCGTTCTATGCGCCGCTGATATTCCAGATCAATAAACTCAAGCGCGAAAAAAACGCCGTGATCCTGGCGCACAATTACCAGACGCCGCAGATCTTTTACGGTGTCGCCGATATCGTGGGCGACAGCCTGCAACTGGCCATCGAGGCGACCAAGGTCGAGGCCGAAACCATCGTGCAGTGCGGCGTGCACTTCATGGCCGAGACCTCCAAACTGCTCAACCCGTCCAAGCGCGTTCTGATCCCCGACAGCCGGGCGGGATGCTCGCTGGCCTCTTCGATCACGGCCGAGGATGTCCTGGCCATGCGGGCACAATATCCGGGCGTGCCGGTTGTGACTTATGTCAATTCATCGGCGGCGGTGAAAGCTGTGACCGATGTGTGCTGCACCTCGTCCAATGCGCTCGAAATCGTCGAGGCGGTCGAGGGCGATACGGTGATGATGATCCCCGACCAGTTTCTGGCGCAGAACACGGCGAAAAAGACCAAAAAGAAGATCGTCACCTGGGCAGGCGCGTGCGAGGTGCACGAGACCTTTACCGCCGACGATATCGCAGAATTGCGGGCCGCCTATCCGGGCGCCAAGATCATCGCCCATCCCGAATGTCCGCCCGAGGTGATCGATGCCGTCGATTTTGCCGGCTCGACGTCGGGGATGATCGACTGGGTCAAAACGCAAAAGCCGCCCAAGGTGGTGATGGTCACCGAATGCTCGATGAGCGACAATGTGGCGGCCGAGACCGAGGGCGTGTCCTTCCTGCGCGGCTGCAACATCTGTCCGCACATGAAACGCATCAACCTGGAAAACATCCTGTGGAGCCTGCACACTGGCACCGAGGAAGTGACGATTGCCGAGGAGCTGATGGAGCCGGCGCGGGCGGCGGTCGAGCGGATGATCGAATTTTCGCGGCCGAAGAACTAGCGCCGGTTCTCGGGGGGCATTTTCTTGGACATCTTCGACAACGTCTTTAACGCAGAAGGCGTGGTGATTGTGGGGGCGGGGCTGGCGGGGCTGTTTTGTGCGCTCAAGCTGGCGCCGCGGCCAGTGACCGTGCTTTCGCCCATGCCACTGGGTTCCGGGGCGTCTTCTGCCTGGGCTCAGGGCGGGGTGGCGGCGGCGGTCGGTGCGGGCGATAGCGCGCAGGCCCATGCAGCCGATACCGAAATGGCAGGGGCGGGGATCGTCGATCACGGGGTTGCCGAATCGGTGACCGGGGAGGCGGCGGCGCGGATCGAGGATCTGGCGCGTTGGGGCACCCCGTTCGATCGCGATGGATTGGGGCAGTTCATCTTGTCGCGCGAAGCTGCCCATTCGGCCAACCGGGTGGTGCGGGTATCGGGGGACCGCGCCGGGCACGCCATCATGCAGGCGATCATCGCCAAGGTGAGGGCCACGCCCTCGATACGGGTCGTCGAGGGGATTACCGCCGTCGATCTGGCCCATGCGGACGGGCGGATCGTCGGGGTGTTCTGCAGGCGGCTGGGGGATCGCTATGTGGAACCTGTGTTCATCCGGGCGCGGGCCACGGTTCTGGCGGCAGGCGGTCTGGGCGGGCTCTATGCGGTGACCACAAACCCGCCCTCGGTGCGGGGGCACGCCATGGGCATGGCGGCGCGGGCCGGGGCGGTGATTGCCGATCCCGAATTCGTCCAGTTTCATCCGACGGCGATTTTGACCGGGCGCGATCCGGCGCCGCTGGCGACCGAGGCGTTGCGGGGGGAGGGAGCGATCCTGGTCAACGATTTAGGCGAGCGGTTCATGGCCGATATCCATCCCGACGCCGAACTGGCGCCGCGCGATATCGTGGCGCGCGCCAATTTCCGGCAGATCAAGGCAGGGCGGGACGTGTTTCTCGATACGCGGGCGGCGCTGGGGGAAAAAATTCTCACGGCCTATCCCACGGTCGCCGACTATTGCCGCATGGCGGGGATCGATCCGGTTGCCGAGCCGATCCCGGTGACACCGGCGGCCCATTATCACATGGGCGGGGTCAAGGTGGACGAGGATGGACGGTCTTCGCTTCCCGGGCTCTGGGTGTGCGGGGAGGCGTCGTGCACGGGGTTGCACGGGGCAAACCGGCTGGCGTCGAACTCGCTGCTCGAAGCGATCGTTTATGGTGCGCGGATTGCCGAGGACATCTCGGGACTGGAGCCGCAGCGGCGACCGCTGCCCGATTTTGCCGGCATCGCCTGGGATGCCGAAAAGGGCGCGCGGGCCGAGGAGGTGTTGCGCAACCTCAGGGCGGTCAAGGATCTGCGGGCCATCATGAGTAATGATGTGGGGGTGGAGCGCGATGCGGCCGGGCTCAAACGGGCGCTGCGCGGGCTTTTGGAGCTTGAGAACACCGCGCTGGAAGTCACCCGCGCCTATCTCAACATGGTGACGTCGGCGACATTGGTCGCGGCGGCGGCGCTCAAACGCACCGAGAGCCGTGGCGGGCATTTTCGCACCGATTTTCCGCAAACCGGCGATGGATGGCAGGTGCATACCGAAATGACGCTGGCCGAGGCGCGGGCGATCAGGGCCGAGGCGTGAGGGCTGCTGTCACTACGGTTCAGGCAGGGCGCGCATAGCGCTCGCTTGCCCGCTCGCGGGCCTTGGCGGCAACGATCTCGCGGTTTTTGGGCGGGGCGTTGGTGTCCATGGTAGCGAGCAGCTTGCGCACGGATTTCTCGATCTCTTCGACTGCTTCATGGAAGGCGGCTTCGTTGACCTTCGACGGCCGGGTGGTGCCGGAAATCTTGCGCACGAACTGAAGCGCGGCGTCGTGCATCTCGTTTCTTGTGGCGGGCGGCTCGAAATTGAACAGCGGCTTGATGTTGCGGCACATGGGTGCTCTCCTTTGCTGGCAGTCGAGTGTTGCACCGGGGCTGGGGCGATGCAAACGCAAGGGGGGCCAAGATTGCGTGGGGGTGATTGTTGGGGAGCGATACGTTTAAGAGCAAACGGGCAGGTTTCGACGTCTTGGGCATTCGACCATGACATCGGACCCCCTGATCGCTACTATTGTTCTAAGCGGAAATCGCGGCCTCATATGCTGCCTGCATCTTCGCCAGAGCGGAAAACTCAGGCGCAGGCGAACCCAGATGGATGTGCCGCAACTCGGCCATGAACTCTGCCCAAAGCTGAGGGCCACCCTCCTCCAGAACGCGTGCCCGTTGTGAAAGCTCGAATGAAGGAAGTGCGTGTCTTATCCCCCAGCTTCCCATGAAGGCCATCAGGGGCACCAGTTCGATCGCGCTTTCAGTCAAGCTATAGAGAATTCTCTGCTTGTGGCCGGGATCAGAAGCGCGTGTGAGCATTCCATTGGTAGTGAGACGCTGCAAGCGGTCGGACAGAATGTTGGACGCAATGCCTTCCGTACTTTCGCTCAGAAATGATCGGAAGCTCCGGCGGCGACCGCCAAACATAGCATCACGCAGAATGATAAGGCTCCACCGATCACCGAAGTTTTCGAGGGTGAGGTTGATTGGGCATCCTGAGCGTCGAACTCTCATTGAACTCAAAACCGATTGCAAAATAGGGATGGTTTTCGCCTTGGGCTGACTGCTACCACAGTTTCGGTAACAATTGAACGTGGCGTGACGCGATGTCTGCCAATTGGGAGGCACGAGATGGCCAAGCTTTTCTTTGGAATGAACCAGTCGCTGGACGGCTACGTGGACCATGATCGGATGACGCCGCCTAGTCCCAAGCTGTTTCGTCACTTCGTTGACCAGACGGACAGCCTTGCCGGCAGCCTTTATGGCCGCCATCTTTATGGGCTCATGAGCTATTGGGACCAAGACCAACCAGGCTGGGATGCCGATCATCATGCCTTTGCGAAAGCATGGCGCAAAGCGCCTAAATGGGTGGTGTCTAGCACGCTGCAAACTGTCGGGCGCAATGCCACGATCCTCGGTCCCGACCTCGAAGCGGAAGTGCGCCGGTTGAAGGCTGAGGCGCAAGGAGAGATCGAAGTTGGCGGACCCAAGCTTGCGCAACGCCTGACCGATTTGGGTCTGATCGATGAATACCGGATTTACCTCCACCCAGAGGTACTAGGACACGGCACCCCATTTTTCGCTGCCGCCCGACCCCCCCTGCGCCTGGCCGGCAGTGAGCAGATTGATGACCATGTAATCCGGCTTAGCTACATCCCCTAAGGTCTGTTTTCCTGGCTCGGTCGCCATAGCAGTCCTTCAACTTCCCACCCCAAAGCCGCCCCCAGCGCCGGCCTGTGACGGACCCGCTTGCGCTAAAACCTGAGCACTTCGATGATGCGCTTGAGGGCCTTGCGCAGGTGCTTGTGGCGTTTGTCGCCGAGGTCGTCGGCAAGGGTCTGCTCGAGGTGGGCCCAGTGGTCCTCTATGGACTGGCGCATGGCGTGGCCCTGTTGCGACAGGCGGGCGCCGGGTTCCATTTCCGGGCCTACGGCAAGGCGCAGCAGCAGGTCGCGGCCTTCGAGGCGGGCCAGTCTTGCGTCGAGCTGATCAGCGGGCAGACCGGTGAACCGGGCGAGCGCGTCGGTGGTTGTGCCGGCGGGATCGGCGAGACCGAGCAGGATGGCATCGTCGCCCGCTTCGAGCCCGCGCGCCGCGAGCGGGGCGAGCAGAGCCTGCCGGGCCAGATGGCCCGCTTCGATCAGACGGTAAAGGGTCGAGCCGGCAGCGGATTTGCTCATGGATATTGATCTAGCCAAAACCGGGGCTCGCGTCGAATCGCCTTTGGCGGGAAAGTTAATCAGGGGCCGCATTGCTTGTCCGCGCTCCTGGTGCGCTATAGGGTCGATATTACAAATTTTCGGGGATGCGCCTTGCCGCTGACTTTCGTAAACGACATCGACGCGCTTGCCGATGTGGCGGTTGGCAATGGGACTATCGCCATTCTGCCGGTTGGCGCAACCGAAGCGCACGGCCCCCATCTTCCCGTTTCGACCGATTGCGACATTGCCCAAGGTCACCTTAACGCTCTGGCCCGCTATCTCTCCAGTCCAATCGACGCAGTGGTGCTGCCCATCCAGCGCATAGGGGCGTCGCGCGAGCATATGTGGGCCGATGGGACGCAGAGCAGGGACGAAGGCGAGCTGATTGCCGAGTGGTTCGGTGTTGCCGGGGAATGGGCCAAGGCAGGCGGGAAACGGCTGGTGATCGTTTCGAGCCATGGGGGCAATACGCCGGTGGTCGAAAACGTGATCCTTAAAGCGCGGGCCGAATTGGGTATGCTGGCGGTCGGCACGGCCTGGATGCGGTTCGGCATGCCCGAGGGGCTTTTTGACGCGCATGAACGGAAATACGGCATCCATGGCGGAGCCATCGAGACGGCGCTGATGCTCCATTACCTCCCCCACACGGTGGATATGGGCGAAGCCGCCAACTTCTCATCGGCGCTCGAAACGATCGAGGCGGGGATGACCCATCTTTCAGCCTATGGGCGGCACCGGTTCGGGTGGTTGAGTTCGGACCTCAATCGGCTCGGCGTGGTTGGCGATGCGCGTGCCGGGAGTGCCCAAAAGGGTGCCGCGCTGGCCGATCACATCCTTGAAGGTTTTGCACAATTGCTTGACGATGTGGCCCGGTTCGACCTTTCTTGGCTCAGAGATTCGCCAAAGGAGCGTTAATGAGCCAGGATCTGGCCCGTATCAGGGCGTTCGTGCAGGTGTTCGATGCTGGAGGGTTTTCGGCCGCGGCGCGCATTCACGGCCGGTCCAAGGCGCTGCTCTCCAAATATGTCACCGATCTCGAGGATTATCTCGGGGCGCGGCTGATGAACCGCACGACGCGTAAGCTGAGCCTGACCGAGGCGGGCGAGGCCTATTATCGCGAGGTGCGGGAAATCCTCTCGCAGCTGGACGATCTGGATGCCACGATCACCGAGCAGACAGCAGCGCCGCGCGGCATATTGCGGGTGTCGGCGCCGCGCAATTTCGGGGAATCGACGCTGCTCGAACCGCTGTTCGAATTCACCCGCGCCCATCCGGACGTAACGCTCGATCTGCGGCTCGAAGACCGCATGGTCGATCTTGTCGAAGAGGGAATCGATGTGGCGCTGCGCATTTCGCGCATGTCGGATACCTCGCTGATCGCCCGCAAGATCGCGGAAACTTCGGTTTCGGTCTGCGCGACGCCGGAGGTGATCAAGGCGTATGGCGTGCCCAAAACACCCGAGGCGCTCAAGGGCGTGCCGTGCATCATCGATACCAACATGACCGGACAGGCCAATTGGCAGTTCGTCGATGAGGGCCGCACGATTGCCATTCATGTGGATGGGCCGGTTCGGGTCAATTCTCCCGCCGGTGCGCTGGTTGCGGCACAAAAGGGCCTCGGTTTCGCGCTACTGCCGAGCTTTCTTGCCGATTCGGCCATTGCCAAGGGGGAACTGGTGCCGGTGCTGACCGACTATCTGCCGCAACGTCCATTTTTGCAGGCGGTCTATCCGCACCGCAGGCATTTGTCGGGCAAGGTGCGCGCGCTTATCGATTTTCTCGTCGAATGGTTCGAAACCCACCCGGTCAATTCCTGATTCCATGGCCCGAAATTTTCTCAAAACGATAGGCGCCGGTTGCCTTGCCGCGCTGGTTGGATGGGGCGGCCCGGCGCTGGCTCATCCCCATGTGTGGATCGACGCGGCGGGCGAAGTGCTGTTCGAAGACGGCGCGATTGTCGGTATGCGGCATCACTGGACGTTCGACGAATATTTTTCCGCCTGGGCCATTCAGGGGCTCGATGCGGATGGAGACGGGGTGCTCACACCCGCCGAACTGCAGCCATTGGCCGAGGAAAACATCGAGGGGCTCGATTTTTATTCCTATTACACGTTCGGCGATCCCGAAGGCGCCGGCGGTTCTGCGGCGGTGGCCGGGGCGAGCGATCCGTCCATGGTCTATGAGGACGGGCGGGTGACGCTGACGTTTTCGATGAATTTTGCCGAACCGCAGTCGGTCGGGGGCATCTACGACATCGAGGTTGGCGATCCGGAATATTATGCGGCCTTTACGTTTCCAGAAGAGGATTCGGTGACGCTGGAAGGCGCGCCGGAGGGGTGCAGCGTGGTTTCCAAGGAGCCGCAGCCCATCGATCCCGAACTCGAGGAACGGCTGTGGATGCTGGGGCCGGACGTAACCGAAATTCCCGCCGATCTGCGCGAGGCGGCGCGGGCCATGGCCAATCTGGTGACGGTGAGTTGCCCCGGCGGCGTGCCGGCGACGGCGCTCGATGCGATCGGCGAGGCGACGACCCAGCGGCCGGCATCGCCGTTTTCCGCGCCCCCGCCCGAGACTTCGCTAGTCCCCACGCAGGGCGGGTTTTTCGGCTGGGTCAGCCAGCAGCAGCGGCGCTTTTACGGGACGATGACGTCGGCGCTGGGTGCATTGCGGACCGATGGGAACGCCTTCTGGCTGCTGGGGGGCTTGAGTTTTCTCTATGGCATCTTCCATGCCGCCGGACCGGGGCATGGCAAGGTGGTGATCTCGTCCTATGTGCTGGCCAACGAACGCCAGTTGCGGCGCGGGATCGTTCTGAGCTTTCTTGCCGCCATGATGCAATCGGCGGTGGCGGTGGCGTTCGTTGTGGTTGCCGCGAGCGTGTTGCAACTGACCTCGATGGCCATGAGCCGGGCGGCGTGGTGGATGGAAATCATCTCCTATGGGATGGTGGCGCTGCTCGGGGCGTGGCTGGCGGCGCGCAAGCTGGTGTTTCCCCACAAACACCATCACGCGCATGGCAATTCGCATGGCCATCACCACGACCATGACGACCACACATGCGACCACCATGTGGTGACGCCGCAGCAGGCGCGGGGCGGGTGGAAGGAATCGCTTGGGGTTGTCGTTTCGGTCGGTCTGCGTCCGTGTTCGGGCGCGCTGGTGGTGCTGGTCTTTGCGTTGAGCCAGAATGTTCTGGCCGCCGGAATCGCTGCGACGTTCCTCATGGGTCTGGGAACGGCGATAACGGTGGCGGTGCTGGCTTCGGCTGCGGTCTATCTCAAGGGCGGCGCCCTGCGGCTGACCGGGCATGGCGCTGCGGGCGAATCGGTGGTCTGGTGGCTGGAGATGGCTGGTGCGCTGCTGGTCATGGCGTTTGGCATGATCTTGCTGTTTGCGACGATCTAGGTGGGCCAAAGGCGCGTATTGAGCGGGCAAATGGCCGCATCTTTTCGCCAAAGTGTTGCCCCGGCAGGCTTTGGCGCTATTGTGCCCGTCAACAAGAACAAAGACCTCACAATCCGCACCTCTCAGGATCCCGATGAACGCTCATCTGCCGCCCGATCATCCGCCCGTCAAACCGCGCAAAATCGGCGTTTTGCTGCTCAATCTGGGGACGCCCGACGGAACCGATTACTGGAGCGTACGGCGCTATCTCAAGGAATTCCTTTCCGATCCGCGCGTGATCGAGACGCCCAAATGGCTGTGGTGGCCGATCCTCAATCTGGGCATTTTGACGTTCCGGCCGCAAAAGACCGGGGCCAATTACGCCAAGATCTGGGACAAGCGGACCGATGAAAGCCCGCTGCGGGTGATCACCCGCGGGCAGGCCGAAAAACTCCAGCAGGCCATGGCGGCGGACGGGGTGATCGTCGAATACGGGATGCGCTACGGCAATCCTTCGACCGAAAGCGCTATCGGCAAGCTCCGGGAGCAGGGGTGCGACAAGATATTGCTGTTTCCGCTCTACCCGCAATATTCGGCAACCACGACCGCCACGGCCAATGATCAGGCCTTCCGGGCGCTGGCCAATATGCGCTGGCAGCCCGCCGTGCGCACCGTCCCGGCCTATTTCGGGGACGACATCTATGTCGAAACGCTGGCCCGATCGATCAGGGAAGGGGTCGAAAAGCTCGATTTCGAACCCGATCTGGTGATCACCTCCTATCACGGCATGCCCAAAACCTATCTCGACAAGGGCGACCCCTATCATTGCCAGTGCCACAAGACGACGCGGCTGGTGCGCGAAAAGCTCGGCTGGCCGAAAGACAAGATCATGCTGACCTTCCAGAGTCGGTTCGGACCCACCGAATGGCTTCAGCCCTATACCGACCAGACGCTCAAGGAACTGCCGGGCAAGGGGATCAAGAAGGTTGCCATTCTCGCGCCGGCCTTTTCGGCCGATTGCATCGAAACCCTCGAGGAAATCGCCATCGGGGGCGAGGAGGAATTCATGCATGCGGGGGGCGAGCGCTATGCCTATATCCCGTGCCTCAACGATACGCCGGACGGCATGGCGATGATCGAAGGGGTCGTGCGTCGCGAGTTGTCGGGCTGGCTCTAGGCGGCAACCTCGCGATTGTCAGCGCTCTGACCCGACCGTAAAGTCCTTGCCGTGGGACCGGCCTTTCGAGTCGGGCAAGTGGGAAGGCTGAATTATGGACGGGTTTTCGATAGTTCTTATCGTCATCGGCATTCTGGCCGTGATGGTTTTGCTGGCCGGGGTCAAGACCGTGCCGCAGGGGCACAATTACACGGTCGAGCGGTTCGGGCGTTATACGCGGACGCTCAAGCCGGGGCTCAACATCATCATTCCGTTCATCGACGGCATCGGGCGCAAGCTCAACATGATGGAGCAGGTGCTCGATGTGCCGCACCAGGAAGTCATCACCCGCGACAACGCCTCGATAACGGCGGACGGGGTGACGTTCTACCAGGTCCTGGATGCGGCGCAGGCGGCCTATGAGATTTCCAATCTCGAACAGGGCGTGCTCAATCTGACCATGACCAACATCCGCTCGGTGATGGGCTCGCTCGATCTGGACGAATTGCTGTCAAACCGCGACGAGATCAATTCGCGCGTGCTCCGGGTGGTCGATGCGGCGGTGGCGCCCTGGGGCGTCAAGATCACGCGCATCGAGATCAAGGACATCGAGCCGCCGCGCGATCTTGTCGATGCCATGGGCCGTCAGATGAAGGCGGAGCGCGACCGGCGCGCCGTGATTCTCGAGGCCGAAGGGCAGCGCCAGGCGCAAATTCTCAAGGCCGAGGGTGAAAAGCAGGCCCAGGTGCTCGAAGCTGAAGGCCGGCGCGAAGCCGCGTTTCGCGATGCCGAGGCGCGCGAGCGGTCGGCTGAGGCCGAGGCCAAGGCGACCGAGATGGTTTCCGAAGCGATTGCCAAGGGCGATGTGCAGGCCATCAATTATTTTGTCGCCAACAACTACGTCAAGGCGCTCGAAAAAATTGCCTCGGCGCCCAACCAGAAGGTTCTGATGCTGCCGCTGGAAGCCGCCAATGTCATCGGCGCGCTGGGTGGTGTTGCCGAGATCGCCCGCGAGGCATTCGGGGGCGAAGCGCCACGGCGCAACGCACCGGGGCGCCCACCCGCCACGCGGGGCGAAAGCTAAGGCCATGGACCTTATCTCGCTGATTGGAGACAATGCGGGCTGGGCGTGGCTGGTCTTCGGGCTCGTGCTGCTCGGGGTCGAACTTCTCGTTCCCGGCGTTTTCATGGTGTGGCTGGGCGGGGCGGCGCTTCTGACCGGTTTGACCGTGTTCCAGATCGGGATTGGCTGGCCGATCCAATGGGGGCTGTTCGGCGTTCTCTCGGTGGTGCTGGTCGCAAGCTGGCTGGCCTATTCGCGCCGTCGTCACGGCGATACGCCGCCGAGCGAAGATCCGCTGATCAATGCGCGGACCGCCCGGCTGCTGGGGCGTGAAACCGCGCTTGTCGAAGCGATCAGTGACGGGGTGGGGCGCGTGCGGATCGACGATACGCTGTGGCGGGTGTCAGGTCCCGAGCTTCCGGCGGGATCGCATGTGCGCATTACAGGCGCGCGGGGCGGATTGCTCGAGGTCGAAGCCGTGGGCTGACCCTGGTTCAGGGCGCCCATTGGGCAGGAACGGGCGGTTCCTCGTTGAGCACTGTGATCTTGATGCGCTGATTGGCAGCCAGATAGGGATCGTTGGCGAAATAGGGATCGGTTTCGGCCCGGCCCACCACCGCCTTGATCCGCGACGCCGACAGGCCGAATTCCTCGAGGATCTGCCGGGACACGTTGGCGCGGTCAAACGAGAGCTCCCAAGCCCCATATTCGGGATCGACATAGGAAATCCCGGCGGCGGTGTGGCCGGAAATCCGGATCTGGTTGGGCAGGCGCTGGAGGGCCGGGGCAATGGTGGCCAATGCCTGGCGCGTGTGCTCGAAGGGATATCGCGACCCCTCGGCGAACATGGGCCGCCCCTCCTGATCGGCGATCAGGATGTTGAGCCCTTCCTCGGTTTCCTCGAGAATGAGATTGTCTGTGATGTCGGTAATGACCGGGTTCTCGCGCCAGGCCTGCTCGATGCTGGCGGCGGCGAGCGAAAAGCGCCTTGGGGTTTCGAGTTCGGCGCGCTCAAGCTCGAAAGTCTGCGCTTCGGGGCCCTGCTGGGCGGCTTCGTCGTGGTCCTGGGTTTCGAACTGGCTGTCGCTCTGGTCGGGTTCCTGGGTCACGAGCTTGAGAAAGTCGCGCTGGGGCGTGCCTTCGCGCTCGATCACACCGGCGCGGGCAATGGTTTGGGAAAACCCGAACGCATCGCGCATCGAGCCGGCGACGATCTGGAGCTTTCGCTCGTCCTGGATGGAGAACGAAATGATGAGCACGAAAAAGCAGACAAGGATCGACATCAAATCGGCAAAAGTCACCAGCCATTCGGGGACCTCGGACTTGTTGTCCTTCTTGCGCGCTGCGGCGCTCGCGCGTGCCATGGTCAGGCGGCTGCCCTGAGCTGGGATTCGTCGGCTTCGCGCTGCTGTTCGGGCAGGTAGGCAACCAGCATTTCACGAATCAGGTTGGGGCTCTTGCCATCGCGGATGGACATGATGCCATCGATGATGAGTGTCTGGTTGATCTCCTCGACGCTGAATTTGGCGAGCAGTTTGTCGGATATCGGCAGGCACACCAGATTGGCGATGATCGCGCCGTAGAGCGTGGTCAGCAGCGCGACCGCCATGGCCGGCCCGATCGCAGAGGGATCGTCCATGCTCCCGAGCATCTGGACGAGCCCAACAAGCGTGCCGATCATCCCGAAGGCCGGCGCGGCATCGCCGAGCGATTTGAAGACGCGCTGGCCTTCGCTCAGCCGGGAGAGATACTGGTCGCGCTCGAGCTCCATGGATTCGCGGATGAATTCGGGATCGTAGGCGTCGGCAATGTATTGCGCGCCTTTGCGCAGATTGGGCTCGTCGAAGTCCATGCCTTCGAGGCCGAGCGGGCCCTGGCGGCGCGCGATGTCGCCCATCCGGGCAATCTTTTCGATCAACTCGCGCGGTTCGACCTTCTTGTGGGTGAAGGCGACGCGCCCGCCGGTGACCAGGGCCTGGCCCACTCCGGCCAGGGGAAAGCGGATCAGCGTGGCGGCGAATCCGCCACCGATGACGATGAAAATCGAGGGGATATCGACAAACGCGGAAAACGATCCGCCCATGAAAATGGCAAAAGCAATAACGGCGGCACCAGCGATGATGCCCAAAATCGTGGCGAGATCCATGCCAAAAACTCCATGGCCCAAGATGGGCCAGGTCGCGAGGTCCAAATATGGGGACACTATAGGAAGCAGGTCATACCAAGGCCTTAACCGCTTCAAATTTGATGACCTTGGATGCGAGGAAATGTGAGCACCGGTAAAGCTTTCTTAACCATAAGTTGAAAGCCTCCGGTCATAATTTCCGGAACCGTGAAATTGACCTTTGGTGCCCGAACAATTCTCGTCCTGACCCTTGCGGGTGCCGGTGCTTTGGCTGGTGCCTCAATGACGCTTGCCCAAGGGGACGGGTCGGGGACCGACAATCCCGATCTGTTGCGCGGGTCGCTGGGCGTGGGGTGCCGGCCGGGGACGTTGTGTCAGTTTCCCGCCCCCGATCTGGCCGTGCCTTTCACCTTGCCCGCCGCGCCCTTGCCGCTTTCAACTCCCGAGCCTGCCACCAGTGCGGCTGTCGCGGCGCCACCAGAGGCGGCGCCCGCTTCGGAACCGGTGCAACCTGCCGTGGCGGCTCCGGTCGATACGGCCGATTGGGGCGAACTGGGATACGGAATTGCCCTGCGGGGCGCCTATGTGCGCAGCGGGGCGACCGAGCGGTTTGAAATGCTGACGATCCCCTCGGTTTCCTATTCCCGTTCCGGCGGGACGACCGATCTGGCGCTGAACGCGTCGGCGACGCTGGTTGCGCCGCAATCGGATGATGCGCGCGTCGGCGCGGCCAATGTGTCGGCCGATGTCGTCCATAGGCTTTCGCCGTCGGCGGGGCTGGCATTCAATGCCGACCTTGCGCTGTCCCAGGATGCGCCGGACGGCTTAAGTGCCGATGAGGCGGATCTGGCCAGCGCGCCGGTTTCGGTCTTGGGTACTGCCGGGCTCGGCTACACGCATCGGTTCGGCAATTTTACCGTCAGCGGGGCCGGTGACATCGCGCGCGACTGGGTTGGCGAGGCCGTTCAGGCCGATGGCACGGTGATCGACAACAGCCATGAAGGCGCAACCCGCTATGGCGGCGAGCTCAGGGTGGCGTATGAATTGACCCCGATAGTCGGGGTGTTCGGCCAGGGGGCTGTGGGACGGACCGAGTTCGATGGGGTCGATCCCGATCTGGGCGCCAGCCGCTCAGGCGACGATTTCGAGCTGCGTGGCGGCATCACGACAAACTGGTCCGACGTCGTGACGCTGGAGGCGTCCATTGGCTCGGGCTGGCGGATGTTTGACGCCGATGCCATCCCCGAAGCGCAGACATGGCTCTATGGCGTTTCGGCTGCCTATCGTCCGACGACGACCACCGAGTTCACGGCGAGCTTCGATACCGAACTAACGCCGGGGCAGGGTGGCTCGGGCGCCAGCGCAACCTATGGTGTGGACGTTGAAGCCCGGCACAGGGCCAATTCATGGCTCGCCCTGCGGGCCTCGGCGGGTACGCAATGGGCAGTGCCCGAGGACGGCTCGGCGACCAGCCGGAGCTATTCGGCGGGGCTTGGCGCCGATTTCACGGTCAGCCAGCACACCACTGCAACGCTCGACTATGATTATGGATTGCGCGAGGACCCCGCCGCGGCGATTGCCAGCCGCGACGAGCACCGGATCAGCGGCGGCGTCAGTCTTCAATACTGATTGGGGTGTCGCCGGTCAGGGTCTTGAGTTCGCTCAAGAACGCATCGGCAATATCGGGCCGGTCGAGCGCGAAGGCGACATTGGCGGTCAGGAACCCGATCTTGGAGCCGCAATCGAAAACCTGTCCATCGTATTTGACGCCGATGAAGGGCTGGCGGTCCATGAGGTAGTGCATGGCGTCGGTGATCTGGATTTCACCGCCCGTGCCCACGGTCTGCTCGCCCAGAAGGGAAAAGATTTCCGGCTGAAGGATGTAGCGGCCCGAAATGATGAGGTTTGAGGGCGCATCCTCGGGCTTGGGCTTTTCGACCATGCCGGTGATGGCGAACCCGCTGTCGGGGCCTTCGCCACGGGCGACGACGCCATAGGAAGAGACGTCTTCGGGCGCACACTCCTCGACCGCGATAATGTTGCCGCCCGTTTCTTCATAAGCGTCCATCATCTGCTTGAGCACGCCGGGAGAGGATTTGAAGATCATGTCGGGCAACAAGAGCGCGAAGGGTTCGCGCCCGACGATGTCGCGGGCGCACCATACGGCATGGCCGAGGCCGAGCGGTTCCTGCTGGCGGGTGAAGCTCGACTGGCCCGCCTTGGGCAGGTCGCGGCGGAGCTGTTCGAGGGCTTCGGTCTTGCCGCGCGCCTCGAGCGTTGCCTCGAGCTCGAACTGACGGTCGAAATGGTCCTCGATGACACCCTTGTTGCGGCCGGTGACGAAAACGAAATGCTCGATGCCCGCCTCGCGGGCCTCATCGACGGCATACTGGATGACCGGCTTGTCGACGACCGTCAGCATCTCCTTGGGCATGGCTTTGGTGGCGGGAAGAAACCTTGTTCCAAGGCCGGCGACAGGAAAGACGGCTGTACGGACTCTCTGGACCACTTCATACTCCCTTGCGATTGCTTTGACATAAACTAAGACAGTTTCAATGTCTTAATGCAAGATTGTGGTGACAGTTGCATGCCAGCAATGCATGCGAGGGCATAAGCGGATTTAAGGACAATCATGGCTATACTGGTCACGGGCGGCGCGGGATATATCGGCTCGCATATGGTGCTGCATCTGGCGGATGCGGGCGAGAACGTCGTGGTACTCGACAATCTGACCACCGGTTTTTCCTGGCTGGTCGATCATCGGGTCAAGCTCGTTGAAGGCAATGTGGCCGATGCCGAGCTGGTGTCGAAAATCATTGCCGAAAACGAAATTGATTCGATCATTCATTTTGCCGGTTCGATCATCGTGCCGGAATCGGTGGAAAACCCGCTCAAATATTACAAGAACAATACGGCCAATACGCGCGATCTGATTGCCGCCGCGGTGGCGGGCGGGGTCAAGCATTTCATCTTTTCATCGACCGCGGCAGTCTATGGCATGGTGGGGCTCGAGCCGGTGGCCGAGGACGCAATCCTTTCGCCGGTCTCGCCCTATGGGCGCTCGAAACTGATGAGCGAATGGATGCTGGCCGATGTGGCTGCGGCCCATCCGATCACCTATGGGGTCTTGCGCTATTTCAACGTGGCGGGCGCGGACCCCCAAATGCGCTCGGGACAATCGACGGCGGGCGCTACGCACCTGATCAAGGTGGCAGTGCAGACCGCGCTGGGGCATCGCGAGACGATGAGCGTATTCGGCGATGACTATCCGACGCCCGATGGCACCTGCGTGCGCGACTATATCCATGTGGCCGACCTTGTTGCGGCGCATGGATTGCTGCTCGGGCATTTGCGCGATGGCGGGGAAAGCACCACCGTCAATTGCGGTTATGGGCGCGGGTTTTCGGTCGATGAGGTGATTTCGACCGTCAAATCGGTGACGGGGATCGATTTTCCCGTCGAACACGGGCCGCGCCGGCCGGGCGATCCGGCCTCGATCGTGGCAGGGGCCGACCGGATCAAGGCGCTGGGCTGGGTGCCCAAGCATGACGACCTCGCCGGAATCGTGGAGATGGCCTATAAATGGGAAAAATATCTCGATACGCGCAACGACCGGCCCTCCATTCTCTGATCGGAGCGATTTTCGTCTGGTTGGGGCTGGCCGGAGCGGGTCTGGCGCAGCCGGTCGAGAGCTTCGGGGCGTTCAAGGACCGGATGGAAGCGGTTGCCGTAGCCAATGGCATAGACCGCGATTTCTATCGCGCGGTCATGGGGCCGGTCACGCCCGACCCTTCGATCCCGTCTCTGATTTCCGGGCAACCCGAATTCGTGACGCCGATCTGGGCGTATCTCGATGCCCGGATCGGATCGGGACGGATTGCGCGCGGGCGGGCGGCGGTCGCGGCCAATGGCGGATTGCTGAATGCCGTAGGGCAGCGCTATGGGGTCGATCCTTACGTTCTGGCGGCGATCTGGGGGATGGAATCCGATTATGGCGCGGTGCTGTCCAACCGCTCGCTCATCAAGCCGATCATCCCGTCTCTTGCAACGCTTGCCCATCAGCGGCGTGGGCGGGTGGCAGAGGATGAGGCCGAACTGATCGCTGCTCTGGCGATCGCGCAGGCGCGGGGATCGGCGGAAGGACTTGTGGGCTCCTGGGCCGGGGCGCTGGGGCATCTGCAACTCATTCCCACCGCCTATCTGCAATATGGGCAGGATGGCGATGGGGACGGCGTTGCCGATCCGCACACTTCGCTTGCCGATGCGCTGGCGTCATCGGCCAATTATCTGCGCGGGCTGGGTTATCGGCCCGGTCTCGATTGGGGGTTCGAGGTCGAAGTGCCCGAAGGGTTCGACTACCTGCTGGCCGATCGCGAGGCTTTTCGGACCATAGGCTTTTTCGCCGAGCGGGGCGTCGCACGGGTGGCGGGGCGAGAGTTCACCGACCTGGACATCGAGGTCTTCCTTTATGTTCCGGCGGGGGCGGCAGGGCCGAAATTTTTGATGACGCGCAATTATCTGGTGTTCAAGGGATACAATTTCTCCGATTCTTACGCGATGGCGGTTGCCCATCTGACCGACAGGCTCAAGGGCGCCGGGCCGTTCGTTGCTTCATGGCCACGCGGCGCGCAATTTCCCGATCGCCAGCAGCGGATCGATATCCAGACGATGCTGGCGCGGCTGGGGTATTACGGGGGCGTGGTTGACGGCAACATCGGGCCGGTGACGCAGGCGGCCTATGCGCGGTTTCAGGCGGACGCGGGGTTGGTCGCTGACGGGTTCGTGACCCGCGAGGCGCATCGATTGCTGGCCAGTGCCGTTCAATAATTAAGTGGTGGCGCTTTGAGGGTGCTGTGAATTGGACTAGAAACCGCTGATGGTCATGTGGCGTTCCATAGTTGTTTTTCTGGTGCTCGCGCTTTCGGCGTCCGGCGTTTTGGCGCAGGAGCGCAGCACGCGCACGCTGTTCGAGGTGCTGTTCGGTTCGGGGAATGAAGAGCAGCAGAGCCAGCCGCAAGAGCCGGTCACGTCGCAGCCCCGGCCCCAGGCCCAGCCTGCGCCCCAACCCCGGCAGGCCGAGCCGCCTGAAACCAGCGAAGTGGAAAAATCGGACAATGCACGTCGGGTAGCCGTGTTCGGGGATTCGCTGGCCGTCGATCTGGCGCGAGCGCTGGAGCGGCTCTATGCGGACAATCCCGAAATATCGGTCCGCGAGCAGGCGGTCGGATCGTCGGGCTTTGTACGCAACGATTTTTTCGACTGGAACGCGGCGATCGAGGACGAGGTGATCGCCGACAGCTTCGATGTCGCGGTGGTGGCCATCGGGATCAATGACCGGCAGGCACTCGACGGGGCCGAGGCGCTGTCGGACCCGTGGCGCAGTGCTTATCGGGACCGGATCGATGCGTTTCTGGCCGACATCAACGCGGCCGGGAAGGAAGTCGTCTGGCTCGAATTGCCGCCGATGCAACAGCCCAGCTATGGGGCTGCCATGGCGCAGATTTCCTCCATCCACAAGGCGGCGGTCAATGCGGCTGGCGGGGCGTGGGTGGAGACCTATGACCGCTATCTGGGCGAAGATGGCGGCTACAGCGCCGATGGACCGGATCTGAACGGCAATATCGTGGATATGCGCAAGGGCGACGGCATCCATTTTTCTGCGGCCGGCGCTGACAAGCTGGCCTTTTATATCGACAGGGCGATGGGTTCGGGCGGCGGTGGCCGGGTCAGCCTGTCGGGCAGCACCTCGGAGGTCGCCGACCTGCTGGCGGGGACAGATGCCGCCGGGATGGTCCGGCCGCCCTATCAAGGGCTCGACCAGATGCGGCTGGTCGAGATGGCCAGTTTCGTGCAGGACCTTGGCGGTGCGGCGCAGAGGGCGAACGATCTTATCGTGGCGGGGCAGGCCACGGCGGGAACGCGCGGTTTTGCGCTCGAGGACATGCTCGATGCGCCGGTGGGACGGGTGGATGCGTTCGGCTTGGGTCGGGCCGAAACAATTATCGAAAACCCCGGTGGGCGTTGAGAAAAAAGCCCCGGAGTTTGTCCGGGGCTTTTTTCTGATTCAGATCGAACAGATCAGCGCGGCAGAGCGGTCTCGCCCATGAGGTCGAGATCGATGGCGCGGGCCGCCTGACGGCCCTCGCGAATGGCCCAGACGACCAGCGACTGGCCGCGGCGCATGTCGCCGGCGGCATAGACACCATCCACGCTGGTCTTGTAGCTGAAGGTATCGGCGAACAGATTGCCGCGCTTGTCGAGCCTGGCGCCGAGCTGTTCGAGCATGCCGTCGTGGATCGGATGGGCAAAGCCGATGGCCATCAGCACCAGTTCGGCGGGCAGGATGAAATCGCTGCCCTCGATGGGCTGGCGGTCATTGCCGACGCGGGCGCATTTGACGCCCGAGACGTGGCCGCGCTCGTCCGACACGATCTCGACGGTTCCGGCCTGGAACTCACGATTGGCGCCTTCGGCCTGCGAAGATGAGGTGCGCATCTTGACGGCCCAGTTTGGCCATGAAGTGAGCTTGTCTTCCTTTTCGGGCGGACGCGGGCGGATATCGAGCTGGGTCACCGAGACGGCGCCCTGACGGAACGCGGTGCCCACGCAATCGGATGCCGTATCGCCGCCGCCAATCACTACCACATTCTTGCCGGCGGCAAGGATGGGTTCGTCGGTGACCAGTTCTCCGCCATTGCGGCGGTTCTGCTGGACGAGATAGGGCATGGCGTAGTGGACGCCGGCAAAGTCGGTGCCCTCACAGCCCGGATGGCGCGGGAATTCCGAGCCGCCGCAGAGCAGCACCGCGTCGTGGTTTTCCTTAAGATCCGAGAAGGGGCGGGTGACGCCGATGTTTTCACCGAAATGAAAGATCACGCCTTCGGCTTCCATCTGGGCCTGACGGAAATCGATATGGCCCTTTTCCATCTTGAAGTCGGGAATGCCATACCGCATCAATCCGCCCGGCTTGGGCTCACGCTCGAAGAGGTGAACCTCGTGGCCGACGCGGGCAAGCTGTTGCGCGGCGGCGAGACCGGCCGGGCCGGCGCCGACGATGGCGATCTTCTTGCCGGTCTTTTTGTCGGCAATCTGGGGGCGGACCCAGCCGCCCTTGATGGCCTTGTCGGCAATGGCCTGTTCCACGGTCTTGATGGCGACCGGCACGTCCTCAAGGTTGAGCGTGCACGCTTCCTCGCAGGGTGCGGGGCAGATGCGGCCGGTGAACTCGGGGAAGTTGTTGGTCGAATGAAGGTTGCGCGAGGCCTCCTCCCAATCGTCCTGATAAACGAGATCGTTCCAGTCCGGAATCTGGTTGTGCACGGGGCAGCCCGTATCGCCATGGCAATAGGGGATGCCGCAATCCATGCAGCGGGCGGCCTGGTTCTTCACTTCCGGCTCGGTGAGCGGAATCGTGAACTCGCGATGGTGCCGAACGCGATCCGAGGCAGGCTCGTAGCGCTGTTCCTGGCGATCTATTTCAAGAAAGCCTGTTACCTTACCCATTGGCTTTCTCCTTTACTCTGCTGCGGTTGGGCGCGAGCGGCCCGTGCGCAAATCTTCCATTTCCTGCATCGCCCGGCGGTATTCGACAGGCATGACCTTGACGAATTTGGGACGGTATTGCTCCCAATTGTCCAGGATCAGCTTGGCGCGTGATGAGCCGGTATAGTGCAGATGGTTGGAAATGAGCTGGAACAGACGCTCGTCGTCATGCTTGGTCATGTCGCCGGAAACGTCGACCCGGCCGTGCCATTCGAGATCGCCACCGTGGTGGTGGATCTTGCGCATCAGCTCTTCTTCCTCGGTGACGGGTTCGAGATCGACCATGGCGAGGTTGCAGCGCGAGCGGAAGGTTTCCTCCTCGTCGAGCACGTAAGCGACACCACCGGACATCCCGGCGGCGAAGTTGCGGCCGGTCTTGCCGATGACCACGACGACACCGCCGGTCATGTATTCACAGCCGTGATCGCCAGTGCCTTCGACAACGGCGATGGCGCCCGAGTTGCGCACGGCGAAACGCTCGCCGGCCACGCCGCGGAAATAGCATTCGCCCTCGATGGCGCCGTAAAGCACGGTGTTGCCCACGATCATCGATTCCTCGGGCACGATCCGGGACTTTTCGGAGGGACGAATGACGATGCGGCCACCCGAAAGTCCCTTGCCGACATAGTCGTTGGCGTCCCCGATCAGATCGAAGCTGATGCCTTTGGCAAGGAACGCGCCAAAGCTCTGGCCCGCTGTGCCGCGCAGGGTGACCGAAATGGTGTCTTCGGCCAGTCCTTTGTGCCCATGGGCCTTGGCGACTTCGCCCGACAGCATGGCGCCGGTCGAGCGGTTGAGCGAGCGGATTGGGCTTTCGAACTGGATCGGCTCTTTGGTGTCGATGGCGTTGCGGGCCTTGGCGATCAGCTCGCGGTCGAGCACGGCCTCGAGGTGATGGTTCTGAAATTCGGTATGATGGATCGAATCCCCGCCGAGGGGCTCGGGCTTATAAAACAGCTTGGAGAAATCGAGCCCCTTGGCCTTCCAGTGATTGTCGAGCCGGGTCTGCTCGAGCAGGTCGGAGCGGCCGATCACCTCATTGAGAGTCCGGGCGCCCATTTTGGCGAGCAGCTTGCGCAACTCTTCGGCGACAAAGAAGAAATAGTTGATGACGTGCTCGGGCGTTCCCTTGAAGCGCTTGCGCAGCACGGGGTCCTGGGTGGCGATGCCGACCGGGCAGGTGTTGAGATGACACTTGCGCATCATGATGCAGCCAGCCGCGATCAGCGGGGCGGTGGCAAAGCCGTACTCATCGGCACCGAGCATGGCGCCGATCAGAACATCGCGGCCGGTGCGGAAGCCGCCATCGACCTGAAGGGCCACGCGTGAACGCAGACGGTTGATAACCAGGGTCTGATGGGTTTCGGCCAGACCGATTTCCCATGGGCTGCCGGCATGCTTGAGCGAGGTCAGCGGCGATGCGCCCGTGCCCCCGTCATAGCCGGCAATGGTGATGTGGTCGGCACGCGCCTTGGCGACGCCGGCGGCTACCGTGCCCACGCCCACTTCAGAGACCAGCTTGACCGAAATGGCGGCGTCGGGGTTGACGTTCTTGAGGTCGTAGATGAGCTGGGCCAGATCCTCGATGGAATAGATATCGTGGTGTGGTGGCGGCGAAATCAGAGCCACGCCCGGGGTCGAATGGCGAATCTTGGCGATCACCCAGTCCACCTTGTGGCCGGGGAGTTGTCCGCCTTCGCCGGGCTTGGCACCCTGTGCGACCTTGATCTGGAGCATGTCGGCGTTGACCAGATATTCGGTGGTGACGCCAAACCGGCCCGAGGCGATCTGCTTGATGGCCGAGCGCTCAGGGTTCATGGCGCCGTCAGCCAGCGGCTTGAAGCGCTTGGGGTCTTCTCCGCCCTCGCCGGTGTTGGACTTGCCGCCGATCTTGTTCATGGCCATGGCGAGCGTTGTGTGGGCTTCGCGCGAAATCGACCCGAAGCTCATGGCGCCGGTGGCAAAGCGCTGCACGATGGCTTCGGCGGGCTCGACTTCGGAGATGTCGACCGGTTCGCCGAGCGGCTTGATCTCGAACAGCGAACGGATGGTCAGATGCTCGGCGTTCTCGCCGTTGGCGGCGCGGGCGAACGCGTCATAGCGCTCCTGGGCGCTTTCGGGCGTATCGTCCTTCAGCCGCACTGCATGCTGGAGGTCGGCGATGGTGTTGGGGCCCCAGGCATGGGCTTCCCCACGCATGCGATAGGCGTATTCGCCGCCGACCTCAAGGCTCTTGCGCAACACGGCATCGTCGGAAAAGGCGAGGGTGTGGCGGCGCAGGGTTTCCTCGGCCACTTGTGCCAGGCCCACACCTTCGATGGTGGTGGCGGTGCCGAAAAAGAAGCGCTTGACGAATTCGGAGGAGAGCCCGACCGCGTCGAAAATCTGCGCGCCGCAATATGACTGGTAGGTCGAAATGCCCATCTTGGACATGATCTTGAGCAGACCCTTACCCACCGATTTGATGTAGCGGTAGATGACTTCGCCGGCATCGACTTCGGCGGGAAATTCGCCTTCGGCGTGCAGCGCAGCGAGGGCCTCGAAGGCCAGATAGGGGTTGATGGCTTCGGCGCCATAGCCGGCCAGGACGGCGAAGTGGTGCACTTCACGCGCTTCGCCGGTTTCGACCACAAGGCCCGAGGAGGTGCGCAGCCCCTTGCGGATCAGGTGATGGTGCACGGCAGCAGTGGCCAGCAGCGCAGGGATGGCGATCCGGTTTGCAGCGACCAGACGGTCGGACAGGATGATGATGTTGTAGCCGTTCTGGACCGAGGATTCGGCGCGTTCGCACAGGGCGTCGAGCGCGGCCTGCATACCGGCGGTGCCCTTTGCGGCATCGTAGGTGATGTCGAGGGTTGCGGTATGGAACTGGTTATCGGCCATGTCGCCGAGCGCGCGGATCTTTTCAAGATCCTCGTTGGTCAGGATGGGCTGGCGCACTTCGAGGCGCTTGGTGGTCGAAAGACCTTCCAGATCGAACAGATTGGGGCGCGGGCCGATGAACGAGACAAGGCTCATCACCGATTCCTCGCGAATCGGGTCGATGGGCGGGTTGGTGACCTGCGCAAAGTTCTGCTTGAAATAGGTATAGAGCAGCTTGGGCTTGTCCGAGAGGGCCGAGAGGGGCGTATCGGTGCCCATCGAGCCGACGGCTTCCTGGCCCGTGGTCGCCATGGGCGCCATGAGGACCTTGATGTCTTCCTGGCTGTAGCCAAAGGCCTGCAAACGGTCGAGAAGGCTCTCGGTGGTTGCTGGTGCCTTGGGTTCGGCTTCGGGCAGGTCCTCGAGCACGATCTGGGTCTTGGCGAGCCAGTTCGCATAAGGGTTCTTGCCGGCGAGAGCCTTTTTGATCTCGTCGTCGGAGACGATGCGGCCCTCTTCGAGGTCAATGAACAGCATGCGGCCCGGCTGCAGGCGCCAGCGCTCGACGACGTCTTCTTCAGGGATATCGAGCACGCCCGATTCCGAGGCGAGAACGACGTGACCTTCCTTTGTCACCAGATAGCGGGCCGGGCGCAGGCCGTTGCGGTCGAGGGTGGCAACGACGTAGCGGCCGTCCGAAAGCGACATGGCGGCAGGCCCGTCCCAGGGCTCCATCAGAGCTGCGTGGTATTCGTAAAAGGCGCGGCGCTCGTCATCCATCAGCGAATTGCCGGCCCAGGCTTCCGGGATCAGCATCATGGCCGCATGGGGCAACGGGTAACCGCCGCGCACGAGGAATTCGAGCGCGTTGTCGAAACAGGCGGTGTCGGACTGGCCTTCATAGGAGATCGGCCAGATCTTGGTGATGTCGTCGCCGAACTTGGGCGAGGCCACCGAGGCCTGACGGGCCGCCATCCAGTTGACGTTGCCGCGGATGGTGTTGATTTCCCCGTTGTGGATGGTCATCCGGTAGGGGTGAGCCAGCTTCCAGGACGGGAAGGTGTTGGTCGAAAAACGCTGGTGAACGAGCGCGATGGCGCTGTCGAACTGGGTGTCGTGCAGGTCGGGGTAGAACTTGCCGAGCTGGTCGGCCAGGAACATGCCCTTGTAGACGATGGTGCGGGCCGACATCGAGACGATGTAAAAGCCGTTGTCGCCCTGCACTTCGGGGATTTCTTTATAGAGCGTGTTGGAGATCACCTTGCGCGTTATCAGGAGCTTGCGCTCGAAGGCGTCGATGTCCTCGAGCCCTTCGGGACGGGCGACAAACATCTGCTCGATGATGGGCTGGGTGGCGATGACGCCTTCGGACAGTGCCGAGTTGTCGAACGGAACGACACGCTCGCCGAGGATTTCGAGCCCCTCTGCGGCAATCGTCTTGCGTACGAGATCGGCGCAACGGTCGCGCAGGGCGGTATCGTTGGGATAAAAGATCATGATCGGGGCATAGAACCCCGCATCGGGCAGGTCGAAATCGGCGACCTTGTTGAAAAAGGCATGCGGAATCTGGACGAGAATGCCCGCGCCGTCGCCCATGAGCGGGTCGGCGCCGACCGCGCCGCGGTGTTCGAGGTTCTCGAGGATTTCGAGCCCCTTCTGCACCACTTCGTGGCTCCTGATGTTCTTGATGTTGGCGATCATGCCGATGCCGCAGGCATCGTGCTCATTGGCCGGGTCATAAAGACCCTGGGCGGCGTTGCGTTTGGTCGCAGTGGTGCCCGGAAGTGCCGCAGCCGCCTCGATCAAATGCTTGTCCATTTCGCCCATATCAGGTCCTCGCCAAAGTTAACGGAAGGCAAGCCAATTCACCGTCCGTGCAGGTCGCTCGTTCGGGTCGTACAAGGATCAATGTACGGCTCGGGTGAGCAGACCGGTTTATTTACACTGGAGCGGCGCTGCATCCAAATGGCCGCTCAAATGAACCCCTATCGGGTTCCACCGGGCCGCTCCTCCTCTTGATGGGCGGGCTTTGACCGGCGACACAGATCGGGCCGGGAGACGGTCGATGCTGCGATTTTCTGCCAAGACACTCCTTAGCACAGTCTCTGTGTGAAGGATTGCCTGTCATTTGTCAATAATGGACAGCAATGCTGCCCTAAAATTTGCGCGACACTCGCAGATTTTTTGCGCGGCGGCAAGTTCGGCCTGCCGATTTTAGGATGGGCAGACTAAAATGGCAAACGGGCGCGCCCGGTCAGGGGCGCGCCCGCTCACAATGGAAAAATCCCGCCTTCTCTATTCGAGGTGGGATTTGATGAACCACAGGTTCTTGTCGAGATCGCGCGAGAAGGCGGTCAGGATATCGGCGGCGTCGGCGTCACCGGCTTCATCGGTGGCGTCGATATCCTCGCGGACCTGATTGGCGAGCGCTGCGTAGCGTTTGGCCAGTTCGGTCAGGTGGTCATTGGTTTTGCGGATATCGGTGGGGTAGGCATCAAGCGTTGTCTGTTTGGCGACGATCTGGGAGGTGCCCAGGGCAATGCCGTCGAGCTGGGCAACGCGCTCGGCGATCACATCGACATGAGTGTCGAGGCTGGCGCGCATGGGGTCGAGCATTTCATGGATTGCAATGAAATCGGGGCCCTTGAGATTCCAGTGGGCCTGCTTGGTGATCAACGCCAGATCGATGGCATCGGCGAGGCGGGCGTTGAGGATGTCGATCACCACTTTGCGGGCATTGCCATCCTTGCCCAGGGAAATTGAGGGAGTGGCCATTTTTGAAAATTCCTTCTGCTGAAAACTGTCGGCTAATCAACACCGATGAGTGGTGTCGGGTTCCGTGGGCAAAAGAAAGGCGCGGTCCCTTTCGGAACCGCGCCCTGATGTCTGAGGGAAAGGCCGTTTAGTTGACGGTCTTGTCCTCGATCGTCTGGGGTGCGCTGGAAATCTCGATCTGGCGCGGGCGCTTGGATTCGGGCAGTTCGCGCTTGAGATCGATGTGCAGCAGGCCGTTTTCGAGCGAAGCGCCGGAGACCTCGACATGCTCGGCAAGCTGGAAGCGCAATTCGAAGGCGCGCTCGGCTATGCCGCGATGGAGGAATTCGCGCTTGTCACTGGCACCCGAGGCACGCGAGCCCTTGACCTGCAGGTTGTTTTCCTTGGTCTCGATGGCAATGTCGCCAGACGAGAAACCGGCGACCGCGATGGTCACGCGGTAGGTATCCTCACCGGTGCGCTCGATATTGTAGGGCGGGTAGGATTTCGCGTCTTCGGCGACCAGGGTGTCGAGGCGTGAGAACAGGCGGTCGAACCCGACGGTGGAGCGGTAAAAGGGCGAAAAATCAAGACGTTGCATTTTCAGTGTTCTCCTGAGTGTAGCAAGAACGTTTAGCTATGCTGCCGGGTCGGAGCTCCCATTTGAGGCGAGCGGTTTCCGGCGGCATCCCCGGGTCATCCGGCGGACAGCGTAAAGATAGGAACCGCCAATTTGCCGTTCAAGAGGCGCAAAAATGCCCGGCTGAATTGAATATGAACGGGGCACTCAGGGAGCGGTCAGGCGGGGCGGGTTAGAAGGGTGCATGTGATGCCGGAAACGGTGTCATAACAAAGCGCAGGCGCCGTTCACCGCCCCCCGCAACGGCGTCTGCGCATCGCTTTCGCGATGCATATTATTGCCGCGTGTCCGAACCGAAGAACCGGCAAGCACCCCCGTTCAAGCCGGGGGCAGGCTTTTTTCTGGACACGCTTTGTAGTGCCTCGTTTACCCGGCCCCGCTATTGTCGCTGAGACGCCCAACAGACAATCGGTGCATATGGACGCGACGCCCACTGGACACGAGTTTGTCCACCTTGAGAACAATCCCATCCCCAAAGGCGCCCGGTCGGGCTTTTTTTCGACCAGCGACAAGGTTCGGCTGCGCTACGGCCTTTTCCCAAAACAGGGTGGTGGCGCGCGGGGCACGATCGTTCTGGTGCAGGGGCGCACCGAGTTCATCGAGAAATATTTCGAGACTATAGGCGATTTCCAGAAGCGCGGATTTGCCGTCGCGACATTCGATCTGCGCGGGCAGGGCGGGTCGGACCGGCTGATTGGCAATCGGCGCCACGGGCATGTGGAAAATTTCGACGACTACTGGACCGATCTTCACGATTTTCACAAGGGCATCGTCCTGCCCGACTGCCCGCCTCCCTATTATCTTGTCGGGCATTCGACGGGGGGACTGGTCGGGCTTCTGGCGGCAACGCGCGACCGGCTGATGTTTGATCGGGTGTTTTTGTCCTCACCCATGGTGAGCCTGCCGGGGTTGCCCTTTTCGCTCAAATGGTCGTCGCGGCTGGTCGATGCAGCACGGTTTTTGGGACTATCCACGGTGCCGGTGGGGCGGCGCGAGGACAAGGCGCAGACCGAAGCGGGGTTCGAGGGCAATCCGCTGACTTCGGACAAGGCCCGCTATATGCGCAGCGTCGAGATATTGAAGGCACGACCCGATCTTTCTATCGGGCTTCCCACGCTGGGCTGGATCGGATCTTCGCTGGCCGCAATGCGCCGGGCCAATGGGGACGATTTCCCAGCCCGGCTCAAGATCCCCGTCTTCATCTGCGCGGCGGCACTCGACAGTGTTGTCGAGACCGGCGCGACCGAATCCCTGGGGCTGCGGCTGCGGGCCGGGCATCATGTGATAATTTCGGGCGCACGGCACGAACTGTTCATGGAGACCGACGCCATTCGTGCGCAGGTCTTTGCCGCGTTCGATGCCTTTGTGACCGAACAGAGTGGTGATGAGCGATGAATGGTGCAAACGGAGCGAGAGGCTCGTGTCAGTGCGGCACGATAACATTTACCGTTTCCGGTTCCTTCGACAGTTTCTTTTTGTGCCATTGCAGCCGATGCCGCAAGGATACGGGCTCGGCCCATGCGGCCAACCTGTTTTCCTCAACGGCGGTTCTGGAATGGGTGAGCGGGGCGGACAGTGTTCGCACCTACCGTGTGCCCGGCACTCGGCATGAGAAGAGTTTTTGCATCGGCTGCGGGGCTGCCGTCCCCATTATCCAGATGAACGGCCAACTGCTGGTTGTGCCGGCGGGCAGTCTCGATACCGAGATCGCCATCGCGCCCACTGGTCATATTTGCGTTGGCGATGCGGCGGAATGGGACGAACAACTGTCCCAAGCGCCACGATTCGACGGACTACCCGGGCCGGGTTAGGCCTTTGTTCGGCGGTCTGAATGGCACCTTTTGGCTAGGGGCGTGTACTGTTCCCTACTCCAGCATGGCGTCGCGCAGGACGCGCATTGCTTCTTCGTGCAGCTGTTCGGTTGCGGCGGCGATGCAGGTGCCGCCCATTTCGGCGCGGCCGCCATCCCAGGTGGTGACGATGCCCCCCGCTGCCTCGATGATGGGGATCAAGGGGGCGATGTCGACATCCTTGAGGCCCGCTTCGACGACGAGGTCAATATGGCCGGAGGCCAAAAGGCAATAGGCGTAGCAATCAAGCCCGTAGCGAACCTGCAGGGCGCGGGCGTTCAGCTCGGTCCAGGCGGAAAGATGGGGCCCGGTGAACATATCGGGGTTGGTGGTGCTGGTGCGGGCCTGTGACAGCCTGGTCACGGCGCTGACGGCGGCAGGGACGCGCGCGCCGTTATGGGTGTGTTCGAGCCTGCCGCCCACAGCCAGCCAGCGTTCGCCGGTAAAGGGCTGTTCCATGAGCCCGGCAATGGCCTTGCCCTGATAGGTGAGCCCGATCAACGTGCCCCAGACGGGAACGCCGGAAATGAAGGCTCTTGTGCCGTCTATGGGGTCGATGATCCAGTTGAACCGGGTCGTGGTGTCTTTTGTGTCCCATTCTTCCCCGATGATGCCGTGATCGGGGAAGCGGGCGGCAATCGCTTCGCGAATGCGGGTTTCGGCTTCCCGGTCAGCCTCGGTGACCGGGTCGAAGCCGGATGAAAACTTGTTATCCACAGCAAGTTGGGTTCGGAACCGGCCTAAAGTCGAGGTTCGCGCGGCGTCGGCGCCAGCGATCAGGGTCTGGGTGATGGCCTCGTCGCTGAGACCGGCTGGTGACGAAATTGTCATGGACATCCAAAATCTTGCGGGAAAATGAGTGTAATCGGTTGCAAAACCGCTTCCTTAACAGTGGGTTTACAGAAGTGATTCCTTTTTGCAACAGCGCATGCCGATTGCATACATCATCCCTTTGGCGGACTTGCGCTTTGGTGAAATAAGGTTCAAACACGATATTGCATGATGGATTGGTGGTTCTTTCGGCTCTTGCCGTTTCTCTTGAGCCGCCAATGTTTCCTCCCTTGACTTGGGCCGCCCAGAGCGGCCCACTCTTTTCCTTCTGTGGCCGCCCGGCGCGGAACACCCTTTTCCTTCCCCAGATATTTCGTGATTTATTCGGCGGCCAGTTGCGTGCGCGCCAGCGAAACCGCATCGAACCGCACCAGCGTTCCCAGAAGGGTTTCGGCAAGCTGCTGCATGGCTGAAAAGCCCTGATGCTTTTGCAGGGTCAATTCGTGCATGTAGAGGTGGCGGGAAAATTCGATCTGGATGGCGTGGATGCCATATTGGGGCCGGCCATAGGCGCGGGTGGTGTGTCCGCCGGCATAGGGGCGGTTGCGGGCGACTTTCAGGCCAGCGCCCGCGAACACTGCTTCCACAGTATCGATAAGGACCGGCGCACAGGTTGTACCGTAGCGGTCGCCCAGCACGACGTCGGGAGCCAGACGGTCATTGCCGCGATTGAGGCGCGGCATGGAATGGCAATCGACCAGGACGGCCACGCCGAAATGGCCGAGCGTTTCGCTCAACAGGGTTTGCAGGGTCTTGTGATAGGGCTTGTAGATGCCCTCAATGCGCATCAGCGCGTCTTCGAGCGCCAGGCGCTCACGATAGATGGGGCGATTCTCCGAAACGATGCGGGCAATGGTGCCCAGACCCGCCGCGATGCGCGGCGAGGTCGTGTTGAAATGTTCGGGCAGGGGATCGCGGAACATCTTGGGATCGAGTTCATAGGGCTCGCGGTTCACGTCGAGATAGGCGCGGGGGAAATTGGCGCGCAAGAGCGGTAGCCCCATATGGGGCGCGCGCCCAAAAATCTCGTCGACCCAGGCGTCTTCGGACTGGCGGATGGCCATTTCGTTGAGCCGGGAGAGTTTTAAGAACCGGGCGGGATAATCGCGGCCCGAATGGGACGAATTGACGATGATGGGAGCAACCTGTCGCCTTGGGCGGATTGTTTCAAAGGCAGGTCTGTCGGAATAGTCTGATTGCACACCCAACCCCTTGATGGCGCGGTCGTTGAAATGCAAGTTTGCAACGCGGCAACGCGCTTGTCCACAAAAGCAAAGCGGGATGAGGCGATTGTGACTGTTGCATGGGCCTTAGCTTTCGTAAAACATGCGAATCAAACCAGTTGCGGCTGGGACAAAGACACTGGGACCTTTCATGAGCCAATCGTTGAACCGGATTTTGCTGGCCGAAGACGACGCCGACATGCGTCGGTTTTTGACCCGGGCGCTCAAGAATGCCGGCTATGACGTGGTGGCGTTCGACAATGGAAAATCGGCCTATGAGCGGCTGCGCGAGGAACCCTTTACGCTGCTTTTGAGCGACATCGTGATGCCGGAAATGGACGGGATTGAACTGGCGCGGCGCGCCACCGAACTCGACCCGGATCTCAAGGTGATGTTCATCACCGGTTTTGCCGCCGTGGCGCTCAACCCCGACAGCGAAGCCCCCAAGGGCGCCTCGGTGCTCTCCAAACCTTTCCATCTGCGCGAGCTGGTGGGGGAAGTGGAGCGGCTGCTCGCCGCTTAGGTTGTGCGGATAGCTGGGTGATGGTGGCCTGCAAATCGCAGTCTTTTGCGCTTCCGGTATTCACGTACCCGAGTCCACCGGACCTTCGATAGCCGGTCATCACTCTCAAAGACTACAATATTCGCTGGCGCGGACCTTCGGTTCGGCTCACCCTGACCCAACTCTCCACACAACCTTGAAGCCGTCTAGCTGCCATAGGCGACGTACGTCACAAGAGCTTCAAATAACGGCAAAAACCTATTGACCGCGACTGGCGTTTTGTGGTGTATCCGCCCTGCGCTTCGCCTTTGGCGGGACGCGGATTTAAAGAAAGAGTGGGCGTATAGCTCAGCGGGAGAGCACTACGTTGACATCGTAGGGGTCACTGGTTCAATCCCAGTTACGCCCACCATTCATTCTCACCGGCCTGTCCGGGACTGCCTTGCAAGCAAGGCGATTTTTATGGGCACCGTCGCAGTTTTCCGATGGATATGCCGAGCGGGTGTATAGCTCAGCGGGAGAGCACTGCCTTCACACGGCAGGGGTCACTGGTTCAATCCCAGTTACACCCACCATTTTTCCAGACTATCCGATTGCTCGTGGCCGGAGTCGCGCCAAGATGGTGCGGTGTCCGATCTTCCTGCAAACTGCTCTTTACTGGCCATGACAAAGTGAAGGCGGCGGCAGGGTGTGCTGTTGCCACGGAGCGGTTGGGAGATTGGGCTCGAGGTGCCAAAAAGCGCCTCGAGCCGTAAGGCGCTCAGTCCAGCACGATCTTTGTGCCGAGAACGTTGAGGCATTCGCGGATGAAGGCGGCAAGCGCCGTCCAGCCTTTGGCCGAGACCATGTTGCCGTCGACAAGGGCTTCGGTGGGAGAGAGGTCCACATAGGTGCCGCCTGCCAGAATGACTTCGGGCTCGCAGGCGCCCAGCGCACCGACACGTTTGCCGCGCACCACGCCATCGACGGCGATCAGGATCTGGACGCCGTGGCAGATGGTGAAGATGGGCTTGCCGGTTTCGTGAAAATGGCGAACCATGTCCTGAACGCGCTTGTCGGTTCGGATGTACTCGGGACCGCGCCCGCCGGCCGCATAGACGGCGTCATACTCGTTGAGATCGACCTCGGCGAACGTCTTGTTGAGCTGGAAATAGTGCCCGAGCTTTTCGGTATAGGTCTGATGCCCCTCGAAATCGTGGAGGGAGGTGGCAATCATCTGGCCTGCCTTTTTGTCGGGGCAGACCACATGGACGATATGGCCAACGGCTTCCATCGCCTGCTGGTAAACGTAGATTTCGTACTCTTCGGTGAACTCGCCGACGAGCATGAGGATTTTTTTGGCGGGCATTGTCCGTCTCCAGATAAAAACGCGTGCAGGGGAGGGCCGCGTGGCGGCCCTCCCGAAATCGATCAGAACGGCGAGTCAGGGAAATAGAACTCGTCGGCATTGTCGATGGTGATCAGCGGGGCATCGAGGATGACCTCCCCACGTACCGGTGCCTGACCATTGAGATTGGCGGCGGTCAGATACATGGCCGTCTTGATCATCGAGGGCGGATAAGGGGTCGAGATCGGCGTGCGCGGATCTCCGGCCCGGACCATCTCGACAATATCGACCATACCATTGGCACCGAGCGCGAATTTGATGTCGTCGCGGCCGGCCTGGTCGATGGCTTCGAGCACGCCGAGCAGCATGTCGTCATCATTGGCCCAGACCGCATCGATATGGGAATATTTGGCAAGATAGTCCTGCATCAGATTGAACGCTTCATCGCGATTCCAGTTGGCGTACTGGACGTCGAGGATGTTGATGTTGGTGCCCTCAAGGGCATCCTGGAAGCCCTGAATGCGTTCGTCATCGATGACGGTGGGAATGCCGCGAAGAACGACCACGTCGCCTTCTCCGCCCAGTTGTTCGGAGAGCCAGTTGGCGGTGTTTGCGCCCACGGCGACATTGTCACCGGCGACATAGAGATCCTGTATGCTGGGATCGGTCAGACCACGATCGACGACGGTTATGAAGGTGCCTGCGTTCTTGACCGTTTCGACGGGGCCGGTGAGCTCCTCGGACGTGAAGGGCAGGATGACCAGCGCATCGGGATCGCGTGAGGCCTGCAGATCTTCGAGCGCACCGACCTGGGCGATGGCCGAGGGCGAGGTGTTCACGACGACGTCGATATTGGGAAAGGCCTCGCGGATTTCCGCGGCAGCCGCTTCGGCATGATAGACAACGCCGCCAGTCCAGCCGTGTGTCGCGGCCGGAATGGAAACGGCCATGACCTTTTGCTCCTCCTGGCCAAGGGCTGGTGCCGCCGCGGCAAGCGCAGCGACACTGAGCAGTGTGAACATACTCAAATATTTCATGGATTGTCCTCCCTAAATGATGAGCCAAGCGTATTGGTGGAAGTCATGTGGCTCGATCATGACCGCCTGGAAAACCTCTGGATCAGCATGGCGACGATGATGATGACGCCCTGAACGGCTGCCACGAGGTATTCGGAAATGAAGTCGGAAAGCACCATGAGGTTGGCGATCATCTCGAGGATGACCGCCCCGGCGATGGTGCCCCAGATGTGGCCCTTTCCGCCGCGGAGCGCAGTGCCGCCAATGACCACGGCGGTGATCACCTGAAGCTCCCACAGCAGCCCCGTCGTCGGGGTTGCGGCCCCCAGGCGCGGCACATAGCACACAGCGGCAATGGCCACGCAGATGCCCTGTATCACGAAGGCCGTGGTGCGAATTTTTGCGACCGAGATGCCTGAAAACCGCGCGACCTCTTCGTTGGCGCCGACGGCGGCACATCGGCGACCATATTTGGTCTTGTAGAGGATGAATGCCCCGATCCCGGCAACGATCGCGCAGATGACGATGGGGATGGGAATGCCCAGGACATCGCCGAAATAGATGGGCCGGAAGGGATCTCGCAGAGAGCGGTCGATCGGGATCGTGCCGCCATTGGACATGAAGGTGATAAAGGCCCGGAAGATGCCCATTGTGCCGAGGGTGACAATGAACGGCTCGATCCTGCCGATCGTGACGATCAGGCCGTTAAAAAGCCCGCACAGCGCACCCACGCAGATCACAAGGGCTATGCCGGCGACAATGGCATTGGCGCCGAGGCTGGGCACCAGGGCATTCATGAACATGATCATGATGCCGGCGACAAATGCCGTCATGGCGCCGACCGAAAGGTCCAGCCCGCCCGAGGAGATGACGAATGTTGCACCTACGGCGATGATGGCGACGAATGTCGAGCGCGTAAGAACGTTGGATACGTTGGTGGCCGAGAGAAAATCGGGATTGATCAGCACGCCGATTACAGCCAGAGCCACAAGGGCGATGAACGGGCCCAGATCGAACCAGTTGATGCGCTTGAGAATCGGTTCCTGCCCGGGAACCGCAATAATATCAGTCACTTGGTATTTCCTCCCCCGTTTTCGCCGATCCGGTGTTGCTGGTTGCGGCGAGAACGACTGCGTCTTCTGTAATCTGGTCACCGGTGAGTTCTGCTGTGATCCGGCCGCTGCGCATGACCAGCACCCGGTCACACAGGCCAACGAGTTCCTGAAGCTCCGAGGAGATCACCACGCAGGCTTTTCCGGCGCCAACGAGCTTGTCGATGAAGGCGTAGATCTGCCCCTTGTTGCCGATGTCGATGCCGCGGGTGGGCTCGTCGATGATGACGACGTCGGGATCGAGCATCATGATCTTGGCGAGCAGAAGCTTTTGCTGGTTGCCGCCCGAAAGCTGCCCGGCCGTAAGCTTCTTGCTGCGGACCCGGATATCGTATTTTTCGATGGCGCCATCGAGCTGTTGGCCTTCCAGTCGCTCGTCGGTGTAAATGGTGCGGTAGAGCCATGAGAGCGCCGAAAGGACAAGGTTGGGCGCAAGCCGTTCACCGAGCAGCAGGCCTTTGCCCTTGCGGTCCTCGGTGAGATAGCCGACCCCCAGCTCCATCGCATCGGCGACCGAGCCGATCCTGACCGGCTTGCCGCGCACCCTGACGGTTTTCACATGAGCCGGGCGAAGCCCCAAAAGTCCTTCGAAAACCTCGGTTCGTCCCGCGCCCATCATGCCGCCGAAGCCCAGAATTTCTCCGGGCCGGGCGCTAAAGGAAATGTCATGGGCAATAGTGGAAACCTGCAGCCCCTCGACCTCGAGCAGGGGAGGCTGGGTGGAGACACCGCGCCTGGGCGGGTAGAGCATCGAGAGTTCGCGCCCGACCATCATGCGGGCCATGTCTTGCTGGGTCAGTTCGGACGCCGGGTGTGTGCCGACCTTCTCGCCATCACGCAGAACGGTGATGGTGTCGGCCAGCGCCTGGACCTCGTCGAGGCGGTGGGAGATGTAAAGAACGGCGACGCCCTGCCGGCGCAGGCGGCGCACGATGTCGAGCAAGGTTTCCACTTCATTTGCCGTGAGTACGGCCGTGGGTTCATCGAAAATCACCAGCCGGTGATCTTCAAGCAACGCGCGGGCGATCTGGACCAGTTGCCGCTGTGCAATGGGCAGGGTGTTGACCGGGTCGCGCGGTGACGCCGTCGCGCCGAGCTCTGCAAGCTTTTCGCGCGCTATCGCCTCCATGCGCGCATTGTCGATGATCCCGTTCCGGGTCAATTCGCGGCCCATGAACAGGTTCTCGGCGACCGTGAGGTCACCAGCGAGCAGAATTTCCTGGTGAACGAGCACGATGCCCGCGTCTTCGGCATCGGCGGGTTTGGAGAATTTCGCGGTCTCGCCCAGATAGCTGATCGATCCGGCGGTGGGTTGGATATAGCCCGAGATCAGGCGCATCAGGGTCGATTTGCCGGCACCGTTCTCGCCGATGATTGCATGAACCTCTCCAGCGCGGATCTCAAGATCGACGTCGCGCAGCACCTTGATCGGGCCGTAGCTCTTGCTCAGCCCTGAAAGCGCGATCAGGGGCGTCGGCTGTACGCTATCGCGTGCCGATTGATCGATGCTGGCTGTGGCAGTCATTCGAACACCGGAAGGATTCTGTCGCGCGAGCGTTCGATGTGCACGCGCATGGCGCGTTCGGCGGCGTCGGCATCGCGATGCTCGAAGGCGGTAATGATCGCTTCGTGTTCGGCCAGCGCCTCTTCGGTCACGCGCGAATGGAACAACAACCGGAAGATGTGAAAGTGCACATGCTGATGGGCAAGGATATCCCGCACCAGCTGATTACCCGCCTCCTTGAGAATAAGATCGTGGAAGATGGCGTCCTGGCGCGCGAACTCCGAATAGCGGGCGCGCTCGTCGGTCTTGTTGCTCCGTCCGGCCATTACGCCTGCCGCTTCTGTAAGCTCGGCCAGATTTGACCCGTCGAGATTGGCAACCAGGCGACGGGCCGCGTCAGGCTCAAGAAGCAGGCGAAGCTCGTAGAGCTCGGAAAACTGGCCGCGCGTCAGTTGGGGCGCGGCGCTATAGCCCATCAAGTGGGTCTTGATCACCAGGCCCTCGCCCTCGAGGCGGCCAAGGGCCTCGCGGATCGGGGTCTGGGAAACGCCGAACTCGCGGGCAAGCGTGTCCACGGTGATGCGCGATCCCGGGGGGATCTTGAGCGCCATCAGCTGAGAGAAAATGGTGTCGTAGATTTCACTGGCAAGCCCCGCCGGACGGCGGATCGGCGATGTCGCCGGCTCAGTTGTCGATGCGGTGGATGGATGTTCTTGCGCCATGTTTGCCTCTTGACATTGAGCGACTGCTAACACGATAGTCTGCGATATGCAATCAGATATCCTATAGGATTTTTAGTATGAGGGTAATGGCGGCTCAGGCCCTGTCGCTTGCGACAGCGTTGCTCGAAGCCAGGGGCGCAGAGCCTTCTCATGCCCGGCTGCAAGCCGAGGTGCTCGTCGAGGCGGAATTGCGCGGCCACCCTTCGCACGGGCTGCAAAGGCTGCCGCGCCTTCTCGCGCGCATCGATCGAGGGTTGATCGCTCCCAATGCAACCGGCAGCCAGACCTGGGCCGGATCGGCCTTTCTTGCGGTCGATGGCGAGGCGGGGCTGGGCCCGGTTGTTGCCCATGCCGCAATCGAACAGCTTGTCGATCGGGTCGAACAGACCGGCATCGCCATAGCCGGCATTCGGGATGCAAATCATCTGGGAATGCTGGCCGTTTACGTGCAATCGATCGCCTGCAGGGGCCTGATCGGTATCGTGCTCACCAGCAGCGAAGCGCTCGTTCACCCTCATGGCGGTGACAAGGCGATGATGGGAACCAATCCGGTTGCCATCGGCATGCCGACCTCGGGCGAACCCTATATTCTCGATATGGCAACCAGTGTCGTTTCGATGGGCAAGATCCATGATTATGCGCTCAAGGGAGAGCCAATTTCCCAAGGCTGGGCCCTGGGGCCTGACGGCGCGCCGACCCTTGATGCGCAACGCGCCAAGTCGGGCTCGATCGCCCCTTTCGGGGGCGCAAAGGGCTACGGGCTGGGGCTGGGATTCGAGCTTCTTGTGGCCGGCATTGCGGGCACGCCTCCCGCTCCCGATGTTCGCGGCACGCTCGATGCCGATCATCGCGCGAACAAGGGCGACGTCATCATCATCGTCAAGCCCGGCAGCGCGGGAGTTGGAGCGGCTGTGTCGGGGTATCTCGACATGGTGCGCGACAGCAAATCGGACGGTGGCACTGTCACAATTCCCGGCGACCGTTCGCGGCAGCGCCGGCAACACGCGATAAGCGAGGGTTTTGAGGTCGACCCTCGTGTTTGGGAGGAACTCGTTGCGGCGGGTTCAGGTATCCCGGCCTCAGTCAGGAAATCGTATCATGAATATGTTTAGCGCTCTGAGAGCGCCAAGGGAGATCGTCTTCGGCGCCGGACAAAGAGCGTGCCTTGCCAGGATCGCCCGGCAATTGGGGGAGCGGGTGCTTGTCTGTACGGACGCGCGTTTTGCTGCCGAGCCGGTCTTTGCCGAACTCATGGCGTCGCTCAAGGACGCCGGAATGGCGGTGGAGATCGAGGCCGGCGTTCTGCCCGATGTTCCGGTCCAATCCTGCGTGGCCTCGGCCGAGCGCGTGCGCGGTTTTGCACCTGATGTGGTGGTGGGCATCGGCGGTGGCAGTTGTATCGATCATGCCAAATGCGTTGCAATCCTTCTCGCGCACGGGGGCGAACCCCAGGATTACTACGGCGAGTTCAAGGTTCCAGGGCCGGTGCTGCCCATCATCGCGGTTCCCACAACGGCAGGCACCGGATCGGAGGTGACGCCTGTGGCGGTGCTTTCCGATGCCGAGCGCATAATGAAGGTCGGCATTTCCAGCCCCCACATCATTCCCACCGCCGCCCTATGCGATCCGGATCTAACGGCAAGCTGTCCAAAGTCATTGACCGCAATTGCCGGGGCCGATGCGCTGACCCATGCGATCGAGGCCTTTAGTGCAACCCGGCGCGTTGCGAGCGCGGGCATGGCGCAAGAGCGCGTGTTTATCGGTAAGTCCGCGATCACCGATCATTTCGCGCGTCTGGCCATACAGACGATCTTTTCCAGTCTCGAGCGCGCCTGCACCCATGGCGACGATATCGAGGCGCGCGAACAGGTCATGCTGGGCGCTCTCATGGCCGGTCTGGCTTTCGGCACGGCCGGCACGGCCGCGGCACATGCAATCCAATATCCCATAGGGGCGGTTACCCATACGGCCCATGGCGAGGGGGTGGCGTGCGTTCTGCCCTATGTCATGCGCTTCAATCTCGAGGCGGATCCGGAACCGCTGGCCGAAATCGGACGGATGCTGGGGCTGCCGGGTTCGGATGAAATCGCGCTTGGCAATGCGGCGGCAGATGCCGTCGCGCGCCTTTTTTCAGCCATCGGCATTCCGCCCACGCTCGAAGCGCTGGGTCTGCCCCGCGACAAGCTCGAATGGGTCGGCACCCAGGCGCTGGGAGTTTCGCGCCTGATCGACAATAACCCCCGCCGGATCGACGCCCCCGCCATGGCCGCGCTTTTGCAGGCAGCCTATAGCGGCGACCGTATCCGGCTCCAAAACGCCATCGCCTAGGAGTCCCTTCATGTCATCTGCAGTCGTTGAGTCATCGCCCGTCGGCATGGATTGCTCTGCCTACGCCCAAGGCCTTTACATCGACGGGAAATGGGTGCCCGGTGAGGGCATTACCGTCATCGATCCTTCGACCGGCAACAGCATCGCGGAGGTGGCCGATGCAACGGTCGAGGATGCACGCGCGGCCGTCGATGCCGCTGCGCGCGCTGCGGCCGGTTGGCGTGCCACCCCGCCGCGCCAACGCGCCGGGATCCTGATCAAATGCTTTGAGCTGATGATGCAGCGGCAGGAAGAGCTGGCCTATCTCATTGCGCTCGAGAACGGAAAGTCGCTCGTCGATGCCCGTGGGGAAGTCGCCTATGCAGCCGAATTTTTCCGCTGGTACGCCGAAGAGGGCGTGCGCATTTCCGGTGAGTTCATGACGGCGCCGGGCGGGGGCAACCGTATCATCGTGGACTACGAGCCCATCGGAATTGCGGTTCTGATTACGCCGTGGAACTTTCCCGCCGCCATGGCGACGCGCAAGATTGCGCCGGCGCTTGCCGCCGGGTGCACAGTGGTGCTCAAACCCGCCAGCGAAACCCCGCTGACCGCCTACGCGCTGGCGGCTCTTTATTCCGAAGCGGGCATTCCCGACGGGGTCGTCAACGTCATCACCACCACCAATCCCGGGCCGGTCACCGCTGCAATGCTCGAGGATGCGCGGGTGCGCAAACTGTCCTTCACCGGTTCGACACCGGTCGGGCGCCTGCTGCTTGCCCAAGCCTCAAAGACCGTGCTGAGCTGTTCGATGGAGCTTGGCGGCAACGCCCCCTTTGTCGTGTTCGATGATGCCGATCTCGAAGCTGCGCTCGATGGCGCGATGTTGGCCAAGATGCGCAACGGGGGTGAAGCATGCACGGCAGCCAACCGTTTTCTCGTTCAGGAGGGTATCCATGACCGGTTCGTCGAGGGGCTGACCGCGCGCATGAAGGCGCTCAAGGTCGGTCCGGGAACGGACCCGGACACCGGCTGCGGGCCGATGATCACGCGCAAGGCGGTGGACAAGATCGAGGCGCTGGTCGCCGAAGCCGTCGGGCGCGGCGCCAAGGTGGTGCTGGGCGGCAAGGGGCTCGACCGTCCGGGCTATTATTATCCGCCAACGGTCATGGTCGATGTTTCTCCCCATGCGGAAATGGCCAGGGACGAGATTTTCGGCCCGGTCGCGCCGGTCTACCGGTTCAAGACCGAGGACGAGGCCATCGCCATGGCCAACGATACCGAGTATGGGCTGGCCGCCTACATCTATACAAAGGATATCCGGCGGGGCATGGCCGTTTCGTCACGGATCGAATCGGGCATGATCGGGCTTAACCGCGGGCTGGTTTCAGACCCGGCCGGGCCGTTCGGCGGCGTCAAGCAAAGCGGGCTCGGGCGCGAAGGATCGCACCATGGGGTGATCGAATTCATGGAAGCAAAATACATAGCCACGAGCTTTTGATGGCGGAACCCGACTATTTCCGCACGCGCGATCACGTACCCGATTTCGACGAGCATGTTGCTTGGTATCGTGCGCGCAGCAGCCAGACGCGGGCCGGTCAGCCAAACCGCTGCGATGTCAGATACGGGCAAGGAGAGAACGCCAGCCTCGATCTTTTCTTTCCGATGGACAGGGGAGGACTGGCGCCGATCCACCTGTTCATCCATGGCGGGTATTGGCGCATGTTCGACAAGTCCGATTTTTCGTTCGTTGCCAATACAGTCTGTGGCGCTGGAGGGATCGCGGCCATCATGAACTATGATCTGATGCCCCATGTCCGGCTGGAGACCATTGTCGGGCAGGTGCGAGCATGCGCGGCCTGGCTGGTCGCAAACGCGGGCTCGTTCGGGGGCGATCCGAAGCGTCTGAGCGTCTCAGGCCATTCGGCCGGCGCAAATCTGAGTTGTTTTCTGGTCAGCAAAGACAGTCCGGTGCGCCCGAGCGCCATTCTGGCGCTGAGTGGAATTTACGATCTTGCGCCCCTGCGCCACTCGTTTCTTCAGCCGGACTTGAAGTTTACCGATAGCGAAATCGCCCGGTTCTCACCGCTCAGTATGGATATCGCGGGGCCCGGAGAGATCACCTTGCTGGTTGGAGACGCCGAGACCCCACCGTTCCATGAGCAGGCCCGGGCGCTGCGGACAAAATTATCGAACGAGGGGTTTGCCGTCTCGTTCGAAACGGTCGAGACTGCGAACCACATGAGCATTGTGGCTCAACTGGAAAGCCCCGGGACGCGCCCGGGACGGCTCCTGTCTGCGATGATTTGTTGATCGGCCTTCAAACGCCGTGGGCCAAAAGCGTTTCCAGATGGCCTACCAATTGGTGAAGGAGCCATCCCTGCGGCGCAGATGCGGGGGTTCGGAATATTCGAACGCCGCGGCCTTGAGATAATCCTCGTTGACCTCGACACCCAGGCCGGGGGCCTCGGGCACGATGTAGTGGCTGCCGTCCATTTCGGTCTGAACAGGGAAGATCTCCCTGTTGTCGAACCCCAGATCCTCCACCGGGCTCATGCGGCATTCGAGCCAGGAAAAGTTCGGAACGACGGCGGCCATGTGAACCGAGGCTGCCGTGCAGATCGGCCCGAGCGGATTGTGCGGCATGAGGTCGACATAATGGGCCTCGCACCAGCCTGCCACTTTCATGGCCTCGGTGAATCCACCCACATTGCAGATGTCGATGCGGGCATGCTGGAGAATGTCGCGCTCGAGATAGGGCATGAACTGCCATTTGGACGAGAATTCTTCGCCGATTGCGAAGGGCACCTCGGTCATGCGGCGCAGCGATTCGTAGGCCCCCGGTGCCTCGTCGCGGATTGGCTCTTCGAGGAAATCGAGCGTGCCCTGTCCCAGTTTCTGGCAGAACGAGGCGGCTTCGGCCACGCTGAGGCGGTGATGATATTCCACACCGAGAATGGCCGCGTGGCCCAGTTCGGCGCGTACGGCCCGGACCCAATCGACGGTAGCGGCGATCGATTCACGCGGTTCATAGACCGTTTCGGCTTCCTGGAATCCGCCCAGCAGGCGAATGCAGTGCCAGCCGGCATCAAAGGCGATCCTGGCCTTTTCCACCATCTGGGGACCGGGGTCGGCCGGAACCGTTGCAAAGGCGGGAACGCTCTGACGCGCGCGCCCGCCCAGGAGCTGATAGACCGGAACGCCGAGCGCTTTGCCCTTGATGTCGTAGCACGCAATGTCGATGGCAGAGATGGCGGCTGCGAGGACGCGCCCGCCTTCGAAATACTGGCTGCGATAGAGCTCCTGCCAGATCCCTGCGGTCTGCATGGGATCGCGGCCGATCAGGAACTCGGTGAAATGCTCGATGGCACCGACGACGGCCTTTTCGCGGAAGGAAAGGCCGGATTCGCCCCACCCATGGATGCCCTCGTCGGTTTCGATCTTGACGAGCAGTTGGTTGCGAACGCCTACCCAGACCGGATACGCCTTGATTGCCGTTATTTTCATTGATGTGTCTTCTATTCTTCTTGTCGGTTGGGTTGGCACGGCCGAGAGCGGCCTAGTTGAGAAGGTTCGGAAGCCAGGTCGAGAGTTCGGGGACGAAAACCAGAAGCAGAATGGCCGCGATCTGCGCGATCAGGAACGGCACAAGGGCTTTAAAGAGTGGCGAGAGACCGATATTGCCGATCTTCATGAGCACGAACAAAACCACTCCAAAGGGCGGTGTGATCAGCCCCATGGCGAGGGTCAGGATAATGACCATGGCGGCTTGAATCGGGTCGATCCCGAGCTGGGTTATCGTGGGCATGAGCAGAGGCACGAAAATGATGAGTGCCGCGCCGATATCGAGGAACATGCCCAGGATCAGCATCAGGACGACGACCCCGATCAGAAACAGGGTCGGATCGCCGCCAAAGAACGGCACCATCGCCGAAACGAAGCTCGAAATGCCCAACAGGTTCAGCGCGTAGGACAGGATGGCAGCCGCCGCGACCAGAAAGTAGATGGTCGCAGTGACCCGCGCCGAGACCACGACGGCGCGCCAGACATCGGCGATCGAGAGCGAGCGGAAGATCACAAGACCCAGGACGAGCGCCACAAATACCGCGATGCCGCCACCCTCGGTGGCGGTAAAGGCGCCAGTGACCATGCCGCCGACGATGACGACTGGCAGAATGGCAACGATTGCGCTCTCGATCAGCAACCGCGGCATCTGCTTGCGCTCGACCACGATCGCGGATTTGGGCAGGCCCCTGGTCATGGCGGTGACAAAGACCACGGCGACGCATGCAAGGCCCATGATCAGGCCCGGGATGACACCGGCGAGAAACAGATCGACGATCGAGAGCCCGGAGACCGCTGCCATGATGATGGCGAGGCCGGACGGGGGAATGATGGGCCCAACGATCGAGGACGAGGCCGTGACCGCAGCGGCGTACTCCTTGGTGTAGCCTTCTTCGGGCATCACCTTTAAGAAGAACCGCCCAAGGGCGCTGGCGTCGGCGACCGCCGAACCCGATACGCCGGCAAACAGGACTGATGCGGTGATGTTGGTATAGGCGGTGCCGCCGGGTATGCGTCCGATCACGAGCGAGGTCGCGCGCACGATCCGGTCGGTGATGCCGCTGATGTTCATAAGCTCGGCGGCCAGAATATAGAACGGCACGGCCAAGAATATGAAGCTGTCCACGCCGCCGAAAAAGCGCGTGATGATCACCTGGGGCGGAATGCCGAACTGCCAGATGCCGAACGTGCCGGCCAGGCCAAGGGCGAAGGCGATCGGGATCCCGAAAATGAGCAGCACAAAGGATATGGTTGCAACCCAGGCCATTGGATCACCTCATCAAAGGCGTTGAAGACATGCGCTAGAGGCGCTCGGGTTCGGCATTGGCCGAGGCAAAGCCCGAGATCGCGCACAGGACGATCTGAATGAGCATAAGAAGGGCGCCCGCAGGAATGGCGAGATAGACCCAGAACATCGAGATGCCCGAGGCGGCCGCGGTCTGGCGCGTGTTGGCCATGGTCGCGGGCCAGCCGTAATAGACCAGAAGCACACAGAATAATCCGCCCACCAGATAGGTGGTGGTCAGAACCAAATGGCGCCGATGCGGTGCCAAAAGCTCACCAAGGCTTTCGACGGCCATGTGCTCGGCATAATAGATGGACGCGGTACCCCCCAGCATCATCACCCAGATCATGGAATAGCGCATGATCTCCTCACCCCAGGGGATCGATGATCCCAGGATATAGCGACCGAACACCTGCGAGAAATTGAGGCCGCACACGAAGATGAAGATCGCTGCCGCGCTCCACTGGCAGACGAGGGCCAAGCCTTTCGAGAGGGTCTTTAACCGCATCGGATTCTCCGCTGAACGATGGCGGGCCGCCTCGCCAGGACGAGACGGCCCTGCGTGCTACTGGCCGTAGACCGAGGCCTCTGCGGTTTCAACGGCCGCTTCGATGCGGTTGAGAACATCTTCGCCGACCTGACCGAGAATGAACTCACGCACGGGCTGATAGACGGCGTCGCGGAACATGGACTTTTCCTCGGGCGAGGAAATATGAACCTCGACGCCCATCTCGCGGATTGCGTCGATGGCGGCCCAGTCGCCGGTGGTCTTTTCCACGTTCTCGACAGCGGCCATCACGCGCGCGCCATCGGCGACGATCTGCTGATGCTCGGGTGTGAGCGAGGTGAACCATTCGTCATTGGCCACAACGATGTGCAGCCCGAACACATGCTCGTTGAGGGTCATGTATTGGGCTACCTCAGCGGCTCCGCCCGACAGGTGGACCGATGGCGGGCTTTCAAGGCCATCGACAACGCCCTGCTGGAAGGCCATCGTGGCTTCCGATCCGGCGATCGGAGTGGGGTCGGCGCCCAGCGCAGAGACCATTTCCATATAGACCGGGCTCTCCATGGTGCGGATCTTCATCCCCTCCATGTCCTGGGGCGTCTGAATGAGTCGCTCATTGTTGAGGAACGAGCGGAAGCCGTTCTGGGAAAATGCCAAGGCGCGGATGCCGGTCTGTTCGCGGATATCTTCGAGCATCCACTGGCCGAATTCACCGCTCATCACTTCCCAGGCGACCGGAGCCGAAGGGAAAAGGTAGGGCATGGACCAGGCCTGGATGGGGGCGTAAAAGCCGGCAAAGGCGCCATCGGAGGGCAGGGTCATGTGCAAGGTGCCCTGCTGCACCATCTCGGTGGTGTCTCGGACCGAGCCGAGCTGGTTGCCCGGGAAGATGCGGACGGTGAGATCGCCGCCGCTCTTGTTCTCGACATATTCCTTGAATGCGGTGACCGCGTTGAATTCGGGGTTGTCGCCTTCATACATCTCCAGCGCAAAGCGAATCTCTTCACTCAAGGCAACCGGGGCGACAGCAAACGATGCCGCAGCCAAAAGGCCAGCGGATAGCGCACGGATTACAGACATATTCTCCTCCTATATTCTGCAGATTGTGGAAACAAACATCGAAATTATACAAAGTCAATGTCCGATTGTGTGGTAACGGCTTTGCGGGTAGACTCGGGCGAGCTTGGAAAAGGAGTGCGCTGGTGACTGAGGTTCTGGCATCGAGCGAACGCAGAGTGGTTCGGCCCCGGCCCCGCATGGGGTTGGCCGAATTGATGCGCGAAGACATCGTTTCGGGCGCGCTGCCGGCCGGAAGCCGGTTGAAAACCATCGAGCTGTCAAAGCGATACGGGGTCAGTACCAATCCGGTTCGCGAGGCCCTGCACCAATTGAGCGGAGAGGGATTCGTGGTCTTGTCGCGCAATCGTAGCGCGCAGGTGCGCAGCCTCGATGAGAGCTTCGTGCGCAATATCTTCGACATCCGTACCCTTATCGAGCCGTATCTGATCCGGGTGTTTGTCGAGCAGGCCCATGAGGACGACCTCGAACGCGCCCGCGCCGTACAGCTTCGCCTCGAGCAGTCGCAGGGCGATCAGGTCGAATGGGATAGCCTCGACGAGGAATTTCACGGCATCATGTACAAGCGCCACTTCAATGGAGAGGCACGCGCCATTCGTCAGCGTCATGGTGAAGTGGTCAGAGCCCTGGCGCGCCGCTATCCGATCAGCTCGGCCCGCCGCGCGGCCGTTCTCAAGGATCACTGGGATATTATCGAGGCCGTCGCCGCCCATGATGCCGACAGTGCGGCCAGGATCGTCGAACGCCACGCCCGGGGTGCCGAGCGTCACTTGCTGCTTCGAATGCAGGAAGGGCGTTGATCGCGAAGACTGCGGCCGGTAATCATCATTGCCAGTGACAAAGCATTCGCACCGACGGCGAGCCTGGGCCCCGGCAGGGTCGGCGGCTGCCGCTCAGACTGAAATGGTCAGACCACCATCGACATAGAGGGTGTGACCGTTGACAAAGCTGGCCGCGTCGGATGCGAGGAAGATGGCGGCGCCTTTGAGTTCGTCGAGATCGCCCCAGCGACCGGCCGGAGTGCGGGCCTCGAGCCAGGCTGTGAATTTTTCGTCTTCGATCAATGCCTTGTTGAGTGGCGTCTTGAAATAGCCCGGCGCTATGGCATTGACCTGCAGACCCTTTGCGGCCCAATCGGTGGCCATGCCTCGGGTCAGATTGCGGACGGCGCCTTTGGCGGCCGTATAGGGCGCGACCGAGGTACGGGCCAGTTCCGACATGGCCGAGGCGATGTTGATGATCTTGCCGTGCCCGCGCCCGAGCATGAACCGCGCGACAGCCTGGGCGACGTAAAAGACCGAGTTGAGGTTGGTTTTCATCAGTTCGTCCCATTTGTCGTGGGGGAAATCTTCGAGCGGGGCGCGGTGCTGCATGCCGGCATTGTTGATGAGGATATCGATGGGGCCGATCTCGGCTTCGATCTTGCTGACGGCGGCGTGGACGGCGGCGGGGTCGGTGACATCGAAGGGCGCGATGTGGGCGTCGTGGCCCTGTGCCTTGAGGGTTTTGGCTGCGGTCTGGAGCTTTTCAGGGTTGCGGCCATTGAGGACAACGCGGGCGCCGTGCGAGGCGAGGCCTTGGGCAAGGGCGTGGCCGATGCCCTGGGAGGAGCCGGTGACAAGGGCGGTTTTTCCAGTGAGGTCGAAGAGGTCTTTCATGGGCGGCTCCGTGCAGGCAGATAAAGTCGAGGGCCTTGCGACGACTAGTGATTGTCTCTGGGCAGGCCTTTGGCATGGGCGATGCGCTGGTAGTTGACGGCGGGTTTGAGGACGGCACCGTCACCGAGTTGATCGACCAACCCGCGCTGGATTTCCTGCCAGGGGGTCTGATGATCGGGGAAGGGGTATCCGCCCTTTGCGTCGAGCTCGGCGCGGCGGCGGGCCAGTTCCTCATCGCTGACCAGCATGTCGGCGATGCCCAATTTGAGATCGATGCGCACGCGGTCTCCGGTCCGGACCAGGGCCAGACCGCCGCCAGCGGCGGCTTCGGGGGAAGCGTTGAGGATCGAGGGGGAGCCCGAAGTGCCCGACTGGCGGCCATCGCCGATGCAGGGCAGGGCATGGATGCCGCGTTTGATGAGATAGGAGGGCGGGCGCATATTGACCACTTCGGCGGCGCCCGGATAGCCGATGGGGCCGGCGCCGCGCATGAACAACAGGGTAAACTCGTCGATTTCGAGGGCCGGGTCGTCGATGCGGTGGTGATAATCCTCGGGGCCATCAAAGACGACGGCCTTGCCCTCGAAGGCTTCGGGATCATCGGGATTGGAGAGATAGCGCTGGCGGAATTCGGGCGAGATGACCGAGGTCTTCATTATGGCGTTATCGAACAGATTGCCCGAAAGGACGATAAATCCGGCATCCTCGGTCAGAGGTGTGTCGAAGGGGCGAATGACGTCAGGATCGAGGATGGGGGTGGCGCGGCAGTTCTCGCCGATGGTCTGGCCGTTGGCGGTGGGGGCGTTCTCGTAGATCAGACCCTTTTTCATCAGCTCGTTGACGACAGCGGGGACACCGCCGGCGCGGTGGAAATCCTCGCCCAGATATTCGCCGGCCGGCTGGAGATTGACCAGCAGGGGGATGTGGTGGCCGTGGGTCTGCCAGTCCCTGATCGAGAGGTCCACGCCGATATGGCGGGCGATGGCATTGATGTGGACCGGCGCATTGGTCGAGCCGCCGATGGCCGAATTGACGGCGATGGCGTTTAGAAAGTTCTCGCGGGTGAGGATGTCGGAGGGTTTGAGATCCTCATGGACCATATCGACGATACGCTTGCCGGTGCGCCAGGCGATCGCGGCGCGATCCTTGTGTGGAGCGGGGATGGCGGCAGAGCCGGGCAGTTGCATGCCGAGTGCTTCGGCAAGCGAATTCATGGTGGTGGCTGTGCCCATGGTGTTGCAATAGCCTACCGAGGGGGCCGAGGAGGCGACAAGCTCGATAAATTCCTCATAGCCGATTTCGCCGGCGGCCATCATCTGGCGGGCCTTCCAGATGATGGTGCCCGAGCCGGTGCGTTCACCCTTGAACCAGCCGTTGAGCATGGGGCCGACCGAGAGTGCGATGGCCGGGATATCGACAGTGGCGGCACCCATGAGCATGGCGGGGGTGGTCTTGTCGCAGCCGATGGTGAGGACCACGCCATCGAGTGGGTAGCCATAGAGCACTTCGACGAGGCCGAGGTATGAGAGGTTGCGGTCAAGGCCTGCGGTGGGGCGCTTGCCGGTTTCCTGAATGGGGTGGACCGGGAATTCGAATGCGATGCCGCCGGCCTCGCGGATGCCTTCGCGCACGCGCTGGGCGAGGACCATGTGGTGGCGGTTGCAGGGAGAGAGGTCCGATCCGGTCTGGGCGATGCCGATGATGGGTTTGCCGGATTGAAGTTCTTCGCGGGTGATCCCGTAATTCATGTAGCGTTCGAGATAGAGCGCGGTCATGTCGGGGTTTTCGGGGTTGTCGAACCAGGCGCGGGAGCGAAGTTTTTTCATAGGGTTTCTCCTGTTCCGCTGACGGCTGGCGCGGGGGAGGTGCGCCGCGTCCGTTGTTCGCGGAGGTAGATGATGAAGCTCGAGGTGATGATGATGGCGGCGCCGACCAGCGTGAGGGGGCGCGGCAGGTCGCCAAAGAAGAGATAGCCCAGAATGATCGCCCAGGGCAGGAGCGTATATTGTAGCGGGGCAACGGCGGCGGCATCGGCGAGTTTGACGGCGCGGTTGACGCAGATATGGGCGAGCATGGCGACCACGCCGAGCGTGCCGAGCAGCAGGAAATCGGGCACGGTGGGGGTAACCCAGCCGAATGGGGTGAGGATCAGACCGGCGATGAGGGCGCCGGTGATCTGGAAGAAAACAAGCGTCTTGTCGGGCGTGCCGCGCAGGGTGCGACCGGTGATGACCATCAAGGCAAAGGCCAGAGTGCCGACGACCGAAACGAGGATGGCGAGGGGATTGATTTCCCCCGAGGGGGTAAGGGCGACGAGCACGCCGACAAAGCCAAGGCCGATGGCGGCCCAGCGGATGGGGCCGACCTTTTCCTTCAAAAGGAACGGCGACATGGCGGCTACATAGATGGGGGCGGCGAGCCAATAGGTCATCACATCGGCCAGCGGCAGGAAATAGACGGCCCAGTAAAAGCAGAACACTTCGGCGGTGGAAAACACCACGCGGGCGAACTGAAGCTTCGGCCGCTCGGCGGAGAGAATGGGTTTAAGGCCCGATTTCCAGAGGAATGGCAACAGGATAACCAGGGCGACGGCGGAGCGCAGCAAGAGCACCTGGCCGACCGAATAGGTGGCGACCAGCCATTTGCCCATGGCATCGTTGAGTGAAAACAGGAACATGGCCAACAGCATGATGAGCACGCCCATGCGGGCGGGGGACATCGGGACCGGTGTTGCCTTGACGCTGCTCATCTAGAGTTCTCCCTCGGCATTGGAGCGCCGATGGATGGCATCGGGGCGGGTAAAGAGTTCGGGGAGGAGTTCGATGCCCAACCCCGGGGTATCGGGCAGGGTGATCTGGCCGTCGCCAACGATCGGGAGGGCATCGACGACTTCGGTGTACCAGCCGGTATAAAGGGCGCGCACCGATTCCTGGATCAAGGCGTTGCGGGCGTGGAGCGAAAACTGGCAGGAGGCCATGAAGACCACTGGCCCGGTGCAATCGTGCGGCGCGACGGGGATTTGTTGGGCTTCGGCCATGCCGGCGATCTTTCTTGCTTCGGACAGCCCGCCACACCAGGAGAGATCGAGCATGGCGACCCCCGCGACGCCGGTGGCGAGATAATCGCGGAAGGCGTGGGGATAGGCCAGTGTCTCGGAGGCGCAGATCATGGCATCGGTGTGGGGGGCGTAGGCCTTGAGGGTATCGAGGCTGTCCATGCGCACGGGATCTTCGTGCCAATAGGTATCGTAGGGCTTTAAAGCGCGCGCGATGCGCTGGGCGGCGGGCAGGCGCCAAAGGGAATGGAACTCGACCATGATGTCCATCCTGTCGCCGACGGCCTTCCTGATCTTTTCAAAAGGTTCGAGCGCGGTCTTGAGCTCAGCGGCCGAGATGTCGAGACCATGGGTGCGCTCGGCGGCGATATCGAAGGGCCAGATCTTCATGGCTGTGATCCCTTCATCGAGAAGGGAGAGCGCGAGCTCGTCGGCGCGGTTCAAAAAGGCGTCGAGGTCTTCGTAGGGGCCGATGGGCATGGCATCAAGGCCCCAATTGTCGACCGACTGGGCGCGGTTGTCGCGGATATAGGAATAGCCGGCGCAGGTATTGTAGGTGCGGATCGTATCGCGGGACTTGCCACCAAGCGCGACCGAAACGGGGACGCCGAGCGCCTTGCCGAAAATGTCCCACAGCGCGATGTCGATGGCCGAATTGCCGCGGGTTTCGACCCCGGCCCCGCGCCAGCCCAGATAGCCGATGAGATCCCGGTTGATCGCTTCGATCTGCAGCGGATCGCGGCCGACCAGTTTGGGGGCGACGGTTTCGTGAATATAGGCTTCGACCGCTGCGGCGCCGAGGAAGGTTTCTCCAAGACCCGTGATGTTCTCATCGGTCTTGATCAGAATCCAGACGACATTGCCGAACTGTCCAAGGCGCAGGGTTTCGACGGCTGTGATCTTCATGGGCGGATCCGTGTCGGACGGTTGTTCAAGAAAAGGGCGGAGCCGAGGCTCCGCCCTTCTGGTCGGTCATGCGCCATGAGTGTGGCGCGTGACCTGAATCGTCAGGGAGGAGACGATTATTCGCCGCGGATGGCGGCGAGCTCGGCCTGGGCGCGTTCGACAACGTCGGCACCGATGGAATCGGCGCTGCGCTCGTAAACGCCGGCAACGGCTTCGCGGATTTCGGCCATGGCTTCGTCCGAGATGTCGTTGACTTCGAGACCGGCATCGATAATGCGCTGCAGCGATTCATCGGACAGGGCACGGCTCGATTCACGCTGCACGGTCTGACCTTCAGCGGCGCAATCGAAGAGCATCTGCTGTTCTTGTTCCGACAGCGTGTCAAAGATCGGGCCCGAGAACAGGACCATGAACGGGGTATAGGCGTGACGGGTGTTGGAGACATAATCCTGCACTTCATAAAAGCGCGAGGTGTCGATCGTCACATAGGGGTTTTCCTGGGCGTCGATGGCACCGGTTTCCAGAGCCGTGAACACTTCACCGAAGGCCATTGGCGTTGCATTGGTGCCAAGGGTCTGGAAGGTGTCGAGGAAGATGTTGTTCTGCATGACGCGGACGCGCATGCCCTCGAAATCGGCAAGCGTTTGGACCGGGCGCACCGAGTTGGAAAGGTTGCGGAAGCCGTTTTCCCAGAAGGAGAGATTCACGAGGCCGACTTCGGGCATCATGTCGGAAATGTACTGGCCGAACTCGCCGTCGAGAAGCGCATCGGCTTCTTCATCGCTCGAGATCAGGAAGGGCAGGTCGAAAACACCCAGGGCCGGCTCGATGGCAACGAGCGGGGAGGTCGAGGAAATGACCATTTCGAGCGTGCCCGAGCGCAGGGACTGAGCCGACTGCAGATCGTCGCCCAGGGCCGAAGACCAGAAGGCGTTGACCGTCCAGGCGCCACCCGAGGTTTCATCGACGCATTGGGTGAAGGTATCGACGCCATCGGCGACAGGGTGATCTTCGGCAATGCCGTTGGCGATGCGGATGGTGCGGTCGGTGAACTGGGCATGGGCGGGCAGAGCCACGCTCATGGCCAGAGCTGCGGCCAGCGAGGTTGTGACGATGGTTTTCATTTTGAGAACTCCTCCATTGGTTTTTGGTGAACCCGAAATCAGCGCAGCCAATTGAGCGGCGTGAGCACGATCTCGGGGAACATAACGAGCAGGGCCAGCACGATGATCTGGGACAGGATGAATGGCAGAACGCCATACACCACCTTGCCCATGGGCACGCGCGAGACCCCGCTGACCACGTTGAGCACGACGCCAACCGGCGGGGTGATCAGCGAGATGCAGGTGGACATCACAAAGATGATGCCGAAATAGATGGGATCGATCTCTGCCGCCCGGATCATGGGCATGAGCACGGGACCGAAGATCAGGATGGTCGGAGCCAGGTCGAGGACCATGCCAACGACAAGCAGCAGGAGCACGATGCAGAACATCAAGAGCCTGGGGTTGTCGATGAAGGGTTCGACCAGACCGATGAGCTGGTTTGGAATGTTGGCCGAGGTGATCAGCCAGGACGTAACCAGTGCCGCAGCAACAAGGAACATCACGATGGAGGTGGTCTTTGCCGCGTTGACGAACACACGGTAAAGGCTGGCCCAAGTGAGTTCGCGATAGACGACGCCGCCCACGAACAGGGCATAGACGGCAGCAACCACTGCAGCCTCGGTGGGTGTAAAGATGCCGAACCTTATGCCGGCCAGGATAATGACGGGCATGAACAGGGCCCAGACGGCAGCGCCTGCGGCCTTGAAGCGTTCGCTGCCCGAGCTTTTGGGCAGGGTCTCGACCTTTTCCTTGCGGGCGACGAAGCCCCACATCAGCGCCAGCGAGACGGCCATCATCAGGCCCGGCACGATGCCGCCCAGGAACAGGCCGGTGATGGAGACGTTGGCGGCAACGCCGAAGATGATGTAGGCGAGCGAGGGGGGAATGACCGGGGCAACGATGCCGCCTGCGGCCATAAGGCCGGCAGCGCGCGGCACGTTATAGCCTGCATCGCGCATCATGGGCACGAGGATGGCGGCAAGCGCGGCGGAATCGGCGGCAGCCGAACCCGACATCGACGCCATGATGACCGCGGCCATCACGGCGACAAAGCCCAGCCCGCCCCGAATGTGACCCACGCAGGTGACGGCGAAATGGACGATGCGGCGCGAAAGCCCGCCCGCATTCATCAACTCGCCGGCCAGAAGGAAAAACGGGATGGCCAGAAGGGTGAAGGTGTTGGCGCCGGTGATCATCTGCTGGGCGATGATCTGGGGGTTGAACATGCCCATGAAGGTCATGAGCACGATGCCGGTGGTCAGAAGCGCAAAGGCGACCGGAAGCCCGATGGCCAAGGTCGAAAACAGCGATCCCAGGAAGACCAGGATGATCATATGGCGCGCTCCACGACTTTATTTTCCTCATACTCGCCGGCGAAACGCGCGATCTCGGTGTCGGACACGCGGCCCGTCACGATTTCGAAGAGGCGATAAAGGGCAATGAGCCCGATGCCCAGGGAGGTGAAGTAGCCGATGCCATAGACCCAGATCATCGACATGTTGATGACCGCTGCGGTCATCGATGCGTTGATCGGGTGCTGCATCCATGTGCCGTAGAAAAAGACGCCCGCTGCAAAGATGATCAGGGCGTTGCTTATCGCCATGCAAATGAGCCGGCCGGTGCGGTTGAAGCGCCGGACCAGGGTTTCCACCCCGATATGACCGTGATCCTTGAAGGCGAGAACCGCGCCGATGAAGGTGAGCCAGACGAAAAAGTACCGGCTCATCTCTTCGGAAAAGGTCAGCCCGCTGTTAAATCCGTAGCGGAGCACCACATTGGTCGCGACCATGATGACCATGCCGAACAGGAGCGCGGCCAGCACGAACTCGACCAGCCTGACGATGGTTTCGATGGCCCTAGTCATGAGCGGGGTGTCCCGTCCATGCCCAAAATTGCGCATTGCGCATGTTCAGGTCTCCTCCCATAGCGCACTTGGTAAAAGGCGCTGCAATCGCGTCGGCAAGGCGGCAGTTTTTCCTGCCAGTCACGAGCCGTCTGGACAGAGGCTTAAATGATAGCGTATGTCATTGTCAACGGCGCACCGCAATGCAATGAGTGCGCTGGAGGGAGATAGTGGGAAAAAAAGATAATATATACAGGGCGGTAACGCTAAAGGACGTTGCCGCCGCCGCGGATGTCAGCGTTATCACCGCATCGCGCGCGCTGCGCACGCCCGAGATCGTTTCCGACAAGGTTCGCGAGCGCATTCATGCGGCCGTGGATGCGCTGGGCTATGCGCCCAATCAGGCGGCAAGAGCGCTTGCATCGGCGACCACATCGACAATCGGGGTGCTGATTCCCTCGGTGACCAATCTGGTGTTTTCCGATGTCATGCGCGGGATCTACGATGCCGTCGAAGGCACGCCCTATCAGGTGCAGTTGGGCAATACGCGCTACACCAACCGCAAGGAAGAAGAATTGCTCAAGGTGTTTGCGGCGCAGCGACCGGTCGGACTGATCGTTTCGGGGATCGACCAGTCCCAAGCTGCGCGGGCGCTGCTGGACAGTTTTGGCTGCCCGGTGGTCCAGATCATGGATATCGGGCCCGATCCCATCGACATGATGATCGGGTTCGATCATCGCGAGGGCGGACGGGCGGCGGTGCGGCACCTGATCGAAAACGGCTATCGTCGAATCGGGTTTATCGGTGCGCGCATGGACCCGCGGGCGCAAAGACGGCTCGACGGCTATAGCGAAGTGCTCCATGCCGAGGGCCTTTATGACGAGCGGCTGATCCTGACCTCGCCGCAGGCGTCCTCGGTGACGCGCGGGAGCGAGATGTTTGCCGATTTTCTCGGGATGGCGCCCGATGCGGACGCCGTGTTCTGCAACAATGACGACATGGCGCTGGGCGCGCTGTTCGAGTGCCAGAGGCGCCATATCCGCGTGCCCGGCCAGTTCGGAATCATGGGGTATAACGATCTCGATTATACAGCCGCCAGCAATCCCACCATCTCGTCGATCCGCACGCTGCGCTACGACATGGGGTATCGGGCCATCGAAATGATCATCGCCGCCTCCAAGGGCGAGCGGCCCGAGCCGGCTGTTGTCGATGTGGGATATGAGCTCAAGGCCCGTCAGAGCACGGATCGCAAATAGAACCGAGGTTTGGGGAGGACAGAATCAGATTATGAATATCGTGATTATCGGGGCCGCCGGCATGGTCGGCCGCAAGCTTACCGATGCGCTTGTCGCATCGGGCACATTGGTGGGCAAGCAGATCGATGGGCTCACGCTGGTCGATGTGGTCGAGCCCGCAATGCCGCAGGCGGCGGGGATGACCATCAGGACGCGGGCGGTCGACATTGCCGATGCGGGCGTGGCGGCGACGCTGATTGCCGAGCGGCCCGATGTGATCTTTCACCTGGCGGCCATTGTTTCAGGTGAAGCTGAACTCGATTTCGAAAAGGGCTACGCGATCAATCTCGACGGAACGCGGTATCTGTTCGAGGCGATCCGGCAGGCGGGACAGAGCGCGCCCTATTGCCCGCGCTTTGTCTTTACCTCCTCGATTGCGGTGTTCGGCGCGCCGTTTCCCGACAAGATCGGGGACGAATTTTTCCAGACGCCTCGTACCAGCTACGGGACGCAGAAGGCGATCGGGGAACTGCTGCTGGCGGACTATTCGCGGCGCGGCTTTCTCGACGGGGTGGGCATTCGCCTGCCGACCATCTGCATCCGTCCAGGCAAGCCCAACAAGGCAGCCTCGGGGTTCTTTTCCTCGATCCTGCGCGAACCACTGGTGGGGCTGGAGGCCGTATTGCCGGTCAGCGAGGACGCCAGGCACTGGCACGCCAGCCCGCGGGCAGCCGTGGGATTCCTGATCCATGCGGCACATATGGATACGGCCAGCCTCGGGGCGCGGCGGAGTCTGAACATGCCGGGGCTTTCGGCGACAGTGGGCGAACAGATCGAGGCGCTGCGGCGCGTGGCCGGGGACAAGGCGGTGGCCTTGATCCGGCGCGAGCCCGATGCCATGACCACCGAGATGGTCGAGGGCTGGGCCAAGGATTTCTACGCCTCGCGGGCGCTCTCGCTGGGGTTTAGGGCCGAATCCTCGTTCGACGAGATCATTGCGATCCATATCGAGGATGAACTGGGCGGGGAGTTGCCGAAATGAAAATTGCAATCGTGACCGGCGGCGGCACCGGGGTGGGCAAGGCCATTGCCAAGGCGCTTTATGCCGACGGGTTTGCGTTGGCGCTGTTCGGGCGGCGGCTGGACGTGCTCGAGGCGACGGCCGGCGAGATCGACGCTGGCGGCGAACGGGTGCTGGCGGTTTCGGTCGATATCGGGGATCAGGCAGCGGTCGAGGCCGCGTTCAAAACGGTGATCGGGCGCTGGGGCCGTCTTGATCTTCTGGTCAACAATGCCGGGATGAATGCGCCTTCGGTGGCGCTCGAAGATGTTACGGCGGCCCAGTGGAACCAGATTGTAGGGGCGAATTTGTCGGGCGCGTTTTTCTGCACGCAGTTCGCGTTCCGCCAGTTCAAGGCGCAGAGCCCACAGGGCGGGCGGATCATCAACAACGGGTCGATTTCGGCTACGACACCGCGACCGCAATCGGCGCCCTATGCGGCGACCAAGCACGCTATTTCGGGGCTGACAAAGGCTTCGGCGCTCGATGGGCGGGCGTTTAACATTGCGGTGGGGCAGATCGATATCGGCAATGCGTCAACGGACATGACAACGCGAATGTCGTCTGGCGTTCTGCAGGCCGACGGGTCGATGGCAATCGAGCCGACCATCGATGCGGGGCATGTCGCCGGCGCGGTCAGCTATATGGCGGCGCTGCCGCTGGAGGCCAACACCTTGACGATGACCGTGATGGCGACACAGATGCCGTTTGTCGGCAGGGGCTAGGATACACCAATCTTCAGGCCATGAAGGGCTGCGCAGGGAGATTTGCTGCGCTTCCGGTACTCACGTACTCAGTGTACGCTTCGTTCCGGTTCTCGCAACCACCCTTCTCGCTCCGTCCTGACCTGAACCTCGGCACATCCTTGGAGCAAGAAAATTGGAGATGGCAATGAGCGTTTTTGATGAGGGCATTTTTCTGGGTCGAGTGCGGCTGGATGGCGGTGGGCATCCGCGCATTGTGACGGTGCGGGACGGCAAGGTCGTCGACATCACCGCCAAGGCCGCGCCGACCGTGCGCGATATCTGCGAGATGGACGATCCGGCAGGTTATGTGAGGAGCGCGCAGGGCAATGTGGTCGCCGATCTTGACGCAGTGCTGGAAGGCCAGGCGGATGGCGTAACGCTGCTTTCGCCGGTCGATCTGCAGGCGATCAAGGCGTCGGGGGTCACGTTTGTGGTGAGCCTGCTCGAGCGGGTGATCGAGGAACAGGCCAAGGGCGATGCGGGGCGCGCCGACCAGTTGCGCGGGGAAATGCTCGCGCTGATCGGGGAGGATCTGTCGCAACTGGTGCCGGGCTCGGACGCGGCGATGGCGGTCAAGGCCAAGCTGATCGAAAAGGGCGTGTGGAGCCAGTATCTCGAAGTGGGGATCGGGCCGGACGCGGAAATCTTTACCAAATGCCAGCCGATGGCCAGCGTCGGGCATGGAGCCAGTGTGGGGCTGCATCCGATCTCGACCTGGAACAATCCCGAGCCCGAAGTGGCGCTGATCGTCTCGTCGACGGGCGAAATCCTCGGAGCGACGCTGGGCAATGACGTCAATCTGCGCGACGTTGAAGGCCGTTCGGCGCTGCTGCTGGGCAAGGCCAAGGACAATAACGCGTCGGCGGCTTTGGGGCCGTTCATCCGATTGTTCGATGGGGATTTCTCACTGGACGACGTCAAGCAGATGGAGATTGCGCTCGAGGTCGTGGGCGAAGACGGCTTCAGGCTCAGCGGACATTCGTCGATGAGCCAGATTTCGCGGACGCCGGAATCGCTTGTGGCCGCCGCGTTGGGGACCCATCACCAATATCCCGACGGGCTCGCGCTTTATCTGGGGACGATGTTTGCGCCGGTGCAGGACCGTGACGGGGAGGGCAAGGGCTTTACCCACAAGCGGGGCGATGTGGTGACGATTTCGACGCCGGCGCTGGGGGCGCTGGTCAATACCGTTGGTTTGTGCACCGAATGTGCGCCCTGGACCTATGGGCCAAGGGCATTGATGGGCGATCTGGCCAGGGCGGGATTGCTTTAGGGTCCGACCTTAGCGCTGGGGCGGGTCCGGAAACTGGACGTCGGGTTCCGGACTTGGCGGGGTGCCGGGGACGTCGTTTTCGGGCTCTTGTGGCGGCGGCGGTGTGACCGGCCGACCGGGGCGCGGATGGGGTCGAGGCGGCGGGGTGTCGCCGAGCGGCGGACGGGGGTTCTGACTGTCGGGCATGGCGGGCTCCTTATCTCTTTTTAAGCAATGGTCGGGACGATGAGCGGTTCCCTTTGCGATGCCGAGTGTTGCCAATTGGGGCCGGGCTTGTCATCTTGATCTTAGATCGATCTAATAATCGCAAGGTCGGGGGAGGATGATGGGCGAAAAACCGGTGCGCAAGCCGCGCCCCACCCTTATGGACGTTGCCCGCAAGGCGGGGGTGTCGCGGGCCACGGCATCTCTTGTGGTGCGCAAGAGCCCGCTGGTGGGGGCCGAAACCCGGGCAAGCGTGGAAGCGGCGATGGCCGAGATCGGCTATGTCTATAATCTGGGCGCGGCCGGGATGCGTGCTGCGCGCAGCCGTACGATCGGAGTGATCATCCCCAATCTTTCCAATCCGTTTTTCGGCGTTTTGCTGGCGGGGATCGACCAGGTGGTCGATGGAGCGGGGCTTGCGACTTTCATCGCCCATTCGTCCGAATCGGCGGGCAAGCAGGACGGGTTCGTCACAAGGATGCGCGAGCACGGGGTGGACGGGCTGATAGTGTGCCCGGCGGCAGGCACCGCGCCACGCTTTATCGAAAGGCTGACCGATTGGGGGATGCCGGTCGTCGAGGCGCTGCGAACGGTGGGCGCCGGGGTTGTCGATTATGTGGGCATGGATCAGAGCGGGGGCATGGAAGGAGCCGTGGCGCGGCTTGTGGATCTCGGCCATTCGCGGATCGGGTTCGTGACCGCCAATCTGAACCATTCGGCCCATGACGAAAGGCTTGCCGCTTTTCGGGCAGCAATGGCTCGGCACGGGGTTGCTTCCGCCATCGAGATCGAAATCGATCCCACACATGGCGAGGCCATGGCGCTGGCGCGGCAAATGGCCGGAACACAGGATGCACCAACCGCGTGGGTCTGCCACAACGACGTTATCGGGCTGGGCATGCATCGGGGGTTTTCCGATTGTGGGCTGGTTCCGGGACGCGACATGTCACTGATCGGGTTCGACAATGTTGCCGAAACCGATCTGGTGCGGCCAGGGCTGGCCTCGGTTGCGACCGAGCCGGTCGAGATCGGGGTGCTGGCGGCGCAATTGCTGCTGCGACGGATCGAGACGCCCGAGGCGGAGGTGGAGATTCGCAGGGTGCCGTCCCATTTCGTCGAACGCGGATCGGTTGGCGCTGCCCGAGGATAATGGGGTCTGGCGGGTTCGGATCGTGGGGTTGACTCGGGGCCATTAAGGCTTTTAGATCGATCTAAATTGAAGGAGGCCGGGGCGTCGTCCGTTTCCTATTGGATCGGAAACGCAGCTTCGGAACTTAATCTGCAGCGCTGGCGGCCCGTGAATCGGGCTCTTTGAATGCGGGCATTGCAGCGGGAGGAGTGAGCGCTTGGACTATCAGTTCAACTTCGCGCCAGTGATCAACAATTTCGACCAGTTGATCTATGGCGCGCTCATCACGATACAACTGAGCTTCGGCGCGATCCTGATCGGGACGCTGATTGCGGTTCCGTGCGCCGCCGCCAAAACAGCCGGCATTCGGCCCCTGGCCTGGCTGGTCAATATCTATATCGAGGTGATCCGCAACACCCCGTTCCTCGTGCAAATCTTCTTTATCTATTTCTCGCTGCCCGCGCTGGGGATCCGGTTCGATCCCAATACCGCCGCGCTGGTGGCGCTGTCGGTCAATGTGGGGGCGTATGCCACCGAAATCGTGCGGGCGGGGATCGAATCGATCAATCGCGGGCAGGTGGAAGCTGGCAAGGCTCTGGGGCTCAAGGGGTACCAGATCTTTCGCTACATCATCTTCAAACCGGCGATCCGCACCATCTATCCGGCACTGACCAGCCAGTTCATCTATCTGATGCTGACCTCGTCGGTGGTTTCGGCGATTTCGGCGACCGACCTGGCAGCGGCGGGCAACAACATCCAGGCGACGACCTTTGCGGCGTTCGAGGTCTATCTGGTGATCACGGTGATGTATTTCATTTTGTCGCTGGGCTTTTCGGGGCTGTTTTCAGCCATCGGGCGGTCGGCGTTCCGCTATCCGTTGGCACGGTAGGGGACGGTCATGTTCAGAACCTTCGGGCCCAACGAATTCTGGTACATCGTTTTGGCGGTGCAATGGACGCTGTTGCTGTCCGCCGTTGCCTTTGCCGGTGGCGCCCTGGGCGGGATCGCCATCGCGCTGGGGCGGGTGTCGCCTGTCAAGCCGCTGCGCTATGGCGCCCTGGCCTTCATCCGGGTGTTTCAGGGCACGCCGTTGCTGATGCAGCTGTTCCTTGTGTTTTTCGGGCTCAACATTTTCGGGGTGGGGATCAATCCCTGGGTGGCGGCCGCCGTAGCACTGACGCTGCATGCCAGCGCCTATCTGGGCGAAATCTGGCGCGGCTGCATCGAGGCGGTCCCTTCGGGGCAGAGCGAAGCGAGCTGGGCTTTGGGCCTGGGCTATCGCGACCGTATGACCCATATCGTCTTGCCGCAGGCGGCCAAGATTTCCGTGGCGCCGACCGTGGGGTTTCTGGTGCAGCTCATCAAGGGCACCTCGCTCGCGTCGATCATTGGGTTCGTTGAGCTGACGCGGGCGGGCCAGATTATCAATAATGCGACATTCCAGCCGCTGACCGTGTTTTCGCTGGTCGCGGCGCTTTATTTCATCTTGTGCTGGCCGCTCTCGTTGTGGGCCCGGCACCTGGAAGGGCGGTTCGCCGTGGCAACAGCCCGCTAGACTGTCCAACAAGAGTTCAACCCAAGGGAGAGAGCAAATGAGACTGAACAAGACACTGATCGGGCTGGGTGCCGCTGCGGCGCTGACCGTGGGCCTGGCTGGGCCTGTTGCGGCGCAGACGCCGAGCGAAATCCAGGGCCGCGGCACGGTCAATATCGGGCTGCTCGTCGATTTTCCGCCGTTCGGCATTCTCGATGAAGCGGGCAATCCCGATGGCTATGACGCCGACGTTGCGCGGCTTCTGGCCGAGGACATGGGGGTCGAGCTCAACCTCGTGCCGGTGACCGGGCCCAATCGCATTCCCTATCTGGTTTCCAACCAGGTCGATATTCTCGTCGCCTCGCTGGGGATCACGCCGGAACGGGCCGAGCAGGTCGATTTTTCCGACCCTTATGCCGGCATCGAGATCTTCGTTTTTGGTGATGCCGATCTCGAGGTCACCGGTCCCGAAGGGCTTTCGGGGCAGAACATCGCGGTGGCCCGGGCATCGACACAGGACACATCGATTACCGAAATCGCGCCGGACGATGCCAACATCCAGCGGTTCGATGACGACGCCAGCGCGGTGCAGGCGCTGCTTTCGGGCCAGACTCCGCTGATGGGAGCGTCCAACGTTGTGATTTCCCAGATCAATACCATGGCGCCCGACCAGTTCGACACCAAGTTCTCGCTGCGCCAGCAGAGCCAGGCGATTGCCGTGCGTCCGGGAAGCGATGAATTGCTTGCCTATATCAACGACTTTCTCGGTCGCGTGAAAGAGGACGGCAGCCTCAACGCCCTGCATGAAGAATGGGTTGGCGGTCCGCTGCCCGAATTTGTCATTTCCGGGCAGTAACAGATCGCGCGAAAGGACACGCCATGACCACCAATGCTGAACACAATGCCGGCAATGCCGCCGTCGAAATGGTCGGCGTCGATAAATGGTATGGCTCCTTTCATGCGCTCAATTCCATCGACTTAACGGTCGCGCGCGGCGAGAAGATCGTCGTGTGCGGCCCGTCGGGGTCGGGGAAATCGACGCTCATTCGCTGCATCAACCAGCTTGAGATCGTGCAGAAAGGCACGATCACAGTCGATGGGATCGAATTGACTGCAGGAGCGAAAAACGTCGAAGCAGTGCGCCGCGACGTTGGAATGGTGTTCCAGCAATTCAATCTGTTTCCGCACATGACGGTGCTGGAAAACTGCATGCTGGCACCCAGAAAGGTGCGGGGCGTGACCAGAGAAGACGCTGAAGCCACGGCGCGCAAATATCTCGAACGGGTACGCATTCCCGAACAGGCGGACAAATATCCGGCCCAATTGTCGGGCGGCCAGCAGCAGCGCGTGGCGATCGCGCGGGCGCTGTGCATGAACCCGAAAATCATGCTGTTCGACGAGCCGACCTCGGCGCTCGACCCGGAAATGGTCAACGAGGTGCTCGACACCATGATCGATCTGGCGCGCGAGGGGATGACGATGCTGGTGGTGACCCACGAGATGGGTTTTGCCCGCAAGGTTGCCGATCGGGTGATCTTCATGGACAAGGGTGAGATCGTCGAAGTGGGCGAGCCCGAGAGCTTTTTTTCCAATCCGCAGAATGAGCGGACAAAGACGTTCCTGGGTCAAATCGCTCACTAGCCTTATCCTGATACGGACCGGGCACTCCGAAATTGTGCAAAGAGGCAGACATGGCCGAACCCATCCTGACATTTGATAGTTTGCTCGAGCCGATCGGTTCGCAACTTGCGGCGCAGTACGAACTGGTTTCCGCCGATGATCCCAAAGCGCAGGAGCGGCTTTCCGAGTTCCGCGTGGCGATGACCAATGGCGGGCTGGGTATGGAAAGCGAATGGATCGAGAAACTGCCCAATCTCGAATTGATCGCGGTCAACGGGGTGGGTACCGACCGGATCGATCTCGATCTTTGTGTGTCGCGGTCGATTCATGTGGCAACGACACTGGGGATTTTGACCGACGATGTGGCCGATATGGCGGTGGGGCTGGTGATCGCCTCGATGCGTGCGTTCGGGCAGGGCCAGGCCTTCGTGCGTTCGGGCGACTGGGCGCAGGGCAAGAAGATGGGACTGGCCCGGGCGCTCAAGGGCAAAAAACTCGGCGTTGTCGGGCTGGGTGCCATCGGGCGGGCGATCGGTGAACGGGCAGAAGCCTTCAAGTTCGATATCGGGTTCTGGAACCGTTCGGAAAAATCGGTCGCTGGCTGGAGTGCGTTCGATACGCCGGCGGCGCTGGCCCAATGGGCCGATGTGCTGGTGGTCGCGGTGGCGGCGACGGCTGAAACCCAGGGGATGATTGACAAAGAGGTTCTCGATGGATTGGGGCCGAACGGGTTCGTGGTCAACATCGCGCGTGGCAGCGTGATCGATGAGGCGGCGCTGCTCGATGCGCTGGAGGCGAAATCCATCGCGGGGGCCGGGCTGGATGTGTTCTTGAACGAGCCCAATATCGATGCACGTTTTCTGGCGCTCGATAATGTGTTTCTTATCCCCCATCAGGGCAGCGCGACCGTCGAAACGCGCACGGGGATGGCCCAGACGGTCAAGGACAATATCGATGCGTTCTATTCCGGCACGGTGCCGCCGACCTCGATCACGGCAAGCCGCTTTAGCTGATCGCTCCTGAGCGGGCGAGCCGGGCAGGTCCGGCTCGGGACGGCGTGGAGTTTACCAGGGCCGGATCGTCACTGTCGGTGGCGGCAGGATCATGAAATGGAGGGCCGCATGGCCGATATTTCGGGAAAGGTCTGTCTTGTCACGGCGGCGGCGCAGGGAATCGGACGGGCCTCGGCGCTGGCCTTCGCCGCAGCAGGTGCGCGCGTTTTTGCCACCGACATCAACGAGAAGCTTCTGCGTGAACTCGATGACGTTGCGGGTGTCGAGACGCGGGTGCTCGACGTGCTTTCGACGGCGGCGATCGAGGCTCTGGTTGCCGAGATCGGGGCTATCGACATTGTGTTCAATTGTGCAGGCATCGTCCATGGCGGCACGGTGCTCGAAGCGAGTGAAGCCGACATCGACCTTGCGCTCGAGCTCAATTTCAAGGCGCAGGCACGCACGATAAGAGCGGTGCTGCCGGGGATGATCGCACGCGGCGACGGGGCGATCATCAATATGAGTTCGGTCGCGTCTTCGGTAACAGGTGTGCCCAACCGGTTCGCCTATACGGCGTCGAAAGCCGCAGTGATCGGTTTGACCAAATCGGTGGCCGCCGATTTCGTGGGGCAGGGCATTCGCTGCAATGCGATCGCGCCGGGGACGGTGGACAGCCCGTCGCTGCAGGAGCGGTTGCGGGCAACAGGAGATTATCAAGCGGCGCGGGCTGCCTTCGAGGCGCGGCAGCCGGTGGGGCGGTTGGGGACGCCCGAGGAGATCGCCGATCTGGCCGTTTATCTGGCGGGGGCCACCTATACCACGGGGCAGGTCTACGCCATCGACGGCGGCTGGACCACTTAAATTCAGGTGAGAGCGGGCTGCGCACGGCGTCTGCCTGCGCTTCCGGTCCTCACGTATTTCTAATACGCTCCGGTCCGGTTCTCGACAGCCACCGCGCTCGCTCCACCCTGACCCGAATTGCACCATCACACGATAAGGAGACAACAAGACCATGAAGCTCATGCGCATTGGAGCCCGAGGCGCCGAAAGGCCGGCGGTCTTGCATTTGGATGGGACGATCCGCGATCTGAGCGGGATCGTTGACGATATCGCCGGAAGCGTGCTGACGCCCGAGGGGTTGAAAGAGCTTTCCGGCGCCGATCTGTCGGGATTGCCCGAACTGGACAAGAATGAGCGGATCGGGCCCTGTGTGGGGCGGGTGGGCAAGTTCATCTGCGTGGGGCTCAATTATGCCGACCATGCCGCCGAAAGCGGCCTTGACGTGCCCAAAGAGCCAGTGCTGTTCATGAAGGCGACCAGCGCGATTTGCGGTCCCAATGACGATGTCATCATTCCGAAAAATTCGAGCCAGACCGATTGGGAGGTCGAGCTTGGCGTGGTGATCGGCAAGGAAGCGCGCTATGTGGACGAGGCCGACGCGCTCGATCATGTGGCGGGCTATTGCGTGGTCAACGATGTGTCCGAGCGCGAATTTCAGGCCAAGCGCTCGGGGCAATGGGTCAAGGGCAAGTCGGCCGATACGTTCGGGCCGATCGGGCCATGGCTGGTGACCAAAGACGAGATTGCCGATCCGCAGAACCTTGGCATGTGGCTTGAGGTCGACGGGCATCGTTACCAGAACGGGTCAACCAGAACCATGGTGTACGGCGTCGCACATGTGGTGAGCTATATCTCCCAATTCATGAGCCTGCAGCCCGGCGATATCATCACCACCGGCACGCCGCCGGGGGTGGGCATGGGGATCAAGCCCGACCCGGTGTATCTGCGGCCCGGCCAGACCATGCGGCTGGGTGTTGAAGGGCTGGGCGAGCAAATGCAAAAGACTGTGGCCTGGCAGGGTTAGGCCCCTGTCCGACCGATACGGTCACCGACGCCGCCAGACCGGAGATCATCGGCGCAGGGACGCGTTGAGTCCCGCCATGCTCTGGCGACGGTAGCGGAATTCGGACGCGATATCGATGTCAGAGGACAGGGCGGCGTAGTCCTCGAACCGGCATTTGGCCGTCGGCCCCCGTGGGATAGGTATTGGATGCGGCCGGGGCGCCGCCACTCATCGCATCTGCTCTATGCCCGTCGGCCTTCCCGTTCGCGGCTGGTCCGACAGCGAGGCGGGCACGCCCATTATTGACAATCGTCAAGGTGTCGGGGCCGGGCTGTGGGAAAACGATGCTACGCGCGTTTTCCGGGACCACGATGATGGCATCAAGCGAGAATGGTGGGCGCAAGGTCCGCAAGCCCTCGGGCCGGGGCGCGGTGCTGGGGTTGGGGCTGCTCAGCATAATCTCCAATCTGCTGCTGCTGACCGGGCCGCTTTTCATGCTGCAGGTCTATGACCGGGTGCTGGCGAGCAAATCTGTTCCTACGCTCATGGCGCTGACCGGCTTGGTTGTCGGGCTCTACGGGTTTTACAGCGTCGTCGAGATTGTGCGCAGCCGCATGGCGACGCGCTATTCGGTGCTGGCCGCAGCGCGGCTGACCCGTCCAGTCTTCGCGCAGGTCGTCGTCTCGAGTGCGTCGTCCCGAAGAGGGGGCGAGGGCGATCCTATCCGCGACGTTGAAACCCTGCGCCAGTTTCTGGCCGGGGCCGGACCGATGGCACTGCTCGATCTGCCCTGGGTGCCGATCTATCTCTTCATCGTCTTTGCCTTCCATCCCATGCTGGGCTGGCTGGCGATGGCGGGCGCCGGTGTCGTTACGGTTCTCATGATCGTCAACGAATGGTCGTCGCGCGGACCCTCGCGCGATGCCAATGCGGCGGCAAATGCCCGCCAGAGCCAGCAGGCCGATATCGCCGCAAACGCCGAAGCGGTGCTGGCCATGGGGATGAGCGAAACGCTCGCAAACCGCTGGGAGGCGGCCAATACCAAGATGCTCATGACACAGGCTCGCGCTGCGGACCGTGCGACGGTTTTTTCGGCGCTGACCAAGGGATTCCGCCTGCTGTTGCAATCGGCCGTACTGGCAATGGGCGCCTATCTTGCCATCGGCGGCGAGATTTCAGCGGGTCTGATGATTGCCGCGTCGATCGTTACGGCGCGCGCGCTCTCGCCGGTCGAGCAGGCCGTTACGAACTGGCGCGGGTTTGTGGCGGCGCGGCAGGCCAGGGCCCGCCTCAAGACCGTGCTTGCCGATGCAAAAGGCAAGCCCGAGCGGGTCGCTCTGCCGCTGCCCAAAGCAAGCCTTGCGGTTTCCGATCTCGCCATTTCGCCATTGTCCGATGGGCCGGCGCTGGTGTGCGGGGTCAGTTTCGGGCTCAAATCGGGCGAGGCGATGGGGGTTCTGGGCACTTCGGGGTGCGGGAAATCGTCCCTTGTCCGCACATTGATGGGAATATGGCCGGCGCGGGCCGGCGTTGTGCGTCTCGATGGCTCCGAACTTTGCCACTACGACCCCGACCGGTTGGGCATGGCATTGGGCTATCTGCCCCAGACGGTGGAGCTGTTTGCCGGAACCGTCGCGCAAAATATCGCCCGCTTCCGAAACGATGGCGAGTTCGAAGACGTTCTCAAGGCCGCTCAGGCGGCGGGCGTCCATGAACTGATTGCGTCCTTGCCCCACGGCTACGACACGCCGATCGGACCGCAGGGGGCTATGCTTTCGGCCGGTCAGCGTCAGCGTATCGGGCTGGCGCGGGCGCTGTATGGCGATCCCTTTCTCATTATTCTCGATGAGCCCAATTCCAATCTCGACGCCGCGGGGGATGCGGCGTGTAATGCGGCGATCGCCGGGGCCAAGGCCCGGGGCGCTATCGTCATCATCGTCGCGCATCGGCCGACCGCCATTGTTGCAGTCGATACGATCTTGTTCCTTCAGGATGGCCGTCAGGCGGCCTTCGGTCCCAAGGACGCGGTGCTGGCATCGATTACCGCCCAGCCCGCTTCTCTCGATATTGCCCGCAAAGCGAGACGGAAATGAGCGCCATAGACATTGAATATGCAACGGCGCGCAGCCTTGACCGGCATGGATTGCTCGGCTCGACCGCCATGATCGCTCTTTTGGGTGGGCTTGCCCTGTGGGCGGCCATCACCCCGATATCGGGGGCGGTGGTGGCCGGCGGAAGCGTCGTTGTCGATGGGGGCGTGCGGCGTGTTCAGCATCAGGAAGGTGGGATCGTGCGGGAAATCCTCGTGCGCAACGATGCCGCGGTCGAGGCCGGTCAGACTTTGGTCGTACTCGACGGAACGTCGGTCGCGGCCAATATGGCGGTCATCGATGCGCAATTGGGCGAGGCCTATGTACGCCAGGCCCGGCTTCTGGCCGAAGCGGGCGGCGCCACCGAGATGGAGTGGACGTCCGAGCTCGATGCCTTGCCCAATATGGAGCACAACCGCGTGCTGTTTGCTGCCGAAGATCGCCTTCGCCAATCCCGCGCCGCCGGGCTTTCGACCCAGGTGGCACAACTGGGCGAGCAGATCGTCCAACTGGAAAACCAGGTTGCCGGGCTCCATGCTCAGCGTGATGCGGTGGTCGCTCAGACCGAAATCCTGACCGAGCAACTCGACAGGCTTTCGGCCCTGTTGTCCCAGGGGTTGGTCGAAGCGAGCCGGGTGAGCGACCTGCGCCGCCAGATCGCCCAACTCGATGGCGAGCGTGCGCGCATCACCACCGAGATCGCGCGGGGCAATGCGGCGACTGCAGAACGCAGGCTGCAGATTTCCCAGGTCGAGGAATCCTATCAGAGCGAGGTGCTGGGACAGTTGCAGGAAACCGGCCAGCAGATTGCCGAGCTCGAACAGCAAAGGGTCGCCGCCCAGGACCGGTTTGACAGGCTCGTCATACGCGCCCCCATCGCGGGGGTGGTGCACCAGATGCAGGTTGCCACCCTGGGCGGTATTGCCGCGGCGGGGGACACGCTCATGCAGATCGTGCCGCAGGATGACGAGATCATGGTCGATGTTCGGATCAACCCGCTCGACATCGACAAGCTTGCCGCCGAGCAAAGCGTGACGCTGCGGCTTTCGAGCTTCAATTCGCGTTCGACGCCCGAGCTGTTGGGGCTGGTGGACAGAATTTCTCCCGATCTGACCCGCGATAGTGCGTCGGGCACGCAGTTTTATCTCGTGCGAGTCCGTCTGCCAGCGGACGAACTCGACAAATTGCCCGAAACGGCCAGGCTTATCCCCGGTATGCCGGTCGAGGCCTTCTTTGCTACAGGGGAGAAGACGGTGCTGAGCTATCTGACCAAACCGGTGATGGATCAGCTCAATCTGGCGTTCCGCGAAGATTGAGGCCAACAGCAATCGGTCGGAATGAAAAAGGGAGCTCAAAGCTCCCTTTTTCTCGAGCAGGTGGTGAAGAGAAGGCGCCGCTTCGGTTTAGAGGATGAAGTCTACGGCCGCGAGATCGATCAGGCCTGTCAGCTCTATGTTGAAATCGGCCACCTGGTCCCCGTTGACGTCTCCGGCGACGATGGTCCTGTCATTTTCGGTGCCTTCGGAGTCCTCGAAGCTGAAGTTGAGTTCCCCCGCGACGCCGGTAAAGGCTGCGCCGACCGAGGCAAGGAATATGAAAGCCTGGTTTCCCGAAGATGTGGCATTGGCATCGATGATGGTGAGATCGATCGTGTCGTCGCCTTGGGTAAAATCGGTAATGACATCGCGAGTGGCGATTGCGGGCGACGAGTGGCCGATCTTGCGGAAGATGAAGACGTCCTCGCCGGTGCCTCCGGTGAGGATGTCTTTACCGCCTCTGCCATCCAGAATGTCGTTTCCGTCTCCGCCCGATAGCAGATTGGCTTGACCCGATCCGATAAGGGCGTCGTTTCCAGAACCCCCGATGATGTTTTCGATTGTATTGAGGCTATCGGTTCCTGTCTGGGCGCTGAAGGCTGTGCCCACACCGAGCTTGGCAGTGACATCGGCCGAAATGCGCGAGAAGTCCAGCGTGTCGTTGCCGTCACTGCCGTTATACCTGTCATCACCATCATCGAGTGTTGCGATAATGGTGTCGTCCCCCCGACCGCCGAAGACTGTGTCGTTGCCGCCATCGCCAAACAGAATGTCGTTGCCCCCAGCGGCTCGTATGGTGTCGTTTCCTTCGCCACCATGATATTGGTCGGATGTACCAAGGGATGGGAAGACGTCGGCCGCTTCGGTGCCCATGACATCGTTCATGCCGATCAGATCAAGTGTGGCGCTGGAGCCGGTGGTTCCGCTGTCGGTGGTGATCGAATAGGTGAAGATCACGTCGGTATCGTCGTTGAGGTCGGGGATGAACAGCCACGATCCGTCGGCGTTTTCGCTCAGGGTGCCCGAGGATGCGGCGAGGCCCACGATGGCAAAGGTCATGCCCGTATAGGCCGATCCGACAAGATCACGGGGCGTGATCGTGCGTGTGGTATCTTCGGTAAGGGGGGGCAGAATTACCGAAGGTGTGACGTCGATCACGGGGGCGGTGGCTGCCGAGACAACGCTTTCGGATGTGCCGCCGAGGTCGATGTAGGTCACCACAACACGCACCAGAGCCTGCGCATCGTCATCGGTGAGCGTGTAGGTCGCTGCCGTCGCGCCGGCGATATCTCCAAATCCCGATCCTGTATCGCGTTGCCATTGATAGCTGAGCTCCCCTAATCCGTCGGGGTCGCCAAGGGTGCTGGTGTCGGCGCTGAGCGTCTGGTTTTCGGCAGCCTCGCCGATTACTAATACGCCGCCTTGGGGGGTGTCGTTGGCATTGGAGACCGCGATCGAAACCTGCTTGTCAAAGACCAGCGAGCCATCGGTGGCGGTGATGGTGAGGTCGATTGCGGGTTCGGTTTCGAAGTCGATAGCGACACCGGCTTTGCGGTAGAGCGCGCCATCCACCGCGTCGATCTCGAACCGATCGTCGGAAACCGTGAGGACGTTGTCGCGTTTGTCGGGATCGAGGTTGGGATCGATGACAAGCAGATCGGCAACTTTTACCCGATCGAGCATGATTTCGGGAATCGCGACCATGTTGGACAGCACGATGTCAGTGGGGGCGAGATTTTCGGCATCGACCCGAGTGAGACTGACTGTGTGGTTGCCCAGACCGACGAGCCGAATGGTCATGATGCCATCAATGACACTGACCACTTCAGCGCCCGAGACAGTGAAGTCGCTGTTGGAGACGCTGGCCAGATCGATGGAGACCAGCCCCTCGCCATACATTGTAAAGGCAAGGTTGATGCCATCCCCTTCAAGGGTGACCAATTGCATGCGGGCACCGATCGAGGTGATGTGGGTTACGTCGTCCCGCGTCGTGCCCAGCTTGATCTCGAAGGTGCCGCCGTCGGCATCGAGGAAGACCGAGCTGCCGTCATAGGCGTACCAGTTGGTGACGGCCTGGATGGTCTGGGTGCCCAGGGAATCGAGATTGACGGCAAATGTTCCGAGCGTTCCGGCCTGGGGCGTCGCTGTGACGGTGATCGTATCTCCATTGACGGCGTAGGCGAGATCGGTTTTCTCGAATGTCGCAATACGGGCGGCCAGATCGGCGAGCGTCACGAATTCGGAACCGGCCGCTTGGGCGGTACTGAGGAATTCGGTGAACATGAAAAGCTCATAGGGCGATGACCCTATGTTGTCGACATCCCAAGCGGTGACGCCATAGTCGTGCCAGGGCCAGACCACGATAGGAAGGTCGGAATTGATCGCCAGATCTTCAAATTCAGCGATCCATTTTGCCGCGGCCTGTGCGGCCGTCAGGCCCAGCCAGCCAAGCAAGGTGAAATCGAAGCTCATATTGGGAGCGAGATAGACCTTGCCGGTATCGCTGGGCGAGAGATAGCCGAAAGCGCCGGGATATCCGGCGCCGACCAGGGAGGCCCCGCCCGTCAAATAGTCATAGTACTGAATGATCTGACGCGCCGTCTCAATCGACTCAGGCATGCCCGGCACGGCTGCGCCGCCGACGACGATTCCGAGGTTGTCCTCGATGACGTGGCGCGATGTTTCGAACTGGAATTTGAACGAGGCTTCGAGAATGGCCTTGGAAACCGGATCGAGTGCCATCGGATCTGGAGCTCCAAGGGCGGCCTGCAATGTAGCGTTGATCTGGGCGACGCTCATAGCCGCCAGCGCGTCGATGACTGACTGATCGGCATCGTCGCGCATGCAATAGGGGCAGAAGCAGGCTGAAGGATTGTCGAGCATGGCCGCATAGCCGGCGATACGCTGATCGAGAATCTCCTGGGTGACTTCGTCGGGCAGCAAGAGATTGGTGTCTGATGGGTGAGAGTAGGAGTGCGATCCGATTTCGTTGCCCATTGCCAGAAGCTGCTGGTAGTAGGAGGACGAGATGAACCAGTTGGTTTCCTGGTCGGGACCGTAAAGTCCGACATTGACGTAGTAGGAGCCGACGAAGTTGTAGTCGGCTTTCCACTGTTCGAGAATGGGCAGCATGGCGTCATAGATGCCGTTGTCCACATCGTAGGTTTCCTGGGACTGGTCCATGTCATTGCGCGAGGCGACGAGTGCGTTGTCGCGGCTCATCGACAGCGAAACCTTTGGCCCGTCCAGGCTCTGGGTCACCCAGTCGATCGTTTGGCCGAGCAGATTGTGGTCAGCGAGCATGCCTTCGGTCGCAAAATGGACATTGCGCCCACCGGTGGTGGTGGAAATAACCGCGTCGTGGCTGGTGCCGTTGATGATCTGTTCGGCGATCACGGTGCCGGCCGCTATGGCCGAAAAATAAGAGGTCGAGGCACCGGCATAGGTGTGGATGGCGCCGCCGGCATAACCGGCAGTGATCTCGTGGTCTCCCGAGGCGACCAGATTGACATCGACGCCGCTTTCGCCGCCCGTACGCGTCAACCCCAGAAGCGTTTGCATGCGTTCGTAGGGGTTGGCCGAGAGGGCCTCTCCAGCGGCGGCATTTGTCATGAAGTCGCCGGCGGTGATGATGGGCATGTCATAATCGTAGACGAGCTGGTTCAGCGTTGCCGCAATATCGGCGTAGTTGTCGGGAGCGTTACGGAAAGAGGGGAACACCAGGCCCTTGTATTGCGAGAGCAATTCGAGATTTGTGAGATCTGCCTCTCCGATAAGATCGAATGGAATACCCGCGCTCATGGCCTGGCTCTGGGCCGCCATGACCAGCTGGGAATAGGCCGTTTCGGAGAAATAGGCGCCGGCGGTGGTCTCCGAATAGACGATGGCGATCTTGTGGTTTGCTCCGCCGGCCGGCGGCACGGGTGAACTGATCGTATAGGCTGGCTGGGTATAATCGGCGGGCAGGTGCACGGAATCGTTGACGTCGGCCATCAGCCCGATCTTGTTGATGTCTTCGCCCAGGAGCGCCTTGGGAATGGCCAGCTCGATGGTCCTGGAATCGGGACCCAGCGCGAAGTCGATTTCGGCGACAAGGGTCTGGCCGGCACTGCCGGTGTAGAGCCGCGCGACGCCGTCGCTGCCGATATTGACGTTGAATTCGGCGCCCGTCGCCCAGCCAAAGACCAAATGGCCGGTGGACGTATCACCGTCGGTGTCGATCCAGAATGTGGTGTTTGGTCCGATGTCGACCGCGCTCTTGAGCGCGATGACAAAGGCGTCATCGGTCACAGTGCCATAGAGTTCATAGCCTGCGACGTGCGTGGTGGGGGTTTCAAGGCGCTGGTTCTCGGTCCATTCGTTCAAGATGCCGTCGAAAGCGCTGACCGGCGGCAACGCTATGGTATAGCCGCCAAAGCCGTAATTGTTGGGGAGAAACACCGAGTCGTTGATATCGGCGAGCACGGCGATCTGCTCGATGCCTGGCCCGAGCAGGGATTTTGGAACCGCAAACTCAAGCGTGGTTCCATCCTGGCCGAAGGCGTGATCGATCTCGGCGACGAATGTTTCACCGGCGGCTCCGGAATAGAGCCGGGCGATGCCGTCGGCTCCGATATTGATGTTGAACTCGGCTCCGCCAGCCCAACCCCAGATCTGGTGGCCTGTGGCGGCGTCGCCATCGGTATTGATCCAGAAGGTCGTGTTGGGACCGATCGGCTGGGCGCTCTTGAGGGCGACGACAAAGTCGTCACTGTCGACCCGACCATACAGCTCATAGCCATCGACGCCGGTGCCGGCTGCCTCAAGACGCTGATCCTCGCTCCATTCGGTCAACAGCCCGTCAAAACTCGTCGTCTGCGGCTCGGCCAGCGTATATCCGCCGGTGCTGTAATTCGGCGGCAGGAACACCGAGCCATTGATGTCGGCCAGGATCTGCACTGACTGAACCGCTCCGAGGTCCTGCCTGGAAACGGTAAATTCGATGCTCGCCGCCCCAGGGCCGAAGGCATGGTCGATCTCTGCGACAAATATCTCGCCGGCGGCGCCGGAATAGAGCCGGGCAAATCCGTCGGCTCCGATATTGATGTTGAACTCGGCTCCGCCAGCCCAACCCCAGATCTGGTATCCGGTGGCAGCATCGCCATCGGTGTTGAGCCAGAAGGTCGATCCCGGGCCGATCGGCTGCGCGCTCGAGAGTGCGAACACGAATTGCTCGGGCTCGACCCGGCCGTACATTTCGTATCCTTCGACCAGGGTCGATTGGGTATCGAGGCGCTGATCCCCTGTCCATTCGGTCAAGAGCCCGTCAAACGTGCTTTCGGGGGGCTGGGTGACGAGATATCCGCCTTCTGCGTATGACGATGGCAGAAAGACCGAATTGTTTATGTCCGCATAAACCGTGAGCGAGGTCACGGCGAGCCCGACCAGCGCATGAGGCAGTCTCATTTCCAGCGTCATCCCCCCGGCGCCAATGACATACTCGATTTCGGCAACAAGGGTTGCCCCTTCCGAACCCGAATAGAGCCGGGCGACCCCATCGTCGCCGAAATTGATGTTGAACTCGGCGCCGACCGCCCAATCGAAGACCTGGTGTCCGGTTTCGCTGTCGGCATCGGTGTTGAGCCAGAATGTCGTGGTGGGACCGATCGGCACCGCGCTTTCAAGTGCAATGAGGTAAGCCCCGTCCTCGTAGCGTCCAAAGAGCGCATAGCCCTCGACAAGGGTTTCGGGGCGCTCGAGCCGGTCGGAGGGCGACCAGTCCGCAAGGGATCCGTCAAGGGTGATGGTCATTGGACTGTCTCCTGAGAAGAAGTGTTGTCAACCCGCGCCGACGACCGCCACTCGGCGGTTTCATCCATCGCAAGTGCTGATTTCAGCCGATCGAGTCGCGCGAGATCGTGCTGGCTGGCCAGCCCGTTCGCGCGACCCAGTTCGATGGTGGCGCGCTCACCGGTCCTGTCGCCCTCGAGCCGGTACAGTGCGATCAGCCGACGATAGGCGGCGGCCGTGGGTGCCCGGGCGAAGATCTGTGCGAGGATGCGGGCCTCATTGCCGTAGGTGTTGTCTCCCCGATAGAGATCGACCAACATGGGCCGCGCCCAGTCGCTTTGCGGACGGATGGCGATTTCGTCTTCGAGCAGGCGGATGAGCAGGCCGGCTTTGCCCTGATCCCGATACAGCCCGGCCAGGGAATAGGCCTCGAAAGGGTTAAGCTGGGCCGTTTCGCGCCTGGTCTCGTAAAGGCTGATTGCCTCCTCGATCCGCCCCTGGGACAGGAGCACCTGGGCCTTTTCCTCGGTGTTGGGGAGCATGGCGATCGCCGCAACGATCGTTACGAGCACAATTGTCGCAACGAAGATATTGGTCCTCTCGGCCGGATCCATACGCGACATGAAGGCCAGCGGGCCAATGGCCGAAAACCTGCCTGGTCTGTAGGGGGCGTGGGTATCAGCGAGAGTGGGCATCATCGAGTTCCCTGTCCCCAATAAACAATACCACCCCAAGCGTTTCGGCGTTGTGGCGGACCTGGGCAATGTCGGAAGCGGAGTTGAGATATTCGGCCAGAAACACCGGCTTGCCTTCAGCCGTGAGGCGCGAGATCAGCCGCAACGATGAGCGCAGCATCCCCAGGCTGTTTGGCTGCTGGTCCTCTTGGGCACCAAACAGCAGGTCTTCCTTGGCCAGCCCGTCAATGGCGCTACGGTATGACGGATCGCTGAGGAGCTCTTCGCCATTCTGAGGCACGACCAGAAACCGGGGCCTGCCGGCGCGGGCATAGGCAGCAAGGCTATTGACGAAAGCGGTCATTGCCGCCTTGCGGGCGGCGGCACCGAGTTGGGGATCGTCGCGCTCGAACGCATCGACGCGGTCCAGATAGACCCCATCGAAGCCGGCGGCGACGATCCGGTCGAGATAGCTCGTGGGCTGGCCGAAAATGGTCGCCTGCCATGCCGGGTCCCAGTAACGGATGTTGTAATTGCCTTCCCATTCGGGGTTTTCGCCGAACAGCCATGACGGGCGATTTCGGGCCCAATCGTTCTGCCAGTAGAACCGGTAATCTTCAGCTTCTCCTATCGAGAGATAGGAGAGGACGAAGCGCTGTGAGCCGTCGGGCTTGGTCTTGAGGGTGGCGATTTCGGACGCGGAAAACGCACCCGCCGCCGTCCCGTCGCGCGAATAATCGATGACCACCAGATCATAATCGGTGGCGGCGAGGACACGCAGATCGATCCCCTGGAGCTGGTATGTCCAGGATCGAACCCCGGCCAGTGCCGAAGCCGTTCCGCCCATCGCGTGCGGCGAAAGCATAAGCGGAAATGCGGCCAGGACAGCGGCCAGTCCGGCCATGCGTATCCCCATGTCAAAGGTCTCCCATACGCCCGATCTGCCGATCGCGGCGAACCGGACACTAGGCGGGCGAGACGCTCTCCATGTTGACATTCATCAACTCGTGGCCCGCCGGGACACGACATTATCGGCTCAGCTGTCCCAAGACGTTCGGGAATCCCGAACACGAAACAGGGTGACCATCATGGAACAAACCAACAAGACTTCGTCCCTGGCAAAACCTGCGACCCCACCGGAAAGTCCGGTCGTTCGGGCCGTGTTTGCCGGGCTCAAAATCCTGGTTTTTGCGACCGAGCTGGTTGGAATCATCCTGCTCGTGCTCGGCCATATGGAACTGGGGACCGCATTGTTGCTGCATCTGGGCTATTGCGCCTTGCTGCTTGTGACCATCCTGGTGGCCGAGCGGAGTGGCATCTATTCGGGAGATATGCAGTCCTTTGCGCTCCAGGTGCTGGTGGCCGGCCCGTTCGGTGCCGCCTCGGCGATGATCGACGAGCAACTTTCCTCCCGGGTCCGCGCCGAGCATCTTCAAAGCTGGTACGACACCATTGCGCCGCCGCTCAAGCAGGCGGTGACCCTGGCTGACCGGATCCGCGACGATCAGGTCGTCCGGCCGGCGGCGCGGCTGCCGAAATCGGTCGACAGGCTGATCACATCGGGCTCAATGCGCGAAAAGCAGGCGGTTTTTGCCTCTATCGTCGCGGATGGTCCGGCAGAAGGTGTCAGTCTGATCGAAAAGGCGCTGCGCAGCCGCGATCAGCGGGTCCGCGTCCAGGCTGCTGCCGTTTCCGCCCTGTTTCGCTCCAAGATCCGCACCAGTGCGGGCCAGCGCCATCGGCCGGGCATTGGCATTGCTGCCAATGACGCCACACCGCCTGCGGCATAGGGGCTGACGATGATGGAGATGCCCTCCTGGTTTGCGCCCGCATGGCGCGACCCCCAGCCTGAAGCCGATGTATGCCTTATCGCCGAGGGGTGCTACCCCTATGTGGCGGGTGGGGTCTCCACCTGGATCGACTGGCTCATCAGGAGCCATCCGGATCTGACCTTTTCGGTGCTGGCCATCTTGCCGGGCATACCCCTGACCGAGCCGCGCTATGGGCGTCCGGCCAATCTGATCGCCATCGATCATCTGTATCTTGACGACAAGGGCAAGGGGCAGCGCGGCGCCTGGCCGGCAATGACGCCCCAATGGTACGCCGATACGCTTTCAGCAATTCTCGATCATGGCGATCCCAGCGCGTTTCATGCGCTGCTCGACAAGCTCGGGCCGACCAAACGTCGACCCACGGTGGCGGCGCTGCTCGATTCTCCTCAGGCCTGGCAGGCGCTTTCGGAGGGCTATGGACGCATGCCGCAAACGGCGTTCATTTCGTACTTTTGGGCGTGGCGGGCGTTGGTCGGCGGGTTGTTGCGCACCCTGGTCAGCCCGCTGCCCAGGGCCCGGATCTACCATTCGGTTTCCACGGGCTATGCGGGACTGGTTGCCGCGCGTGCCGCCCATGATACCGGCCGTCCGGTGATCGTTACCGAACACGGGATCTATTCCAACGAGCGGCGCGTCGAAATCCTGATGGCCGACTGGATCAACAACAGCATCGACACCGGGCTCGATTTTACAGACGAGCGCCAGGATGTCCGTGACTTCTGGGCCGATGCTTTCGAGAGCTTTGCGCGTCTCGCCTATAGCGCAGCCGACGACGTTATCGCGCTTTATGGCGACAATAACGCCTTTCAGCAGGCACTGGGTGCCGACAGCCGCAAGCTCACCGTGGTTCCCAACGGTGTGGATGTGGACCGTTTCAGCACGCTTCCCGACCGGGTTTCAGATCGCCCCACGCTGGCGTTCATCGGCCGCATCACGCCGATCAAGGACATCCAGACATTTATCGATGTGGCCGAGAGAGTGGCGTCGAAAGTGGCCGACTTCCGGGCGTTTGTGATCGGGCCGATGGATGAGGATCCCGACTATGCCCAGAGTTGTATCGATGCGGTCAACGAGCGTGGGCTCGACCATATTATCACGTTTACCGGTCCGGTCGATGTGCGCGACTACATGGCCGAAATAGATGTTCTCATGCTCACCTCGATTTCCGAGGCGCTGCCGCTGGTCATTCTCGAAGCGGGTGCGGCAGGTGTTCCGTGCATTGCGACCGATGTCGGTGCTTGCAGGGAAATCCTGGGATGCCCGGGCAGTCCGGGACAGGCCGCAGTCGCGGGGATCGGGGGGATGGTCGCCCCGGTGGGCGATGTGGGGGCACTGGTTTCAGCGGCCGTCCATCTGCTCAACAATCCCATTGCGCGCCAGCGCATGGGCGCGGCGCTGCGGTCCAAGGTCCGGATCCAGTACCGCTCGGACACCATCGCCGCGGCCTATACCAAGCTCTATGGCCGGCATCTTTCCCCAACCGCCAAAAGTGAGGTCTAAGATGGCTGGCATCGGGTTTGCCCTATCGAAGCTTCGCAACCAGAACAACCTGGCCGGGCATTCCATCGCGACCGGTCATGCCATCATGATCACGGCGGGGCCATGGATCGTCATCATGATCGGGCTGGCGCTGATTTCCTGGCTCGGGGGGCCGCTGGTGGGCGTGGAGATGACGACGACGTTTCGCGTCCTCGTCATTTATTGCTTTGCCCTTTCTCTTGTCGTGACCGCTCCCATCGCGCTCGAACTCAATCTGCGCGTTTCGGCCGAGCTGTTCGAGCGGCGGTTCGAGCGGGTGCATGGCATCTACATTGGCGCTCTGGCGGCCGCGGCGCTGATCACCGTCGCGCTCGCCTGGGTGCTGTTTTTCGTTGTCATCAGGCTGGACATGCCGACGGCGACGGCAGCGACCTTCTGCGTTTTGCAGGTGTCGCTGCTCTGGCTGACCATGTCCATGGTCGCGGCGATCCGCCAGTATGTCACGGTCACCACGGGCTTTACCATGGGGTTGAGCGTATCGGTCGTGCTTGGCCTGTCGCTTGCCGGATTGGGATATGGTGTTGCGGGTCTGCTTGCCGGGTTTGGGGCAGGGCTGTTCCTGGCCTTTGCCATTCTGCATGGGCTCATTGTCCAGACGTTTCCCGGACGGGTGCGGCGGCTCACCGACGGCATTGCGGCGCTGATTGCCCATCCCATGCGCTCGCGCACTTTCGCCATAGCGGGGATTTCGAGTGCGCTGGCTGTGTGGATCGACAAGCTGGTGGTCTGGCAATCTTATGAAGCCACGTCGATCGCGCACGGGCTCATTCACGCCCCGCGATACGATGTGCCCATGTTCATTGCCTATCTCTCGATCGTTCCGCTGATGAGTATCGTTTCGATCTGGCTGGAGACCGATTTTTTCACTGCCTATCGCAAGTATCGCGACATCGTTCATTCGGGCGGCACGCTCCGTCATATCGATGCCCAGCGCGCCGCCATCACATGGCAGACCACAAATACGATCTTTTCGGCCTTCGTCATTCAGATCACGATCAGCCTCGTTCTGGCGCTGACCGGGCCCTGGATCGTGGGCTTTTTGGGCCTTGGGCTCGAAACGCTGCAGGTGTTGCGGTTTGCGCTGATCGGGGCAGCGTTCCACTTCCTGTTTCTCGCCTGCGTGGGCGTCATTCTGTTTGTGCAGTACGCGCGGGCCTATTTCGTGCTCCAGGCTGCCTTTCTGATCCTCAATGGCGGGCTGACCTATGTGCTGCTCGCCAATCCGGACGCCCTGGGGCTGGGCTATGTGATCGCAACGGGGGCGGCTGCGATCCTTGCCTATGGGGTCATGGTCAACACCCTCCAGGTGATGAACAGGCTTACATTCATCGACAATAACCCGGCGGTTGCAGGCTAGGCCTGTGCTGTTCCCGGAACCAAGGAAAACGACAGTGAACGTCCATGCTCCAAAACGCGCCGGTCCAAAGCTCCTGCCGGACGAAAAGATCGGCGGATCTCCGAACCATTGGGTGGGGGTCGTTGAAGGCGCCGTGCTGATCGGTGGTGTGTTTGCCGTCGAAAGGCTGGGCTTGTTCGATCTGCAATCATTGCCCCTCCATCCGCTGGTTCTCGCCGTTGCGTTGATTGCCGCTCAATATGGCGCTTCGGGCGGGATCATGGCTGCGGCGATGGCTGCCGCGCTTGCCCTTCTGGGCGGAACGCTGCCTCAAAGGGTGGTGGGGGAGGGCTATTTCGAGTATCTCGCTGCAGTCTGGACGACGCCTCTGGCCTGGCTGATCATCGCCGTGCTTGTGGGGATCATCTCGGATGGGCACCGGCGCCTATTGCAGCGTTCCGAGCAGGCGCTTTTCGAAGCGCAAAAAGAGCGGGACCTGATTGCAGCGCAGTATGAGGCGTTGGCGGCCCGGGCCAAACGGCTCGAAAGGCGCGTTGCGGGGATCGAAGGCAATAATTCATCACGCCTTTGAAAACGATGGGGCTGTCAATATCGTAGAATCACTAGTGGGAGAACCGGAATTTATTAACAAAGGCTTAAGACTCATACTGGGGGTCACAAGAGGGGGTAAGCAAATGTTAATACAGAGGGACTTCCGCAATCCGGGTGCGGCCATCGAAGAGGCCGGATATCTGGGCTTTCAGGGAGGCGTCAAGTTCGGTGGCACCACCCGGCACAGGGAAAAGGAGCTGATCTATGCGCAAGGGGACGAGTCCGGCGACATATTTATCGTCGAGTTCGGATGTGTCCGTGTGTCGCGGATAACACTGGAAGGCCGGCGGCTTGTTACCGGATTTCACTTTGCCGGTGAGGTCTTCGGGTTTGAAACGGGCGCCGAGCGGCAATGCTATGCCGAGGCGCTCGAGTATTCCGGGACGCGGAAATTTCATCTCGATGGCAGGGAGTTGGCCAATCCGCGGATTGCCGACATGCTGTTTGGCCACCTTGAAAGCATCCACGAGCACCTGCTTGTCCTGGGAACCCAGAATGCCATTGAACGGGTCGCTGCATTTCTCGTCGGGATTGCCGACAGGCAGGGGAGTGGGGGAGCCCGGGCTCGTCTTCCGATGTCGCGCTGCGATATCGCCGACCATTTGGGTCTGACGTTGGAAACCGTGTCGCGCGCAATTCATCGCCTGCAGGTTCTCAAGCTCATCACGCTTGTGGGCGCCCGCGATGTCCTGCTGCTCGACCGGAAGGCGCTGCTCGATCTGGGAGCCTAGAACCGTTCAGGATTTGATTGACTCAAATCCTTGGCGCTAAACCCTTGTTTCGTCGCATGTCCGAACCGCAAAACCGTTTCCACTTTTGCTGGAAACGCTCTAGGTTGGGGATGTCTGACTGCCCTTATTGCGTGTTCAGATAAAGTGACGTCCACCTTATCTCAGCACGCCCGAGCTAATCGCGCGCTGCGTAGTGGTCGGAACCCTCGACGGCCATTCGGACCAGCTCCGCGAGACTGTGGGCCTGCATCTTGGTCATGATCGTGGCGCGATAGACTTCGACCGTTCGGGGACTGAGCCCGAGATTGTGAGCAATGGACTTGTTGGGGAGCCCGTTGACGACGCCATCGAGCACCTGGCGCTCCCGCGCGCTTAGCGACTCCAGCTTGTCACGAGCCGCCTGGCGTTGCTGACGCACCTGGCTTTTTTCCTGTGCGGCGGCGCAAACCCTTTTGAGGGTGGACAGGATCACCTCTTCACTGAATGGCTTTTCGATGAAATCGCTGGCGCCGGCCTTCATGGCCTCGACGGCAGCCAGCACATCTCCGTGGCCGGTCACAACGATTACCGGCAGGGTGTTTCCGTTCTTGCGCAAGCGCCGCAGCAGGTCGAGCCCGTTCATTTCCGACATGCGCAGATCGGTTATCAGGCAGGAGTCCTCCAGATTTTCCGCCGTATCGAGGAACTCGGCCGCTGAAGCGTATTTTCGTGATCGCCAGCCCGACGCGGCAAGCAGGAACGATAGCGACTGGCGAACTGGTTCTTCGTCGTCCACGATATGGATCAGGAAATCACTCGTCATGGGCCTGAATCTCTCTGTCGACCAAGGGAAGGGTGAACGTGAAAATGGTTTCTCTGCCAGGGATGGTACGGGCACTGATTGCGCCTCCATGTGCTTCGATTATGCGCTTGGAAATCGAAAGACCGACCCCCATGCCGCGGCGTTTTGTGGTTACGAACGCCTTGAAGATTTCTTCACCGAAATCGGGGTGAATGCCCTGCCCGGTATCGCTGAGTTCGATGCGCGCGAACTTGCCGCTCCGGCGCGTCCGTATAGTGACCACCTTGCGTGCGCTGGTTTGCACGGCGTCGGTGGCGTTGCGCAGGAGGTTGACGATCACCTGCTGGATCTGGGTCGGGTTGCCCAGCGTCTCGAGCGGTCCGGGGGTCAGGTCGAGTTCGGTGAGAATGCCGTCTTCGCGGGTTCCGGCCAGGGCGAGCGCCATGGCACCCTCGATCAGTGTGTTGACGTTGACGATCTCCTTGTCGATTTCGCCTTGCGCCATGAAAATGCGCAGATGATGGATGATGTCGCCGGCACGCAGGGCCTGAGTTGCCGCCGCCGCAAGCGACTCGCGCAAGGCGGGCAGCATGGCGGGATCGAAAACTTCAAGCATGCGCTTGGCGCCCTGGACGTAGTTGCTGATGGCCGAAAGGGGCTGGTTGATTTCATGGGCAAGGGCGGACGCCATTTCCCCCATTTCGCTCATGCGCGAAAGCCGGGCGAGTTCGGCTTCGGTCTGTTCGAGCCGGGTTGCGGCCCGCTCACGCTCGGTCATGTCGCGCGCAAAGCCGATGAACAGCAGGCCTTCGCCGGTTGCTATCCTGACCACGTCGATGCTCATGGGGAAGGTGGTGCCATCACTGCGCTTGCCCCGCAGCAACCGGTTGCGGCCCAGAAACCGGGCAAAGCCGGTGGGCGGGTAGTCCGCGTTGCCCATGTTGTCGGGGTGATGGGTTTCAGCCATCAGGATATGGACATTGCGGGTCAACACCACCTTTTCGCGATAGCCGAACAATCGCTCGGCGGCAGCGTTGAACGAAACGATCTCTCCGCTCGGCTTGCTGGCTATGGTTGCGTCCGAGATGGTGTCGAGGATGGCCTGCAGATAACTCTCGCGCCGTTGCAGGAGCTTGCTGGCCATAAGGGCCTTGTTTCGCTCCTCGCGCAGGATGCCACCGAGCCAGGCGATGCCCAAACCCACACCAGCGAACAAGATGAGGTTCGAGCTCTGGGAGGCACGGTCTTCCTCGGTGAAAAAATACACGAGTGGCAGCGCCAGGACCATCGTGAACACGCCGGGCGCCATGCCACCCAGGCCGGCGGCAAGCAGAATGGCCAGCGCAAAAAAAAGGTCGTTAAACGACGAGGTGAAAACGGGTGCGATGGCCAGCTTGAGAGTGCTGACAAAGATCAGCCCTGCCAGTCCAACCACGTAGGCAATTATAATGTCCCTCGGCAGCCCCATGACATCAGATGCATCCGGTTTGCCGATGCAAGTTAAAAACTTGTCAGAAAAGCGGCAAGTAAATTTAAAAAGAGCAGGGAATAAAGTGTTCGGCACTGCAACTGCCCCCGTCTTTTCCTGAACCGGAAATCGAGAACGGGCCGAATGGTTGCGTCGTGGATGGTTCGACAGACATCAGGGCAAACGCATTTGAATCGCGCACGCCGTCCGCGTGGGGTTGGTTGGTCCCTTGTACCCGTGAACGAAGAAGTCGAAAAGCGCTATGAGGCGTTCAGGACCGACCCGTGCCTTTAGTTGCTGCTCAACAGGCGCGTAGCGAAATAGCCTGCGGTAGCTGCCGTTCCGGTAAGGGCGGCGCCCCAGACAATGTCGACGATAGTGACCATGACCGACCAGTCCCTGACAGTTGCAAGGTTGGTCATGTCGTAGGTGCCGTAGGCGACAAGGCCCAGAATGGCGCCGGCGATCAGAGCCTGGGTCCAGTTTCCGGACTGCATGGCCGGGGCGACGGCAAAGTAAACGATGCCGCCGATATAGAACAGATAGAAGGCGCCGGCGGCCGCGAGATTGGGCTGGTCGAGCAGGACGTGGCCGATCTGTTCGCGATAGAAGCCGAAAGCGACCCGCGAAAGCCAGAAATAGTCGATGGCGAAAAAGACGATGGCTGTTCCGATATAGGCAATAACGTAAGGCATGTGGTCCCTCATATCCCCAGCATTGGCTGAAAAAGACGTACGATCCAGCTCTTGAATTTGAGCGGGGCTTCGGTGACGGCAAGGCAGATGCAATCAGCATCGTTTGTGGCGACCGGCTGATGGGTCAGGCTGCCATCGGCAATCTCGATATCGCCGCGGGTGAATGTACCGTCTTCGTCGGCAAAGGCACCGGAGAGGACCAGGGTCATTTCCATGCCGCGATGGGTGTGTTCGGGCACCGGCTTGCCGGCCGGAATGCGCAAAAGACGTGCGACCGCGCGGCCATCGCGGATGGGGATAATGAACTGGGCGGCGCCAGGCATGGGTTTCCAGCGAATGGCATCGACGTCCGAACCGACATAGGAGCGCAACGGTTCTGGAAGGACAGGCGCCGATCCGCCGGAGGCGCCACGACGCGCGGGCTTTGCGGTGGGTAAGGGCGCGTTGGAGATACGGGCCTTGACCGCCTGCCAGCCGGCATCGCCGCCCGCGGCTGGTTCGATGGTATCGAGCAGTTCGCCGCCCGCGCCCTCGATCATGGCGTAGCGTTCACGGCACTCCGGGCAGACGGCCAGATGGGTTGCGACGGCGAGCGAAAAGCCCTCGGCGAGCGTACCGGCGGCATGATCGAGCAGGATGTCTTCATCGAGATGGTGGACGATGCTCATGAGCGATCCTCCAACGCGGTGCGCAACTTGGCGAAGGCCAGTCGGATGCGGGATTTGACGGTACCCAGCGGCAGGCCGAGCTTTTCGGAGATCGTACTGTGAGATGCTTCCTCAAAGAACGAGAGCTTTAGGAGCTCAAGCTGTTCGGGAGGGAGAGTTTGCATGGCGCGGTGAAGCCGGTCGGCATCCTCGTTCATGTCGAAGGCCGCGTCGGCCGGCCTGATTTCGGCGGGAACGAAAGCGGGATCGTTCGGGTCGAAATCGGGACGGTTCGTCTTGCGCCAGTGGTCGATGCGCTGGTTGCGCGCGATGGTGAAAATCCATGTCGAGACATTGCCCTTGTCGGGGCTGTATTGGGCGGCCTTGTTCCAGACCGCCACCATTGTTTCCTGCATCAATTCCTCGGCGAGCTGCCCATCGCGGGAGAGCTTGGCCATATAGGCGCGCACCCGGGGGCCGTAATAGCGGAACAGCTCTTCAAAAGCGGCAACGTCGCGCGACGTGGCGACTGCAAACAGTTTCTGGCGCATCACGATATTGAGCGCCTTCTTGTCACTGGGGTCGACAGCCATCTTGTCGGTACGCGCAATTCCTCTGGGGGCCGGACGCACAGCATACCTACGCTGCGCCGCCAAGGGCTTTGAAGTCTGCCATGCTGCCGGATCGATTGAAAGCACTGTCGTCATGCATCGATTTACGGGCGCACAATGGGGGCGGATCACAGCTGCAAGAATAAAAATCTCTCTTTGCGTGCATCCGTTTCGGCGTCTGGCTCGTACCTTAGTGAAACCCAAACAAGGACAAGCCGACCCATGTATCTCGACGCTGGCCCCAAAGGACCGAAAGGCACCAGGCGTATTGCCGTGATCGGAAGCGGAATTTCCGGGCTCTCGGCCGCCTGGCTGATGAGCCAGTCCCATGATGTGACGCTTTATGAGGCCGATTCTCGGATCGGGGGGCATTCCAATACCGTCGATGTCGATTATGACGGCAAAACGATCCCGGTCGATACCGGGTTCATCGTCTACAATGAAGGGAACTATCCCAATCTCGTTGCGATGTTCGACCATCTGGGCGTTGCAACAGAGCTCTCCTGGATGTCGTTTGGCGCCTCGATCGATGGGGGGGCTTTCGAATATTGTTCGGACCCGCTGGGGCTGATCGGGCAGAAATCGAACGTAGTGCGCCCGCGCTTCTGGCGCATGCTTTCCGATATCGTGAAATTTTCCCGCTCGCACCGCGAAATTCTCGCCGATGGCAGCCTGACCCAGGTCGGGTTGGCCGATTATCTGGCCGAAAACGGGTATTCCGAGAGCTATATCGCGGATCATATCCTGCCCATGGCGGCGGCGATCTGGTCGTCTTCGGCTACCGATATCCGCAATTACCCTGTGCAGGCCTTCGTGCGATTTTTCCTCAATCACGGGTTGCTCGATCTTTACAACCGTCCGTTGTGGCGGACGGTAACGGGCGGCAGCCGGGAATATGTTTCGCGGTTGGTGGCGGGCTTTAGGGGAACGGTGCGGCTTTCAACCGGGGTGAGCCGGATCGAGCGGCATTCGGGTGTAGTGACGATAACCGATGCGCGCGGGCATAAGGACATCTTTACCGACGTCTTGATCGCCACTCATGCGGATCAGGCGCTGGCCATGCTTTCGGACGCCGATGACGACGAGCGAGCACTGCTCGGGGCCTTCGAATATACGCACAACGAAGCGGTGCTGCACACCGACAAGCGCCTGATGCCCAAGCGCAAATCGGTATGGTCGAGCTGGAATTATATCGGCGAGCGCGAGTGGGACGGGGACAGCCCGTTGTGCGTTACCTACTGGATGAACAAGCTCCAGAATATCGACAAGAAATACCCCCTGTTCGTGACGCTCAATCCCAGCCGTGACATCGATACGGCGACGATCTTTGAGACGTTTGACTATACTCATCCGCTTTTCGATCAGAAGGCGATGGCGGCTCAAAAAGAGCTCTGGCGCCTGCAGGGCCGTGGCGGTGTGTGGTTTGCCGGAGCGCATTTCGGCTCGGGTTTTCACGAAGACGGGTTGCAGGCTGGCCTGGCCGCGGCCGAAGATATGGCAGGGGTGCGCCGTCCCTGGACGGTGGAGAATGCCTCGGGCCGTATCCATATCGGAACCGAAAGGGTTGCCGCCGAATGAGCGATGGCGCGATTTATGCCGGAGAGGTTGTGCATGTGCGGCACAGGCCGCGCGCGCATACGCTGCGCTATCGCGTTTTTTCGCTGCTCGTCGATCTCGACCGGCTCGATGCACTCGATAAAAGGCTCAGGCTTTTTTCCCACAACCGGTTCGGCGCGTTCAGCTTTCGCGATGCTGACCATGGGGACGGGGAGAGGGGCGGATTGCGGCGCTGGGCCGAGCGGCTGCTGGCTGATGCGGGGATCGCGGGTGAAGGCCTCAGAATCGAAATGCTCTGCTACCCGCGGATTTTCGGATATGTCTTTAACCCGATCACCGTCTATTTCTGTTCGGACAGCCAGGGGATGCGGGCTATCCTCTATGAGGTGTGCAACACGTTTTACGAGCGGCACACCTATGTGATCCCGGTGGGCGATCATGCTGGGGGTCCGGTGCGGCAGTCCTGCGCCAAGGAACTCTACGTTTCGCCTTTCGTGCCCATGCAGGCGCGCTATGATTTCAAGATCACGCCGCCGGCCGAAAAGGTTCAGATCGCCATCAATGAGCATGATGGCGAGGGCGCGCTGCTCTATGCGGCCTTTACCGGCAAGCGCGAGGAATTGAGCGACAGGAGTCTGGGGGCTGCGCTGTTGCGCTATCCGCTGATGACGCTGAAAATCATGGGCGGCATCCATTGGGAAGCACTCAAGCTCTGGCTCAAGGGCAATCCGGTGTTCACGCACAAAAAGGCGCGTGAAAAGATTTCCCATTCGGTAATCGGCACGGCGCCGGCCGAATAGGCATCAGCGCCGCTCATCGATCCATCACCAATCGGCGTTTTGAGCGAAGCGGTGCTTCCTTTAAGCTTGATGCAAATCGACCCTTGAAGGTCGAACATCATGCAAAGAGGAAACATTGATGTCCCATTCCGAGATTCTTTCAGCCGCGATGCTGGATGCCGCCGATCTGACCGGCGGGTCGCTCAAGGTGCATTCGCCCGTCGATGGCGCGCTGATCGGGGAGGTTGCGACTCATTCGGGCGCCGACGTCGAAAAGATGATCGGTACGGCCAAATCGGCATTTGCCGAATGGAAACTGGTGCCGGCGCCGCGCCGGGGCGAGTTGATCCGGCTGTTCGGCGAGGAATTGCGCAACGCCAAAGAGGCTCTGGGCAAGCTTGTGTCCCTTGAGGCCGGCAAGATTTTTCAGGAGGGGCTGGGGGAAGTCCAGGAGATGATCGATATCTGCGATCTGGCGGTGGGCCAATCGCGGCAATTGTTCGGGCTGACCATAGCTTCCGAACGTCCGGGTCATTCGATGCGCGAGACCTGGCACCCGCTGGGGGTGACCGGGGTGATCTCGGCGTTCAATTTTCCCGTCGCGGTGTTTGCGTGGAACTTTGCACTGGCGACGGTGTGCGGCAATACCACGATCTGGAAACCCTCGGAAAAGACGCCGCTGACGGCGTTGGCGGTCAAGAAGATTTTCGAGAGGGCCTCGGCCCGGTTCGGGGATGCACCCGACGGGGTCTTGCAGGTGGCCATTGGTGGTGCCGATGTGGGCGAAGCGCTGACGGCTTCGAAAGACGTGCCGTTGATTTCGGCAACCGGGTCGACGCGGATGGGCAGGATCGTTGGCCCCAAGGTGGCCGAGCGGTTCGGTAAGACCATTCTCGAACTTGGCGGCAACAACGCGATGATCGTGGCGCCATCGGCGGACCTCGACAATGCGGTGCGGGCCATCGTCTTTTCAGCGGTTGGCACCTGCGGGCAGCGCTGCACCAGCCTGCGGCGGCTGATCGTGCATGAGGACGTGCGCGACCAATTGGTCGAAAAACTCAAGAGCGCCTATGGCAGGCTGCCGATCGGCAGTCCTTTGGAACAGGGTGTTCTGGTTGGGCCTCTGATCGACAAGGCAGCCTATGATAGCATGCAGGCGGCGCTGGAAAAGGCGAAGACCGAAGGCGGCAGGGTGACCGGAGGAGAGCGGGTGGACGCTGTCGAAGGTGGGTATTATGTGCGCCCGGCCATTGTCGAGATGGCCGGGCAGAGCGCCATCGTCAAGCATGAGACCTTCGCGCCGATCCTTTATGTCCTGACCTACAAGACGCTCGAAGAGGCCATCGCGCTGCAGAACGATGTGCCGCAAGGGCTTTCGAGCTGCATTTTTTCGACTGATATGCGCGAAACGGAAACCTTCCTTTCGGCGGCGGGGTCCGATTGCGGCATCGCCAACGTCAATATCGGGCCCTCGGGGGCCGAGATCGGCGGGGCTTTCGGCGGGGAAAAGGAAACAGGCGGCGGGCGCGAGAGCGGATCGGACGCCTGGAACGCCTATATGCGGCGACAGACCAATACGGTCAATTATTCGCGCGCGTTGCCGCTGGCGCAAGGGATCAGGTTCGATATCTAGGTGCCGTTTGTACCAATCATTGCAAGGCCAGATTAACCCTGGGGCCGGTCGCTCTGTGGGAAGCGGGGAAAAAACAGGCTTCATTAATCTCTGGGTCTTCACACTCTCTCGTGCGGGACGGCTTCAGGGTCGCCCGAACGGGGGAACAAGATCCGGGATTGCAGAATGCACGATGGACGAAGCGCTGGCGGGTGTCTGACCGCCAATCCGAGCCGGCTCGATCTTATCGAACTGGCGATCACACGCACTGATCGGGCTATCCTGATTTCGAATGCCGAGGGGCATCCGTGCTATCTCAATCCCGCTTTCGAGGCGCTGTTGGGCTATGGGCTGGACGATTTTGCCGGACAGGCTCCCTGGTCTCTGCTGGCCGGCCCGATGATCGATGAACGGTTGCATCAAAGGGCGCGCAGCTTTGGCAATACGGGCGGGGGATTTAGCGACGATTTGCTGTTGCGCACGCGATCGGGCGATCCGGTCTGGGTTTCGGCCTGGCTCGATCCGGTGCAGGACGCGCAGGGACATTTTACCCATCTTATCGCCATGCTCGCCGACACCACGCAATCGAAGCGTCTTCAGGTTTTCCAGCGCGTCTCACTCGATGCGCTGAGCCGTGACATGCCGCTCACGGAGTTCATGGGCCATATCTGCGAGCAGGTGCAGGCGCTCGCGCCCGATACGGTCTGTTCGATCTTGGGGGTGGACGAGAACCGTAAGCTGCGGCCTCTGGCGGCGCCGAGCCTGCCGGCCTCGGTGGCGAAACAGATCGACGGGCTTGAAATCGGGCCCCGGACCGGCAGTTGCGGCACCGCCGCCTGGCGGGGCGAGCCGGTGGTGGTCGAAGATATCGAAACCGACCCGCTATGGACCGATTTCAAGCATCTTTTTCTGCCGCTGGGGCTAAGGGCGTGCTGGTCATATCCGATGGTGTTGCGCGACGGGCGCGTTGCCGGGACCTTCGCCTTCTATTTTCCGGAGCGCCGGCCACCGAGTGCATGGCATTTGCGGCTGGTGGAGGCGTGCCTCAGTCTGTGCGTAATGGCGATCGAGCGGCACGAAGCGCGGACGCAGATCCGTCGGCTTGCCTATTATGACGCGCTGACGGGCCTGCCCAACCGCGTGCTGATGCGTCAGCGGGTCGAGCAGACCCTGGCGGGTGACCCCCTGCGCAGGAAATCGCTGGCGTGCCTGTGTCTCGATCTCGACAGGTTCAAGGATATCAACGACGCGTACGGGCTGCCTGCGGGGGATATGGTGCTCGAAGCGGTCAGTCAGCGGCTTCTTGATCGTGCCTCATCATCGGACATGGTGGCCCGGATGAGCGCGGACGCGTTCATCATCCTGCTCGACGATTGTCGGGCGGAAGGCGCCGCGGCGGCGGCCCAGGACCTGCTGGCCAGCCTCAGGGAGCCATTCGAGATCAGCGGAACGACGGTATCGCTTTCGGGCTCGATCGGCATTGCACTCTATCCGGGCGATGCGACCGATGTCGAAACGCTGGTCAACAATTGCGAGACGGCGATGTTTGGGGCCAAGGCCGCGGGGCGGGCCAATTATCACTTCTTCTCGCCGGAAATGAACGCGGCCAATCGCGATCGGCTGGAACTGGGGGTTGCGTTGCGCGAGGCGCTGGCCGATGGCCAGCTTTCGCTTGCCTTCCAGCCGCAGATCGATCGCAACAGCGAAGAAATATACGGAGTGGAAGCACTGGCGCGCTGGACCCATCCCCAGTTGGGGCCGGTCGGTCCCGACCGGTTCATACCGGTCGCCGAGCAGATCGGGATGATCGAGGATATCGGGCTCTGGGCGCTGCGAACAGCTTGCGCTCAACTGGCGCACTGGCGTGCGGCGGGGCGACACATCCCGGCGGTCTCGGTCAATATCTCGGCCCAGCAGTTCCGCAATGGCGCTTTTTGTGCCCAGGTTGGTGAAACGCTTGCCGCGCACGGGCTTGCCCCGTCCGATCTGACCATCGAGATCACCGAAAGCCTGATGCTCGACCAGACGGCTGCCGTGACGGCCAATACCGATGCGTTGAGCAAAATGGGCGTCAATCTGTCGATGGACGATTTCGGGACGGGCTTTTCCTCCCTGTCGCTGATTGCCCGCCTTCCGGTCAAAGAGCTCAAGATCGACAGGGCATTCATCGACCGGCTCGAAAGCGACGCCGGGGCGCAGGCGGTTGCAACCGCGATAATCTGCATGGGACAGAGTCTCAATATGCGTGTTGTTGCAGAGGGTGTGGAAACCGATGCCCAGAGACGGTTCCTCGATGCGCTCGGATGCGACGCACAACAGGGTTATCTCTATTCCAGACCGCTCACCGCTCAAGCCATGGATGATTGGCTCGATGCCAATGCACACAGCCCGGCAGGGCGGCGCAGACGGGCCTGACCGGTAAACCGGGCGTCAGGCCGTTTCGCCCTCCGGCGTTCCGTTGCGCAGCCGCTCATCGGCAAGCTGGCGGATCTCGGTCAACTCGGTGATTGTGGTTTCGAGGTCGGTCAATTGCGCGCGGAGCAGCTCGAGGCGTTCATCGACCTTTTCGATCAACAGCTTGACCTGGGCGGTTCGGGTGCCGTCGGCATCGTAAAGGCTGAGATATTCGGAGATATCGCGCAGGGTGAAACCCAGCCGCTTGCCACGCAAAATGAGGATCAGCCGGGCGCGGTCGCGCCGCCTGAAAACCCTGGTCGACCCCAGGCGGTCGGGCTTTAAGAGCCCCTTGGTTTCGTAAAATCGTATGGCACGGGTGGAAATGGAGAACTCGTTTGCCAGATCGGTGATGGCGAACAGGTCGCGCTTTTCGGCATCGTGCTTGTTCAAGATACTATCCCCCCGCTTGGACATTTTCTTCGTAATCGGCACGCAGATCGTTCTTGGAGAGCTTGCCGATCATGGTCTTGGGTAACTCGTCGCGGAAAATGATTTCGCGGGGCATTTCGAGCTTGGAGAGACGGTCCTTGAGAAAATCCTTAAGGCCGCCCTCGGTCAGCGATTGCCCGTCCTTGAGTTTTACATAGGCGATTGGCACTTCTCCGCGATACTCATCCTTTACGCCGATCACATTGGTTTCGTCCACAGCTGGGTGCTGGTAGATCGCATCTTCGATGGCGCGCGGATAGACGTTAAAGCCCGAGCAGATGATCAAATCCTTGATGCGATCGACAAGGAACACATAGCCGTCCTCATCGAAATGGCCGACATCTGCGGTGCGCAGATAGCCATTGGCGGTGAAGGCCGCCTTGGTGGCCTCCTCGTCATCGAAATAGCCGAGCATGACCTGGGGGCCCTTGAGCACGAGTTCCCCGCGCTCGCCCTGGGCCACTTCCTTGTCGGGATCGTCGAGATCGACAAAGCGAACGTCGGTGGCGGGCAGCGGCAGGCCGATCGATCCGGGCTTGGAGGGTACGCGCAGGGCCGCGCAGGTCACGACCGGGGAGGCTTCGGTCAGACCGTAGCCTTCGGCGAGAATGGCGTTGGACTTTCTGGCGAAGGCCCCGCGTGTTTCGCCTGGAAGGCCGGCGCCGCCGGAAATCGCAACTTCGATGGGCGAAAGGATTTCGGCGGTCGCCGTGTTCTTGGTGGCCAGGGCATGCAGCAGAGTCGGGACGGCAGGCAGAACGTTGGGTTTGGTGCGCTTCATGAGGGAGAGGAAAGCCTTCATTTCAAAGCGCGGAAGCATGACGACCTGGGCGCCCGAGCACAGCGGCACGTTCATGCATACGGTCATCGCAAAGATATGGAAAAAGGGCAGTACGGCGACGATCTTGGAGGGGGGGTAGAACAGCCCGCACCCCCATTTGTCGATCTGGCTCATATTGGCCGCGATATTGGCGTGACTGAGCATGGCGCCTTTGGGGGTGCCCGTGGTGCCGCCGGTATATTGCTGAACGGCGACATCCTTTTCGGGATCGATCTGGACGGGCGTAGGCGTCCTGCCTTTGGTCATCAGATCCTCAAAGGATATGACGGCGCGCGCGGCGGGCGACTCTGCCGTCTTTACGATGTCCTTTCCCTTGAACATCGAAAACAGGATCTTTTTCATTCCCGGCAGCGCGTTGGGGAAGTGGGCCACGACGAGGTTCTTGATATGGCCCTGACCCACCAGTTTCTCGGCATTGGGATATGTCGCCTTGAGGTCGAGCGTAATGAGAACGGTCGCACCGGAGTTGGAGACAATGTGGCTCAGTTCGTTGAGGGAATAGAGGGGATTGCAGTTGACCACGGTGGCGCCGATGCGCAGCACCGCAAAATAGGAAATAACGTAGAAGGGTGTGTTGGGCATGAGCAGCGCAACGCGGTCGCCCTTTGCCACTCCGAGTTCGGACTGTAGTGCGCCGGCCAGAGCGTTGACCTGTTCTCCCAGACGCCGAAACGACGTGGTGGCGCCCATAAAATCCAGCGCGGTGGCGTCGCCCATCTTGGCGCAGGAGGCCAAGAGCTGTTCATGGACCGGGGTGGTGTCGATGGATACATCCCAGTCGATGCCTTCGGGATAAGCGGTTATCCAGGGATGGGGCGCGCTGATCGGTTTGTTCATGTTCTCTCCTCCGGTGGATCTTGTGTCCACGCCTGCTCATGAAAAGTATGTCATGGGCTAACGTTAGCGTCAAACGATGCACGTTGGGCAAGGCTCCTTACCCTGTTTGACCCAATTTCTCGGTCGATAGCAGTGCCAAATGCCCGGATTCCAGCGCGTTTGGCTCTTTGAAACTAATCCGTAGCGAATGCGTTTTAGATTAGGGCGCTTTGTAGCCGGCACGCCACGCCATGGCCGTTCAGACTGAATGACCTATTAGGCATTGAGTTGACGTTTACGTCCACCGGTGTATGCTCAACTTGATTTCAGCTGTGCCGAAGACGGGCGCGTGACTGAAGCTGAGGCTTGTAGTTCCGAGCCGATATTTGTGTTGCGTGCGGGCGTTGCCCGGGCGCACGAGGTCAGGGGAGGCCGCTTTATGGTTTTGGCACTTATCGTGATTGGCATTGTCGCTTTTCTGGTCCTGGCGATCCGCCAGTCCCCGTTGTGGCAATGGGCGCTGGCCGCGGCGTTCATTGGCGTCTTAGCCATGCTGCGGCCCGATGACGGGCTGGCTCTTTCGACAAGTGCGATCGGGTGGATACTGGCTCTGTTGCCAGCCGTGGTGTTGGCGCTTCTGGCCATTCCGCCTGTCCGCCAGCTGGTTCTGACCGGCCCTGCCTATTCCATGGTCAAATCGATCCTCCCGCGCATTTCGCGGACCGAACAGGAAGCGCTCGATGCGGGAACCGTCGGCTGGGACGCAGAGATTTTTTCGGGTCGCCCCGATTGGGACAGGCTGCTTGAGATTCGCAAGCCCGACCTGACCGAGGAAGAACAGGCGTTTATCGACGGGCCATGCGAAGAGGTCTGCGCGATGATCGATGATTGGGACACGCGCAACAATCGCATGGATATGCCGCCCGAAGTCTGGCAGTTCCTCAAAGACAAGGGTTTCCTTGGCATGCTCATCGGCAAGGAGCATGGGGGCCTAGGCTTTTCGGCGCAGGCGCAGAGCCAGGTGGTCTCCAAGATCGCCTCGCGTTCGGTTGCGGCGGGGATCACCGTGATGGTGCCCAACTCGCTCGGGCCGGGCGAACTGCTTGAGAAATACGGCACGCCCGAACAGCAGGGCAAATACCTCCATCGCCTGGCAAAGGGCCAGGAAGTTCCGTGCTTTGCGCTGACCGGGGCTCATGCAGGATCGGACGCGGCGGGCATGCGCGATGTGGGCGTAGTGACCTATGGCGAATACGAGGGCAAGCAGGTGCTGGGCGTTCGGCTGAGCTGGGACAAGCGCTATATCACGCTTGCTCCGGTGGCGACGCTACTGGGCGTGGCGTTCAACCTTTATGATCCCGACAATCATCTGGGCAAGGGTGAGGATGTCGGCATCACGCTGGCGCTGGTTCCTGCCGATTATCCGGGTGTTGTGATCGGGCGGCGGCATCTGCCGGCGCGTTCGGCGTTCATGAACGGGCCGACATCGGGCACCGACGTTTTCGTACCCATGGAATTTTTGATCGGCGGCACCCAATATGCCGGGCAGGGATGGCGCATGCTCATGGAATGCCTCGCGACGGGCCGCGCCATTTCGCTGCCGGCCATCGGCACGGTCTCGATCAAGGCGGCGCTGCGCACCACATCGGCCTATGCGCGCATCCGGCGCCAGTTCGGCATTTCCATCGGCATGATGGAAGGGGTTGGCGAGGGCATGGCGCGGCTTGTCAAATCGGCCTACCAGTTCGAGGCTTCGCGGGCCATGACGGCGGCAATTGTCGATGACGGGCAAAAGCCGGCAGTGATTTCGGCGGCGCTCAAATACCGCACGACCGAGGAAATGCGCGGGCGCGTCGACGATGCCATGGACATCCACGGAGGGCGCGCCGTGCAGGACGGGCCATCCAACTATCTGTTCGCCGGTTATCAGACCATTCCGGTGGCGATCACCGTGGAAGGCGCAAACATCCTGACGCGGACGTTGATCACGTTCGCGCAGGGCGCGTTGCGGGCGCATCCCTATTTGCTCAAGGAAGTGCAGTCTGCCCAGAACCCCGATAAGCGTCAGGGGTTGAAGGATTTCGATGCGGCGTTTTCGGGTCATATCGGGTTCATGCTGCGCAACATGACGGCGTCGTGGTGGCACAATCTGACCTTCGGGCGGTTCGCCTCGAGCCCGGTCGAGCACGAGCTCAAGGGCTGGTATCGCGCGTTGCACCGCTATTCGCAAAGCTTTGCGCTGGCGGGCGACTGGACTGTGGCCTTTCTGGGCGGCGATCTGAAACGCAAGCAGATGCTGTCTGGCCGCATGGCGGACGTTTTCTCGGACCTTTACCTGCTCTCGACCGCACTCAAGCGCTATGAGGATGACGGGCGGATGCCCGAGGACGTTGCGGTGATCGATGCAATTGCCCGCGATCGGATTGCCGGAATCGAAAAGGGGCTCGGGGAAGTCATCGACAATTTCCCCAACCCGTTCCTCAAATTCGCTCTGGGCGCTCTGATCTTTCCGCTTGGGCGGCGGGCGCGGCCGTCGCGCGACCGGGAAAACTACCGGCTTGCGCGCTCGGTACTCGGCCATTCGCCGTTTCGCGACCGGCTGACACGCGGGGTCTATCTGACTTTCGATCCGGCCGATCGCACGGGCATGCTCGAAGACGCTCTGGTCAAGGTCGAGGCGGCGGCAGAGATCGAAAAGAAGTTCTTCCGGGCCATCAAGAAGGGCGAGATCGATCGGCGACTTGATCGGGACGCCATCGAGGATGCGATATCCAAGGGCATCCTGAGTGCGGAAGAAGCCCAGATCATGCGGGTGGCCGACGAGGCCACCGACAGGGTCATCAAGGTCGATGATTTTGCTCCCGACGCCCTGGCCCGCCCGGCCCAAAAGCCCGAAAGCGAATATACCGCGGCCGCCGAATAGGCGGTTGCGGAACTTCGCGAGCCGTTTCACCCTTGTTCCGACCGAGAGAAACACGAGAGGAGCCAAGCCTTGGCGCAAGCTGATACGCCACAGACCCGACACTGGGACTTTTCAATCGATGTCGAGCAGATCGGCTGGCTGGTGCTGGACGTTCAGGACAATTCGGTCAACGTTTTGAGCCGGGAGGTGATTTCCGAGCTCGAGAAACTGGTCGGTCATATCGAACAACTGGGCCAGGCCGGTAGCCTTGTGGGCGTCGTCCTGCTGTCTGGAAAGTCGGGCTTTATTGCGGGGGCCGACATTTCCGAGTTCGACCAGATGAGCGACCCGGCCGTTCTGCCCGAGGCCCTGCGGCGAACCCATGGGGTGTTCCAGCGGATCGAGGATCTCAAAATCCCGTTCGTGTGCGGCATTTCGGGTTTCTGTGTCGGCGGGGGGCTGGAACTGGCGCTGGCCTGTCACTACCGTATTGCGGTCAACGACGAGGGCACCAGGCTGGGCTTTCCGGAGGTCAATCTGGGGATTTTTCCCGGTTTTGCCGGAACCGGTCGCTCGATCCGCCAGGCTGGGCCGGTTGATGCGATGCAATTGATGCTGACCGGCAAGATCCTGCGTGCGTCGCAGGCGAGAAAACTCAACCTCGTCGACAAGCTGGTGCGGCACCGCGACATGTTGCGCTGGGAGGGCCGCAAGGCGGTGCTGTCGAGGCGCAGATCCGATCCCGCGCCCTTGACCAAGCGCGCCATGGCGTTCGGGCCGATCCGTTCGCGCGTTGCCGACAAGATGCGCGAGGAAGCGGGCAAGAAGGCGCCGAGAAATCACTATCCCGCGCCCTATGCGCTGATCGACCTGTTCGAAAAATATGGCGACGATCCCAAAAAGATGATCGCCCACGAGATCGATTCCTTTGTGCCGCTGATGGCTTCGCCGACTGCGCAAAACCTGCGCCGGGTCTTCTTTTTGTCTGAAAGCCTGAAACGGCTGGGGGTCAAGGGCAAGGACAAGCCCAAATTTGTCCGCGTCCATGTGGTGGGCGCCGGGGTGATGGGCGGCGATATCGCGGCGTGGTGCGCCTATCGCGGCATGGCCGTGACGCTCCAGGATATGGATATGGACCGCATCAAGCCGGCGCTGGACCGGGCCAAGAAGCTGTTCAAAAAGCGGCTGAGGACCAAGCAGGCCGTCGATGCCGCCATGGCGCGGCTGGAACCTGATGTCGAGGGCAAGGGTATCGCGCGGTGTGACGTCTTGATCGAAGCGGTGGTGGAAAAGCTCGACGTCAAGCAGCAGATTTTTTCCAACGCCGAAAAGCAGCTTAGGCCCAATGCCATCATGGCGACCAATACGTCCTCGATCGAACTGGAGCGGATCGCAGAGGCACTGGATAATCCCAACCGGCTGATCGGACTGCATTTCTTCAACCCGGTTGCGCAATTGCCGCTGGTCGAGGTGATCCGATCGACACTCAATGACGATGATGCGATCCGGGTCGGCGCGTCATTCGTCCTGGCCATCGGCAAGAGTCCCGTCGTGGTCAAGTCCAAGCCGGGGTTTCTGGTCAATCGGGCGCTCATGCCTTACATGCTCGAAGCCATCGACCGGGTGGAAAAGGGCGAAAGTCCCGAACAGCTCGATGCGGCGGCTGTCGCCTTCGGGATGCCCATGGGACCAATCGAATTGATGGACACCGTGGGGCTCGACGTCGGGGCGTTCGTCGCCAAGGAGTTGGGCCAGAAGGTGCCCGAGGACAGCAGGTTTGCAAAGCTGTTGGCGGATGGAAAGCTAGGCCGCAAGAGCGGCGAAGGCTTTTACAAATGGGTGGATGGCAAGGCGCAAAAGGAAAAGGCGCCGGCTCATGCCAATCTTGAAGGGCTGGGGCGCGATCTGGTCCAGCCGCTTGTCGACACCGCAGAAGTTATCGTTTCCGAGGGCGTGGTTGAAAGCGCCGACATGGCCGATATCGGCATGATCCTGGGGACCGGCTTTGCCCCGTTCCTGGGCGGACCGCTCAAGGCACGTGAGGACGGAAGGGCTTAAATCATGACACAGACATTGCGCAAAGTCGCCATCGTGGGATCGGCGCGCATCCCGTTCTGCCGCGCCTATACCGGCTATGAAAATGAATCCAACCTGTCCATGCTCTCAACCGCGATCGGCGGGCTGGCGGAGAAATACGGGCTCAAGGGACAGCGGATCGGGGAAGTGATGGCCGGGTCGGTCATTTCGCACTCCAAGGATTTCAACCTTGCCCGCGAAGCGCTGCTCGATGCGGGTCTGTCACCGCAAACGCCGGGGACGACACTTCAGATCGCGTGCGGAACATCGTTGCAGGCCGCGCTCACGCTGGGGGCCAAGATCGCCACCGGAGAAATCGACAGCGGCATCGCGGCGGGGTCCGATACGGTGTCGGACAGCCCGGTGGTGCTGGGGCCGAAAATGCAAAGGCGCATGATCGCCATGTCGCGGGCCCGCACGACGGGCGAAAAGCTTTCCGCCTTCAAGGGGTTCAATTTCGGCGAGATAACGCCGGTCGCCCCATCGACGCAGGAACCGCGCACGGGCCTGTCGATGGGCGAGCATTGCGAATTGATGGCCAAGCAATGGGGGATTTCGCGCGAGGCGCAGGATCTGCTGGCGCTGCGCAGCCACCAGAATGCGGCCGCTGCCTATGACAGCGGATTTCACGACGATTTGATCGTGCCCTGCGCCGGGATTTACAAGGACAACAACATCCGGCCCGATACCAGTCTTGAAAAAATGGCGACGATGAAGCCCGCTTTCGACAAGAAATCGGGCAAGGGCACTCTGACGGCGGCCAATTCCACGCCGCTGACCGATGGGGCGTCCTCGGTGCTTCTGGCCAGTGAGGATTGGGCGCGCGAACGCGACTTGCCGATCCTGGGCTATCTCACCATGGGTGCTGTTTCGGCCAATGATTTCGCCCATGGCGACGGGCTGTTGATGGCGCCGACAATCGCGGTTTCGGACCTGATGCGGCGGAGCGGATTGAGCTTTGCCGATATCGATCTGTTCGAGCTCCATGAAGCCTTCGCGGCCCAGGTGCTGTGCACGCTGGCTGCATGGGAAGATCCCGACTACAATCGGGCGGTTTTGGGGCGAGATGATCCGCTTGGAGCCGTTCCTGTGGATAAAATCAACGTGTTTGGCTCCTCTTTGGCATATGGCCATCCTTTTGCGGCGACGGGGGCACGCATTCTGGGTATGACAGCCAAGCTCTTGAATGTTCAAGAAAAAAGCCGAGCGCTCATTTCGGTTTGTACGGCAGGCGGTATGGGCGTTGCCGCGATTGTGGAGCGCGGAAATTAATCAGTGCTTGTCAAAGCCGTTTGAGCAGGGATAGGCTCCCGATCCAGATCAACGGGGAATGATTTTCCCCGTTGATCTTCGTTTGAGCTGCTCCGTTCCAAAAAAAGAGGGCAGCCGTGGGCTGGAAGCATCACATTTCGTCCAATACAAAAAGGAGACGACCATTATGACACGTACCACCAAGCTATTGGCGGCACTTGCAGCGACGACGTTCCTCGTCGCGCCCGCCTTTGCAGCCAATGTTCCGGACGGCGTAACGCTGGCCGAAGACCAGAGCTTTACCTACCGCGTTCTCGACGAGCACAGCTCGGTCGATCCTCAGATCGTCGAAGACGTTTCGGGCTCGGAAATCGTGCGCGACCTGTTCGAGGGCCTGTTGACCCAGACCGCTGACGGCGAACTGGCTCCGGGTGTGGCCACCGAGTGGACCCCCAACGAAGACAACACCGAATGGACCTTCACGCTGCGTGACGACGCCATGTGGTCGGATGGAACTCCGGTTACCGCAGGCGATTTCGTTTACGCTTGGCAGCGCCTTGTCGATCCCGAAACCGCCTCGCCCTATGCATGGTTTGGCGAGTTGATGTCGATCGAGAACGCCGGCGCTATCATTGCCGGCGAGATGGAGCCCTCCGAGCTTGGCGTTGAAGCCGTCGACGATCACACACTGGTCGTTCACCTGTCGGCTCCGCTGCCCTATTTCGCGGCCATGACCACCCATGCCTCGACCTTCCCGTCCCCCAGCTGGGTGATCGAGGAACATGGCGACCAGTGGACCCGTCCGGAAAATCTCGTCACCAACGGCGCTTACACGCTCTCCGAACACGTTCCGCAGGAACGTTCGGTTCGCGTCAAGTCCGACACCTATTGGGATGCGGAAAACACCGTTCTCGAGACCGTCACGGCTCTGGTCATCAACGACGAAAACCAGGCTCTGACGCGTTTCCTCGCCGGTGAACTCGACCGTACGGAAATCCCGACCGGCGAATACCCGCGCCTGGCCGAGGAATATCCCGACACCGCGATTTCCTTCCCGCGCCTGTGCACCTACTACTACAACATCAACCTGCGCGAAGCCGGACCGGAAGCCCTCAAGGACGTCAACGTCCGTAAGGCTCTGGCCTATGCGATCGATCGCAACGTGATCACCGACCAGATCCTGCAGGGCGGCCAGATCCCGGCCTATACGTTTACCCCGGGCGCCACGGCCAACTTCGAAGTGCCTTCGGTCGAATTTGGTGAAATGACCCAGGCCGAGCGCGACGAAATGGCCGTCCAGATGCTGGAAGAAGCCGGCTACGGCGCCGACAATCCGCTCGAGCTCTCGATCACCTACAACACCGACGAAGCACACCGCGAACTGGCGACCGTGATTTCGCAGATGTGGCAGCAGAAGCTCGGCGTGCAGACCACGCTCGAGAACATGGAATGGAACACGTTCCTTGATGCCCGCGGCAATGGTGACTTTGAAATCGCCCGTGCCGGCTGGTGCGGTGACTACAACGAAGCCTCCACGTTCCTCGATCTGATGGACACGAATTCGGGCTACAACGACTCCGCATATTCGAACCCGGAAGTCGACGAGCTTCTTGCCGAAGCCAAGACCATGTCCGATCCGAGCGAGAACTACACCCAGATCGAGCAGATCATCGCAGAGGATATGCCCGTCCTGCCGCTCTACCACTATGCCGGCGTTTACATGCTGAATCCGCAGATTCAGGAATGGCCGGTCAACAACGTTGAGCAGAACTGGTACTCGAAAGACCTTTATCGGGTCGCTGCCGAGTAATTCAGGCCAATCACAGGCGTTCCGCACCCTCGTGCGGGACGCCCCCTTTTCGGGGTAAAGAAATGACAGGGCGCCGCCTCACACGCGCCTTTGCACCAATATTGCAAAGCGCTGTTTTCCGCTTCGTCGGACCCTCGGCTGCGTCGTGCGCGCACGGACTTTCGACATGTTGAAATACATCCTCAAGCGCCTCGGGGTCGCCATCCCGACGCTTTTGCTTTTGATTATCTTTTCATTCGTTCTGATGCGGCTGGCGCCGGGGGGGCCATTCAACTCCGAACGTCCGCTGCCGCCGCAGGTGCTGGCCAATATCGAAGCCAAATTCGGTCTCGACCAGCCCTGGCATCTGCAGCTCTGGGAATACATGGTCGGGATCATAACCCGTTTCGATTTCGGCCCGTCCTTTGCCTATACGGACCGCACGGTCAACGACATCATCGCCCAAGGCTTCCCGGTCACGCTGACCTATGGCACGTGGTCGTTCGTCCTGGCTGTTCTGCTCGGCTGTTCGCTGGGGATCGCGGCCGCGGTGCGCCATAATTCCTGGCTCGACTATCTCTCGGTCGGCACGTCCATCGGGGCACAGGTGTTGCCAAACTTTGTGATGGCGCCGATCCTGGTCATCGTGTTCACCCTCTGGCTGCGCTGGCTGCCGGGCGGGGGCTGGAATGGCGGGCAGTGGAATTACGTCATCATGCCGGTGATCGCGCTGGGTACGAGCTACATGGCCTCGATTGCCCGCATCACGCGCTCATCGATGCTCGAAGTGCTCAATTCCAACTTCATTCGCACAGCGCGCGCCAAGGGGATGCCGGCCCGGCATGTCATTATCAGGCATGCGCTCAAGCCGGCGCTGATGCCGCTGCTGTCCTATCTCGGCCCGGCCTTTGTGGGCATGGTGACCGGCTCGGTGATCATCGACGTCTATTTTTCCACCGGCGGTATCGGGCAATTGTTCACCAATTCGGCCTTTAACCGGGACTACTCGGTGATCATGGGTATCACGATCCTTCTGGGCACGCTGACCATCGCGTTCAACCTGATCGTGGACATACTCTATGCGTGGATCGATCCACGCATCCGGTACTAGGAGGCCGACCATGGTATTAAGACCTGTTAGAGTCGAAGCTTCGGCCGATCCTGTCGATGTCGACGACGCCAATTACGAAATCCCCAGCAAGGGGCGGTCCCTGTGGGCCGATGCGGCACAGCGCTTTTTCAGGCATGCCCCGTCGGTGGTCAGCCTGATCGTGCTCATTTTGGTGGCGCTGTTCGCATTCACCGGGCACTTCTTTGCCGTATGGTCCAATGAAGAGATCGACTGGTCGGTGCTGGGCAATGTCCGCGTCGCCGGCGCGCCGTCTCTGGAATCGGGCCATTTTTTTGGCACCGACGACCTGGGACGCGATCTTTATTCCCGCGTTGTCCAGGGTAGCCAGATTTCGCTGATGGTCGGGTTCGTTGGGGCCGGGATCGCTGTGATCGTGGGCACGTTCTACGGCGCGGTGGCCGGCTATTTCGGTGGCCGCATCGATTCGATCATGATGCGGATCGTCGATATCCTGCTTTCGATCCCCTACATGTTCGTTCTGATCCTGCTGCTCGTGGTGTTCGGCCGCTCGATCACCATGCTTTATGTGGGTATCGGGCTGCTGTCTTGGCTGGACATGTCGCGCATCGTGCGCGGGCAGACGCTATCGCTCAAGGAAAAGGAATTCGTCGAGGCGGCGCGGGCCGGTGGGGCCGGGCACTTCACGATCATCTTCCGCCATATCGTGCCAAATCTGATGGGTATCGTTGTGGTCTATGCGACGCTTCTGGTGCCCCAGATGATCCTGACCGAGAGTTTTATTTCCTTCCTTGGCCTTGGTGTTCAGGAACCGCTCACCTCTTGGGGTGCACTGATCTCCCAGGGCGCGGGCACCGTGATGTATGGAACGTTGTGGCAGCTTTTGTTCCCGCTGTTCTTCTTTGTCGTCACCCTGTTCAGCTTCTACTTCATCGGCGACGGTCTGCGTGATGCGCTCGACCCGCGTGACCGGTGAGGAAAGGACGATCATGAGTATGCTTGAAGTCACCGACCTTTCGGTGTCGTTCAAAACGCCTGACGGCACAGTGCGTGCGGTCAACAAGATGAACTTTTCCATCGAACCGGGCCAGACACTGGCCATCGTGGGGGAATCGGGATCGGGCAAGAGCCAGACGGTGATGGCCGCCATGGGGCTTTTGGCGGGCAATGGCGAGGTCGAAGGGTCGGTCAAGCTCGAAGGCGAGGAGCTGATCGGCATGAAACCGGGCGATCTCAACAAGATCCGTGGCCGGGACATGGCGATGATCTTCCAGGATCCCATGACTTCGCTCAATCCCTATCTGTCCGTCGCCGACCAGATGACCGAAGTGCTCATGTTCCACAAGCGCATGAGACGTTCCGAGGCCATGGAAAAGTGCGAGGAAATGCTCAAGACGGTGCATCTTCCCGATCCGAGGCGCATCCTGCGCCGCTACCCACACGAATTGTCGGGTGGGCAGCGCCAGCGCGTGATGATCGCCATGGCGCTGCTGTGCGATCCCAAGGTGCTCATTGCCGACGAGCCGACAACGGCGCTCGACGTGACGGTGCAGGCCCAGATGCTCAAGCTGTTCGAGGAGTTGACCGACAAGTTCAACACCGCGCTGATCATCATCACCCATGATCTGGGCGTGGTGGCGGGGCTCGCTGATGAAATGATGGTCATGTATGCCGGGCGCGTCGTTGAGCAGGGTCCGGTCGAGGATCTGTTTTATGATCCGCGCCACCCTTACACCTTCGGCCTCCTCCATTCTACGCCCCATCTCAAAGAGGGTAAGGACCGGTTGGCGCCCATCAAGGGGTTGCCGCCCAACCTCACAAACCTGCCGCCCGGCTGTGCGTTCAACCCGCGCTGCCCGTTCCGGTTCGACCGGTGCATCAAGGAGCGGCCGCAACTGATCGTGCGAGAGCACGACCGGCTGAGCGCCTGCTTTTACGAGGGCGAAATGACCGAAGCGGACATGGAAAAGGAATTGGCGGTCAAATGAACGATCAAACGCCAATATTGCTCAACGTCGAACACCTCACCAAGCGTTTCGCGATCTCCAACGGGTTCTTCAACAAACCCTTGACGCTGACGGCGGTCGACGATGTGAGTTTCACCGTCAAGCGCGGGGAGACGCTAGGCATCGTGGGGGAATCGGGGTGTGGGAAATCCACGCTGGGGCGCTGCATTCTGCAACTTATCCAGCCCGATGACGGCAAGGTTGTCTGGCTGGGCAAGGACCTGACAGAATTTTCCAAGGATCAGATGCGCAAGGCGCGCACCGATCTCCAGATCATCTTTCAGGATCCGCTGGCCTCGCTCAATCCGCGCATGACGGTGGGGGAAATTATCGCCGACCCGCTTCGGACACTCAAACCGGAAATGAGTGGCGAGCAGCGCCGCAAAAGGGTGCGCGAGGTGATGGATGCGGTCGGGCTTTTGCCCGAGATGATCAACCGCTATCCGCACGAGTTTTCGGGCGGGCAGGCTCAGCGTATCGGTATTGCCCGGGCGCTGGTGACCGGGCCCAAACTGATCCTGTGCGATGAACCGGTTTCGGCGCTCGACGTTTCCATTCAGGCCCAGATCCTCAACCTTCTGGCCGACCTCAAGGAAGAATTCGGGCTGACGCTGATCTTTATCAGCCACGATCTTTCCGTGGTGCGGCATGTGTCCGACCGCATTCTTGTGCTCTATCTGGGACGGATCGCGGAACTGGCCGAGAGCGAGGCGCTCTATACGGATCCGCGGCATCCCTACAGCCGCGCTTTGCTCACAGCGGTCCCCATTGCGGACCCCAAGCTGGCGCGCGAGCACAAGATCGAGGGGCTGGAAGGGGAAATTCCCTCTCCCATCAACCCTCCGTCGGGGTGCTATTTCCGGACACGTTGCCCCTATGCGGTCGAGCGTTGCGCGCAAATCGTGCCGCCGCTCGAGACTGCCGACAATGGTTCGGACGTATCGTGCATCCGCTGGGAAGAAATTCTGGCCGATCCGGTGGGCACGCGAACCCGGGCGCAGAGCTGATCGTCAGGTGGCCTTCGGCCCGCGGTTGGCCGGGGTCCGCCTGTCCTGGCCCTCTATGGGGGCCTCCTCACGCCGTCGGTCCGGTCCCGCATAGGTGGGAGAGACGACGAAAGGTCGAGGCGCGGCAATGGCCGATTCGAGCCGGGCGGCAAGGATTTGAGCCGTGACGGGCAGGTGAATGAATTCGTCGATGCCGGCGTCCTGTGCTTCCCGGGTCTGCTCGGACGGCATGTCTCCCGACACCATGACGATGGCCATGCCCCGGTTGGATGCAGCGGCGTTGAGCCGCACACGGCGCGTGACGGTCATTCCGTCCTCGGGGCCGATGGCGTGGTCGATGATCATTGCATCGTGAGGCGATTGGCTCAAAAGGCGAAAGGCCTCCGCGCTGTCGCGGGCGGTGCGCGTGTTGGTCAGCCCCAGCCGGCGCAGCGTGGCGGCAAGCGTACTGGAAAGCTCACCGTTGGCGGTGGCGATGAGTATGGACAGCCGTGGAGGGAGCGTGGTGTTCATATCGCCAATCTACACCAAGCGGGAGGTTGCGTAAAATCTCGCAGCAGCCCCAGCGACTCGCGTTGACAGCTACCGGCTTTGCCCCTATGTTCCGGCCAACTTTGGGATCGCTTCAGCGCCGCTGGGGCGATCCCGGTCGTTAGTTGGTCGCGTTCCCGACCGGACAGATGGAAACACCTGCCCTGGAAACGCTCCGAAGCGGTGCCTTGAGCTCCGCCGATCTCTTTTTGTCTGAGGTTAAAATGAAAATCCGCAATTCGCTCAAGGCGCTCATGACCCGTCACCGGGACAACAAGCTGGTTCGCCGTCGTGGCCGCGTCTATATCATCAACAAGGTCAACAAGCGCATGAAGGCCCGCCAGGGCTGATCGGCGCTTTTCGATCCATCGATTTTTCAAGGCGGGGTTCGCAGATTTGCGGACCCCGCTTTGCTTTGCGCACTACGTAAAAAAAGAGGGCCGGGGTTGTGCCCCGGCCCTTTCAAACAATGGTCCGGTGTCGTCAGGAGCCGCCAGCGCCGTCCTGGCCGACAAAGGCGATGCGCAGCATGTTGGTGGCGCCGGGGGTGCCCAAAGGCACGCCAGCGGTGATGGCAATGCGATCGCCGGGACGGGCAAGCCCTTCCACATAAGCAATCGAGCAGGCGCGATCGACCATGTCGTCGAGCGAAATGGCGTCCTCGGTCTGGACACAATGCAGGCCCCAGACGATCGAGAGGCGGCGCACGGTGGTCAGCTTGGGCGAGAGCGCGATGATTGGCTTGGAAGGTCGTTCACGCGATGCACGGATGCCGGTCGAACCTGAAGAGGTGTAGGTGACAATCGCCGCCAGGTCGAGCGTTTCGGCCACCTGACGCGTGGCGGCGGAAATGGCGTCGGCGGCGGTCGCTTCGGGTTCGGTGGCCTGGCCGCGGATGATGCTCGGATAGAGCGGGTCCTGCTCGACGGCCTCGGCGATGTTGTTCATCGTCGTGACGGCCTGCACCGGATAGGCTCCTGACGCACTTTCGGCCGACAGCATCACCGCGTCCGCGCCCTCGAACACCGCGATGGACACGTCGGAAACCTCGGCGCGGGTGGGGACAGGCGCGGTAATCATCGATTCAAGCATCTGGGTGGCAACAACCACCGGCTTGCCCAGGCGACGGCACATGCGGGTGATGCGTTTCTGGGTGCCGGGCACGCTTTCGAGCGGCATTTCCACGCCCAGATCGCCGCGGGCCACCATGATGGCGTCCGACAGGCGGATGATCTCTTCGAGGCGGTCTATGGCCTGTGGCTTTTCGATCTTGGCGAGCACGCCGGCGCGGCCCTGAACGAGCTTGCGCACTTCGATCATGTCTTCGGGGCGTTGGACGAAAGAGAGCGCGATCCAGTCGATTTCCTCGCCAAGCGCAGCCTGAAGGTCGGCGCGATCCTTTTCGGTCAACACGCCCACCGAGAGGATAGTATCGGGCAGCGAGACGCCCTTTTTGTCGGAAAGCTTGCCGCCATAAACGACAGTGGTGTTGATCGCTTCAGGCGAAATGGCCGAGATGCGCAGCTCGATCTTGCCATCGTCGAGCAGCAGCCGGTCGCCGGTCTTGACCGAGGAAAAGATTTCCGGATGGGGCAAATGGATGCGTGTCTTGTCGCCAGGTGCGTCCGAGGTGTCGAGGGTGAAGGTTTCACCCTTGGCCAGCATGACCGAACCTTCGGCGAAGGTGCCGATGCGCAGCTTGGGGCCTTGAAGATCGACCAGAATGCCGATGGGATAGCGCACCGTGCGCTCGACAGCGCGTATCTTGGCCACGGTGTCGCGCATCACATCATGGCTGGCGTGGCTCATATTGATGCGGAAAACATCGGCCCCGGCCCGGACGAGTTCCTCGATGACTTTGGGGTCATTGGAGGCCGGCCCAAGGGTTGCGACGATCTTTACGCGGCGCGATCTTTTCATTGCGGATCCAGACTGTTTGAATTGTTTTCGGTCAATTGCATGGTCCAATCGGTGCGGCCCTGAGTGTCGATCTCAAAAAAGCCCGTGCGCTCATAGCCACGGGCCAGACAGTCCTCGACACCGAAAATGGTGAAGCTCGAATCCTGGGTGCACATAAACACCGACCCGTCCCAGGCGCCGCCGGCGAGATCGTCTACGGCATAGAGATAATAATATCGTGACGTCAGATCGCCCTGGTAAACGATGGCGCAGGCGTCGGCGCCAGCCACCCACCAGCCTTCAGACTGCCAACCCGATTCGGCGCGATAGCCGAAGGCGATCGAAATCGTGCTCGGCGTCTGGTTGCACACACGCAGATCGGCAAGGGCGGGGCGCGGCAGCGCGACCGAGGCCGGTAGCAACGTGATGGCGGCGATCAAGAGAGTGCGGAACATAAAATGCACGGCGTTGGGTCGCGTATGGAAAATGAAGGCCATGGTGTTTCTGGGCAAGGGGTCCGGATATGTCAATGGGGGTGAGCTATTACCCGATTATAGCATCGTTAGAAGGGCAACAGAGAGGCGGCCACGCCTGTTCGATGCGCCTTCCCTGTGGGATTTTCATTGGACGGCTTGAAGTCGCCTCGCCAATGGGATTGATAGAGCGCTCAAACAAATTCTTGCGGAAAGACTGATTCATGGCTGACCACGGCATCGCGCGCGACCAGTTGCGCGCCTTCATCGAACGGATCGAGCGGCTGGAAGAAGAAAAGAAGGCCATCGCCGACGATATCAAGGAAGTCTATGCCGAGGCCAAAGGGTCGGGCTTTGACACCAAGGTAATGCGGCAGATCGTGCGCATCCGTAAGCAGGACCGCAATGAGCGCGCCGAACAGGAAGCGATCCTCGATCTCTATATGCACGCGCTGGGCATGGCCGATGCCGGTTCACAGTCCGAGTACGACGAAGCTGCCGAATAGGCCCAATAATTTAGAGCCGTTCAGGATTTGATTGACCCAAATCCCTGGCTGCAAACCCTTGTTTTGTCGCGTGTTGCGAACCGCAAAACCGTTTCCATCCCCGATCGCGTCGAGGACATGCTTTTGCTGGGCACGCTCTAGACGATCTCGCGACCCGCGGCCCGGAGCACCTGGGCCGCGTTGATTTCATCACCCAGTGCAGTGAGCGCCGTTGCCACGATGCCCGAGCGATCGAGCCCGGCCTGGGCATACATATCGCCCTGGCCGGCCTGTTCGATATAGCGATCGGGCATGACGAGCGGGCGGAATTTCAAACCATTGTCGAGCAGGCCGAGCTGGGCCATCCGGGTCGCCACATGCGATCCGAAGCCGCCGATCGCGCCTTCCTCGACGGTGATCAGCACCGCGTGTTCGCGGGCGAGGCGCGCAAGCAATTCCTCATCGAGCGGCTTGGCAAAGCGGGCGTCGGCGACGGTGGTCGAAAAGCCATATGTGCCGAGTGTTTCGGCGGCGGCCATGCATTCGGCCAGCCTTGTACCAAATGAAAGCAGCGCGATGGTCGTGCCTTCCTTGAGCACCCGGCCCTTGCCGATGGTGAGCGGAACGCCGGTTTGGGGCATGTCCACGCCGACCCCTTCGCCGCGCGGATAGCGGAAGGCGATGGGGCCTTCGTCGTAAGCTGCGGCGGTCGCCACCATATGGCGCAGTTCGGCCTCGTCCCCGGCGGCCATCACCACCATGGAGGGCAGGGTGGCCAGATAGGCGACATCGAACGCGCCGGCATGGGTGGGACCATCGGCGCCGACATAACCCGCCCTGTCGATAGGAAAGCGCACCGGCAGTTTCTGAATCGCCACATCGTGGACAATCTGGTCATAGGCGCGCTGCAGGAAGGTCGAATAGATCGTGCAGAAGGGTTTGAGCCCTTCGGTGGCCAGCCCGGCGGCAAAGGTCACCGCGTGCTGTTCGGCAATGCCGACATCGAAGCTGCGCTCGGGGAAGTGTTTTGAAAACTTGTCGATGCCGGTGCCGCCCGGCATGGCGGCGGTGATCGCAACGATCGCCTCGTCCTTTTCCGCCTCGGCAATCAGGCTGTCGGCAAAAACCGAAGTGTAGGACGGCGCGTTGGATGGGGCCTTGGCCTGGGCGCCGGTGATGACGTTGAATTTGGATACGCCGTGATATTTGTCCGCCGATTCTTCGGCCGGGGCATAACCCTTGCCTTTTTGGGTGACGACATGGATCAGGATGGGGCCGGTTTCGGCGTCGCGGACGTTGCGCAGCACGGGCAACAAATGATCGAGGTTGTGGCCGTCGATAGGCCCGACATAATAAAAGCCCAGCTCTTCAAACAGCGTGCCGCCGGTCCAGAAGCCCCGTGCATATTCCTCGGTCTTGCGGGCCTTGTCCTTGATGAAGGGAGGCATCACGCTATCGACGAACTGTTTTGCGGCGTCGCGCAGGCCACGGTAGGCGGGGCCGGAAACCAGTTTGGCGAGATAGGCGCTCATCGCGCCGGTGGGGGGGGCGATGGACATGTCATTGTCGTTTAAAATGACGATGAGGCGCGCGTCCATGGCGCCGGCATTGTTCATGGCTTCGTAGGCCATGCCGGCCGAAATGGCGCCGTCGCCGATTACGGCAATCACGTTGCGCTTTTCGCCCTTGAGTTCAGAGCCCACGGCCATGCCCAGGCCGGCCGAAATCGAGGTCGACGAATGCCCGGCGCCGAACGGGTCGTATTCGCTCTCGCCGCGCTTGGTGAAGCCTGAGAGCCCGTCTTTCTGGCGCAAGGTACGGATGCGGTCGCGGCGGCCGGTGAGAACCTTGTGTGGGTAGGCCTGGTGACCGACGTCGAAAACGATGCGGTCGTTGGGCGTATCGAAAATATGGTGCAGGGCCACGGTGAGTTCGACAACGCCCAGACCGGCGCCAAGATGGCCGCCGGTGACCGAAACCGCATCGATCACCTCGGCACGAAGCTCGCCTGCAAGATCGGCCAGTTGCTCGCGCTTCAATCCCTTGAGATCGGCAGGAGAAGCGATGGTATCGAGCAGCGGGGTTGCTGGTTTATCGGACACTGAGTTGGCCTTATGACTGACTTCGAACGGCATCACCATGCTGACCTGATGTAGTCAGCCGGCGCCGTTTTGGCAACCAAAGAGGACCAGACTGTGTCAGTTGGCCTGGCTGTCGTAATGAACCCAGATGGTTTGGCCCGGCGTGAATTCTGAGCTCGAATGGCCCAGGGAGGCGGTGCGGGCAAAACCGGTGGCGAGTGTTACATCGTCGCCCGCCGTCGTGGGGGTATCGGGAGCGCCTTCGAAGGCGAACTGGCTGCTCGACAGGGTTGCGGAGGCCAGCAGTGTCGTGTCGCTGGCTGCCAGTTGAGGCGCATAAAGCGTTCCGGCGTCAACAGCAAGGCTGGCCATGGCATTGGCCGTCGCGGCGTCCGGCTCGCTCGATTCTGTGGCCTCAGCGGCGCCCGGCATGACGACACCGTCAAACAGGGAGGCGAAGGCGTCGAGTTCGGAAGACGGATCGACAGAGGCAGCCTCGATGGTGTCGCCAAAGCTGGGGCGCATCGAAAGCTCGGTTGTCGGAAGCGGGGCGGCGGGCGCAACCGAAGCTGCGATAGCGGGGGTAAATTGCGGCCGCGGTTGAGGAGTCGGTGCCTCCTCTACATCGGCCAGCTCGAACGAGCCGCCGCCCGAGGGCGCATAGGCCGAAGGGGTTGTGGCGCGCAATTCGGCCATGGCGCGCGACATCGAGGGGGGCAAGGGGGCATCTTCGATGCCGTCGGTATCGGCCATGGCGACCTGGCGGGTCATTTCGGCGGCATCGATCACCTGGAAGGGGATCGTCTGCGGTTCGGGCGTATCGGCGACCATGGTGCCCGCGATCAGATCAGCCGGGCGGACCGGCGGGGCGGGGGGTTCGATACTGGCGAGCTGAACGGGCGCCGTGTCACGGTCCGCAGCCTGGGCCGGGGCGGACGCCTGAACGGGCGCGGGAGCCGATGCCACCGCCTGCGGGGCCGATTGGGGTGCTGCATCCTCATCGCCGCCGGTGATCATGTCCCAGAGTGTACGCGGACGATCGTTGTCGGCCACCTGCACGGCGCCTCCGGTCATGGGGCTGCCGGCGTTACAGGGCACGCGATGGCAGCGCTGCCATTCGGCCTGGGCCAACTGATAGCCTTCCTGGGACAGAACCCGTCCATTGGAGGGAACGTGCATGGTGCGGCCATCGGGGAACAGGTCGCGAAGCTGGGCCTCGGTCATGCGTGGCCAGGCGCGCACCGAACCGGTATCGAGGTGGACGAACGGACTGCCCGATGTGGGGTAATATCCCACGCCACCGATCTGCTTGCGCATGCCGGCTGCTCGCAGCGTAGAGATGGGAACGCCGGGAATGAAAAAGTCGATCGCCTTGCCCTTCATGTGCTGGGAATTATCGGCAACGCCGGACGAATTGGCGGCGAGCATGGCGTTGGTCTGGGGCGAGCGATAGGCGGAAACGATGTGGATGGGCTGGGTGGCGCGGGTTTCCTGATAAACTTCCCACAAAAGATCGAACAGCGCGGGGTCCATATTGGCCGGCTCGTTGCGGCGCCAATCGCGCAAGAATACGTTGAGCGTCTGGAGCGCCGACTGAATGAACCGTCCGTCGCGCTTGTAAACGATGCGGATCGTTTCCTTGGTGTGGGTATAATAGAGATAGATTTCGCGCTCGTTGGCGGCCTGGGCCGGCAAGGCGAACGGCAACAGGCTGGCCAATGCGATTGCCAGGGCCAGAACCGCCCGCATCATCTTATCGACTGGTTGGAAAGCCCTACTACGCGTCACGCCCGGTTAGCCCGTTTTTGTGTCAAACTCGACGGCACTCTAACAACAAACTCATGCGAGATTGTTAACGCTAACGGGATGTGTACGCCAGCCCGCGCTTTGCCCTCAGGTTTGCAGGCTAGGCGAAAAAGGCGGCGCGAGCATGGCAGGAACGTTACCGGGACCTTAACGGTCCCGGCCATGGCATTGGCTCAGAGGCCAAGCATTTCAATGACTTTGGCGTTGTGACCATAAAGATCGGCGAACGATTTGACGGTCCCGTCGGGATCGATCCGCAACGTAAAATAGGCCAGATGGACAGGGACCTGCTGGTCCATGTTGAACCAACGCTCACTGCCGCCCAGCGTGCCTTCGAGCGAGGCGACGGTGAGGCTGGGCTCATGCTGGAGCAGGGCTTCGGCAAAACCGAACGGGTCCTGAACGCGCACGCACCCATGACTGAGCGCCCGCATCGAGCGGTCAAACAGGTATCGCGCATTGGTGTCATGCAGATAGACGTCGTGGGAGTTTGGGAACAGGAATTTCACCTGCCCCAGCGCGTTGGAGGTGCCTGGCTTCTGGCGCACGCGGAACATCGACGGGCTGGCGCGCGACCAGTCCACCATCCAGGGGTCGATGGCGTTGCCCTGATAGATCAGTTCCATATTCTGGCTGGCGATATAGTTGGGATTGCGCGCCACTTGGGGGAAGATTTCGGCGCTCAGGATCGAGGACGGCACGTTCCAATACGGGTTTGTGACGACGTGACGGATCATGTCGGAAAACAGCGGCGTCTGGTTCTTGGCGGTGCCCACGATGATCCGCGTGTCCCAGACCGAGCGGCCCTCCCGGTTCACGTCGAGGCGGAATTCGGGAATGTTGACGAAGACGTTGAACGTGCCGAGATCCTCGGGCATCCAGCGCCAGCGTTCCATGTTGGCGACGATATCGGCACGGGTGGCACCATTTGCCCCGTTGATGGCGGCAATGGTCGCTGGGCCGACCACACCATCGGGGTTGAGGCCGATGGTGGTCTGGAACGCTTCGACCGCTTGGGCCAGCGCGGCATCGTAAACAAGGGGGTCAGTTTGCGCGGCCGCAAGACCGAGACGCTCACGCAGCGCGGGGACGCGCGGGTCTGCCATCCCGAGTTTGATGAGCTTGCCATCGGCGATCGGAGGCAGGTCCTCGATTTCACCGGCGTAGTGGCTGGCCAGCAGGTCGCGCAGGGCGATAAATTCGGGATGGTTCGGGTGATAGCTCAAAAGGACAGTCGCCGGGTCGGACGCCTCGGCCACTGCCGAAAACAGTTCGGCCTCGTCCACGCTCTTGGACGCGAGGTCGATATAGCCCGACACCGAGCGCGGGTCGAGCCGGCCGGTATGAGCATCGTTTGCATAATGGAGGATGGCCGCTGAAAACTCGGCTTCGAGGGAAGCCAGTGCCGCGGGATCGCCGGCGGCGGCGTCGAGCTTGGCCATATCGATGCTGTAATCGTTCGGATCGAGGCCCTGAAGATAGGCATCCTCGAAGATGGCCAGGATCTGCTTGGCAGCACCGGAAAAAACGATGCCGTCATCGGTTTCGGTCAGCCAGAGCGGCTCGAAATGGCGGGCACCGTAGAAATAATAGAGCCGGGACGCATCGTCAGCGGCCCGGCCGGAGGGCGCCTGGGCCATGGCGTCGCGTAGGCCGTCGCGAATTGTCTGCTCAAGCGTGTTGCGCGGCGGCGCGATCATGATGCGCGTCGCCTGGACGCCATCGACCATCACCGTTTCGAACGCGGTGGCCGTCGCGCTGAAACCAAGAAGTGAAATGCCCGCAAAGGCGCCCACAAGGAGCGCTTTGAGCCCGGAGTTCAAAGTCTTCATCATGCCGCACCAAGCCATCGGCGCATCCGTCCGCCCTGCTGGCGAATCTTTCCTATGCGCGAACCGGAGAAAGTTTAGCGGGTTTGCGGTCGCCTGCAAGCAACGTGCCGGGTTCGTGAACGGGTTCATCAGGTCTTTGCGGCTTTCAGGCAACATCGGCTGCTCCTTCGAGCCCATATTCCTTGAGCTTGCGGTAAAGGGTCGAACGCCCGATGCCCAATTGGCGGGCGACCTGGGCCATGCGACCGGCATTGTGATCAATGGCAAAGGCGATCAGATCCTTTTCGATGTCGGCCAATGGTAGCACGTTGCCGGTCGCATCGAGGAACCGGTCGGGGATGGCGATGGGCGTTGTATCGGGTAGGCGCGGCATTGCCGGGGCGTTGTCGATATGGACGGGCGCCAACGGGGTGAAACCTGCGGGGCGATCGCTGTGCACGGCGTCGCGGCCCTTTTCAGCAGCGAGGATTTGCGGGAAATCCTCGGGCAACAGCACAGGATGTTCGGCCAGAACCACGGCGCGGAACACTGCGTTTTCGAGCTGGCGGATATTGCCCGGCCAATCGAAAGCGAGAAGCATATCGAGCGCCTGGGGGGAAATCGCGGTGACGCGGCGGCCCTCTTCGGCAGCGAAGCGGGCGATGAAATGATCGACGAGACCGGCGATGTCATCGCGGCGCTCGCGCAGCGGCGGCAGGTAGATGGGAAAGACGTTGAGGCGGTAGAAGAGGTCCTCGCGGAACGCGCCGTCCCGCGCCAGATTGAGCAGGCGCCTGTTGGTCGCCGAGATCACCCGGACGTTGACCTTTGTGGGGCGTGAGGCGCCGACCGGCTCGATCTCACCATCCTGGAGGGCGCGCAACAGCTTGACCTGCGTGTCGAGGGGGAGTTCGCCCACTTCGTCGAGAAACAGCGTACCATTATGGGCTTCGCGGAATTTGCCCGGTGCGTCGGAGGTGGCGCCGGTAAAGGCGCCCTTGACGTGGCCGAACAGGATCGATTCCACCAGATTGGCGGGGATGGCGCCGCAATTGACCGTGATGAACGGCTTGCCGGCCCGGTCGCCCGAACCCTGGATGGCGCGGGCGAGCAACTCCTTGCCCACTCCGGATTCGCCCTCGATCAGGACGGGGATGGTGCTGGCGGCAGCTTTCTTGCCCAGCGCCATGGTGCGCGTCATCGCCTCGCTTTTGGTGATGATGTGGGCAAACGAAAAACTGCCCTCGCGGCGGGCGCGTTCGGCCTTGAGACTGGATTCGAGCGTTCCGAGTTTGAGGGCATTGCGCAGGGAAATGGTGATGCGTTCGGGGGCGACGGGTTTTACGAAGAAATCGACGGCGCCCAAGCGCATGGCGGAAATGACGGTATCGAGCGAGGTCTGGGCGGTCTGGACGATGACCGGGATTGCGATGGTCTCGCGCCGCAGCGCCTCGAGCACCGCCATGCCGTCCATTTCGGGCATGACCATATCGAGGATCATGGCGCCGATACCCGGTTTTGTGCGAAGCAGATCGAGGGCCGCTGCACCCGAATCCGCTGTCAGTGCGGTAAACCCGGCCTTGGCGACGACTTCCGAGGTCAGACGAGATTGAATGGGATCATCGTCGACGATCAGAACCTTGTGCATATGCAACGCAACTCCAGCCTACAAACGCCGGCGCACGCGAATCGAGAGTGTGCCGATTTGGGTCAGGCTAGGCGGGATCGATTAACAGGGTTTTAAGGGTGGACCGTGGGTCCATGCCGCCTTGTTGTCTTACGGGGCGCTCTGTAAGGTGCCACAAAAACAGGATCGCCGGAGCCTTGCCAATGTCTGTGTCCCAGCCGCAATCAACCCACAACCAGTTCGGCCAGTTGCCGGAATGGGATTTGAGCGATCTCTACCCCGGTGTCGAGTCCGATGCACTCAAGGCCGACATGGCGTTCCTCGATACCGAAACCAAAGCCTTCGAAGCCGATTTCAAGGGCAAGCTCGACGGGCTTGCGAAAACGGGTGGGTTGATCGATGCGGTGAGGCGCTATGAAAAGCTCGACGAGGTTTTCGGACGGCTCGGATCTTTCGCCTATCTCAATTATGCGCAGAACACCGGCGATGGTGACCGGGTGAAATTTCTGGGCGACACGCAGGACAAGATGACCGGGCTTTCGACCCGCATCCTGTTTTTCACGCTCGAGATCAACCGGATCGAGGACGGGGTGCTCGACGCGGCGTTCGAAAACAGCGCCGATCTGGCGCGCTACAAGCCGTGGTTCGATGAATTGCGCAAGTCGCGGCCCTATCAACTCGAAGACCGGGTGGAAGAGCTGTTCCACGACAAGTACGTCACCGGGCATGCCGCCTGGAATCGGCTGTTTGACGAAACCATGGCTTCGCTCAAATTCGAAATCGATGGCGAAACGCTGGGGCTCGAGCAGACGCTCAATCTCTTGAGCGACAAACACGAAGACAAGCGCGCGGCAGCGTTCAAGGGGCTGAGCGCAACGCTTTCGGCCAACAAGAAGCTCTTTGCCCACATCACCAATGTGATGGCCAAGGACAAGGAAATTTCCGACCGCTGGCGTGGCTATGAGGATGTTGCCGACAGCCGTCACCTTGCCAATTCGGTTGAACGCGACGTTGTCGATGCGCTGGAAAAAGCCGTGCGCGATGCCTATCCGCGCCTATCGCACCGCTATTACCAGATGAAGGCCAAATGGTTCGGCAAGGACAAGCTCGACGCCTGGGACCGCAATGCGCCGCTGCCGACATCGGACGACCGGATTTTCGACTGGGAAACGGCAAAGACCACAGTGCTCGACGCTTATGGCCGGTTCTCGCCAAAACTCGTGGAGGTGGCGCAGCCGTTTTTCGACAGCGGGTGGATCGATGCGGCGGTCAAGCCCAACAAGGCGCCGGGCGCTTTTGCGCATCCCACGGTGACGACGGCGCACCCGTACTTGATGCTCAACTATATGGGCCGCACCCGCGATGTGATGACCTTGGCCCACGAGTTGGGCCACGGGGTGCATCAGCGGCTGGCGGCGGGGCAGGGCGAGCTTATGGCGCCCACGCCTTTGACGCTGGCGGAAACGGCGAGCGTTTTCGGGGAAATGCTGACCTTCAGGGCCATTCTCGATGCGACGAGCGATCCCAAGCAGCGCTTTGCGCTGATCGCCAGCAAAATCGAGGACATGCTCAATACCGTTGTGCGGCAGATCTCGTTTTACACGCTGGAGCGCAAGATCCATCTGGCACGACGCGAAGGGGAATTGCGGCCCGAGGAGATCGAAGCGTTCTGGATGGAAACCTCCACCGAAAGCCTCGGACCGGGAATCAGGCTCAACGACGGCTATGAAGCCCTTTGGAGCTATATTGGGCATTTCATTCACGCTCCGTTCTATGTCTATGCCTATGCGTTCGGCGATTGCCTTGTGAACTCGCTCTACGCACAGTATGAAAAGTCCAGTGACGGATTTGCCGAAAAGTATTTCGACATGTTGAGCGCCGGGGGCTCGAAGCATCATTCCGAACTGCTAGCGCCATTCGGACTGGATGCCCGCGATCCGCAATTCTGGTCGCTGGGGCTGTCCATGATCGAAAGACTCATTGACGAACTGGAACAAACTCAGCCCTAAAGGGCGCCCATTCAGACTCGAAAAATTCAGGGGAAAGCTGCGATGGCCGAACAACAGGTCGCATCTTATTCAGACAAGCCGATCAGCGAAAAACAGAAGGAAAAGGAATTCGAGGAGCATACGGGCACGTATGCGGCATTCCTTTCCGGCACCAAGTGGAGCGTGATCTCCACGGCAGTAATACTGGTGATCCTGTATCTGATCTTCGTCCACTAGATCTCCCAACTCAGGGGGAAGTGGCTATTCTTGCTGCCGGCCATATGAGGTAGGGTTTCATGAAAATTGCCGTAATGCGCGAGCGCGTGGGGGGAGAGCCCCGCGTTGCAGCGACGCCCGAGACGATCGCCAAGCTCATCGGGTTTGGCGCAACCGTGAGCGTCGAAAAAGGGGCGGGGGAAGCATCGCGCATCCTCGACCAGTTTTACACCGATGCCGGGGCGAAGGTCGAGGCGAGCGCTGCGGCTGCTGTCAAGGGCGCCGATGTGATCCTTGCAGTCCGGCGTCCCGAAGCATCGGCTCTTGCCGGCGCCGCCGAGGGCGCTTTGGTTCTGGCCACTGCCGACCCGTTCGGCAATGAAGCGGCGCTGGCCGCGCTGGCCAAGGCAGGGGTCTCGATCTTCGCCATGGAGTTGATGCCGCGCATCACGCGGGCCCAGGTGATGGACATCTTGTCCAGCCAGGCCAACCTTGCCGGGTATCAGGCGGTCATCGAAGCCTCGATGGTTTATGACCGGGCGTTGCCGATGATGATGACGGCGGCGGGCACGGTACGCGCCGCCAAGGTGTTCGTCATGGGGGCCGGCGTTGCCGGGCTGCAGGCCATTGCCACGGCAAAGCGTCTCGGCGCGGCCGTTTCGGCCACCGACGTGCGGGCCGCAGCAGGCGAGCAGGTCGAATCGCTGGGCGCCAAGTTCATCATGACCGAGGCGCTCAAAGACGCTTCTGGCACGGGCGGATATGCGCGGGAATTGACCAAGGACGAACAGGCGGCGCAGGCCGAACTGGTTTCGGGGCATATCGCCAAACAGGACATCGTCGTCACCACGGCGCTGATCCCCGGGCGTCCGGCGCCCAAACTGATCACCAAGGCAATGGTTGAATCGATGGCGCCGGGTTCGGTGCTTGTCGATCTCGCCGCCGAGCGGGGCGGCAATATCGAATTGACGGTTCCCGGACAGACGATCGTGCACAAGGACGTAACGATCATCGGGCTGCTCAATCTGCAGGGCAAGATTGCCGCGACGGCCTCCCAGCTCTATTCCAAGAACCTTCTGGCCTTCCTTGAAACCATGATCGACAAGGACGCCAAGGGCCTGAAGGTCGATTGGGACGACGAGCTGGTCAAGGCAACGCTTCTGACCCGCGACGGCGCCGTCGTGCATCCGAACTTTGCCGGGGCAGCCGATGCCGCGCCGGCCGACAAGAAGGCTCCGGCCAAAGCGACTGCCAAGGCGCCCGCCAAGACGGCGGCCACGGGCAAGACCGCAGCTACCAAGGCTGCACCGAAGGCCGAGAGCAAGCCGACGGCCAAGGCGCCGGCCAAGACCGGGGCTTCGGGCAAGGGACGGGCCGCCAAGGTGGCGACCGCGGGTGCGGTGTCGGTTCCGGCCGAAGACAAGCCGGTGGCCAAGCCTGCTGCAAAATCGGCGGCGGCAAAGAGCGCGCCCGCAGGCACGTCAGCACCCAAGGCGCCGGCGACCAAAAAGCCGGCCACCAAAACCGCTGCAGCGCGCAAACCGGCAGCAAAAAGTACAGCAGCCAAAAAGCCCGCAGCGAAAAAGCCTGCGGCCAAAAAGACGGATGGAGACGTATAATGGGCGGTGTCGTCGATCCCTTTTTCTTTTTCCTCTCGGTGTTCGTCCTGGCGATCTTCGTGGGCTACTACGTCGTCTGGTCGGTCACGCCGGCTCTTCATACCCCCCTTATGGCAGTGACCAACGCGATCTCCTCGGTGATCGTGGTGGGGGCGCTGCTTGCCGTTGGCGTTGCATCGATCGGTGAACCCGGCCCGGCCCGCTGGTTCGGCTTTTTCGCGCTGATCCTTGCATCGGTGAATATCTTCGGGGGCTTCCTCGTCACCCAGCGCATGCTGGCGATGTACAAGAAGAAGGGCTAGGACACATGATTTCCGCAAACATCGCGGCCCTGGCCTATCTGGTCGCCGGGGCGCTGTTCATTCTGGCGCTGCGCGGGCTGTCGTCGCCGACTACGGCGCGTCGGGGCAACACCATGGGCATGGTCGGTATGACCATTGCCGTTTTGACCACGCTGGCCATTGCCGCGCCCACCGATCCGTTCGCCTGGGTTCTGATCATCGGCGGTCTGGCCATCGGCGGCGGCATCGGGGCGTTTATCGCACGCGGCGTGCCGATGACGGCCATGCCACAGCTGGTCGCTGCCTTCCACTCGCTGGTCGGCCTTGCCGCCGTGTTCGTGGCGGCCGCAGCGCTTTATGCGCCGGTTGCTTTCGGCATCGGGGAGCCGGGGCATATCCACATGCAGGCGCTCATTGAAATGAGCATCGGCACGGCGATCGGCGCGTTCACTTTCACCGGCTCGGTCATTGCTTTCGCCAAGCTCGATGGGCGCATGAGCGGCAAGCCGATCCTGTTGCCGGCCCGGCATCTGCTCCATCTGGGGCTGGGTGCGTTGCTGGTCATTTTGATTGGTGTGTTCTCGGTGACGCAGGATCCGATCCTGTTCTGGATCATCACCCTGATTGCGCTGGTTCTGGGCGGGCTGATGATCATCCCGATCGGTGGCGCCGACATGCCGGTGGTGGTCTCCATGCTCAACTCCTATTCGGGTTGGGCGGCGGCGGGCATCGGCTTTACCGTTGAGAACACGGCTCTGATCATTACCGGCGCGCTGGTGGGGTCGTCGGGCGCGATCCTGTCCTACATCATGTGCAAGGCCATGAACCGGAGCTTTATTTCGGTGATCCTTGGCGGGTTCGGGGGCGATGATGCCGCTGCGGCCTCAGGCGATGTGGAAGAGCGCCCCGTCAAGCAGGGCTCGGCCGAAGACGCGGCCTTCATCATGCAGAACGCGTCCAAGGTCATTATCGTGCCCGGTTACGGCATGGCTGTGGCCCAGGCCCAGCATGCGCTGCGCGAAATGGCCGATGAGCTCAAGGCAGCCGGGGTGGAGGTATCCTATGCCGTTCACCCGGTGGCGGGCCGCATGCCGGGGCACATGAACGTGCTTCTGTCCGAAGCCAATGTGCCCTATGACGAAGTGTTCGAGCTCGAAGACATCAACTCCGAGTTCTCACGGGCGGATGTGGCGTTCGTCATCGGCGCCAATGACGTCACCAACCCTTCGGCCAAGACCGACAAGACCTCGCCGATCTACGGCATGCCCGTTCTCGACGTGGAAAAGGCAGGCACTGTGCTGTTCATCAAGCGCGGCATGGCAGCGGGTTACGCCGGGGTGCAGAACGAATTGTTCTTCCGCGACAACACCATGATGTTGTTCGGGGACGCCAAGAAGATGACCGAATCCATCGTCAAGGCGTTCCATCACTGATCACAAAGGGCCCTTCGGGGCCCTTTTCTTTTTTGGTCTGGCGCTCCACTCTCCATCATGGACACACTGGGCCTTTCCACCCTTTTGGCATTTTTTGCCACCGCAATCGCCATCGAGCTGACGCCCGGACCCAACATGGCCTATTTGGCCATTCTGGGGGTCGACAGGGGCAGGGTGGCGGGGATTTTTGCAGTGGCCGGTGTGGCGCTGGGTCTGGCTATTGTCGGCGGGCTGGCGGCCATCGGACTTGCGGCACTGATCAGCGAGGTTGACTGGCTGTATCAAGCGGTGCGGTGGGCCGGGGTGCTCTATCTGGTCTGGCTTGGATACGATACCTGGCGCGATTCGTGCCGTCCGGTCGAACAGCACACGCTGACGGTCTCGAACTGGATTTTCTTTCGCCGCGGCCTCATCACCAATTTGCTCAATCCCAAGGCGGCGGCCTTTTATCTGTCCGTTCTACCCAATTTCCTTGCGGATGGGGCGATGCCCTCGGCCTTTCTGGCGCTTGCGGCGGTGTATGTGCTCGCGGCCACGCTGGTCCATATCGCCATCGTTCTGGGAGCGTCGGCGCTGCAGCCCTATTTTGTGCAGCCACATCATCGCGAGCGACTGGGCATCGTTTTCGGTCTCTTGCTGGTCGTCATCGCCATCTGGCTGTTGATTGCCACACGATCCTGATCCTGTGTTTTTGTCCCGGTTACATCGATGTGCGTACTTGAGCGGTTCGGCGCCAATGGCCATGTTGTCGTCAACGCAAAGGATACACGATGACCCAATCCATCCGCATCGATCTGTTCACCGATGTCGTATGCCCCTGGTGCCTGATCGGCACGGCGCGGCTTGATCAGGCGCTGGCGACGCTGCCTGAGGACGTAAACGTCGAGATCTTGCATCACCCGTTCCTGCTCGATCCGACGACGCCGGAAGAAGGGCAGAACACCAAGGAAAGGCTCAAGGCAAAATATGGCGGCGATATCGATGCCATGCAGGCGCGGGTCGAGGGCGCGGCGCGCGATGCCGGGGTGCCGCTGGACATGAGCGTGCAGCCGATGAGCTATCCCACCATCAAGCCGCATACGCTGATCCGCTCGGCAGCGCCCGAACACCAGTATGGTCTGGCCAAGGCATTTGCGGCCGCTTATTTCCTCGAGGGCAAGGACATCACAGACGATGACCTCCTGGCCGATATCGCTGCCGAGCACGGCTATACGCGCGAAGTGGCGCTCAAGCTGATTGCCGATGAGGCCGAGAACAGCACAACCAAAGCGATGGCGGTTTCGGCCAGCCAACAGGGCATCAACGGTGTGCCGTTCTTTATCTTCAACAACCAGTTTGCCATTTCCGGAGGTCAGCCGCTCGAGGTTTTCCAGCGGGCGTTTCGCGTGGCGTTGGGCCAGGAAGAGCTGACCTAGACGATCCGTTCTCCCGGCGGTATCACGGACAGGGTCCGCCGGGAGGAAATCGGAAATGTTCAAGAAGATCGCCATTGGCGTTCTGGTCTTGGTGATTGTCGTTTACGGTGGGCTGCTGGCCTATCTTTACGTCAATCAGCGGGCGTTTTTCTTTTATCCTGCCGGGGAGATTTTCGATCCGGTTGCAGTGGGGGTCGATGCCGAGATCGTCACCATTCCCACCAGCAATGACGAGGTGATCACCGGCTGGTATGCGCCGCCGTCAGCCGATGAACCCACGATCCTGTACCTCAAGGGCAATTCTGGAAGCTTTTCGGCCGAATACGAGCGGTTTCTTTCGTTCACTGAAGCGGGATACGGTTTTTTGTCGGTCGATTATCGCGGCTTTCCGCTGTCGCCGGGCGAAATCACCCAGGAGAATGTGCTGGCCGATGCCATCGCGGCGTTCGATTGGCTCGACGAGCGCGAGGACAATATCGCGGTCTGGGGCCGTTCGTTGGGAGCATCGCCTGCCGTGTGGGTCGCCAGCCAGCGCGCGGCCGAGGCGGTGCTCCTGGAAACCCCGTTCTATTCGGCGGTGAGCGTGGCCGCCGAACGGTATCCTTTTGCGCCGGTCGCCTGGCTGATGCTCGACCAGTTCCGGTCCAACGACTGGATCGGGGCGGTCGAGGAGCCGGTCTTTGTGGCGCATGGTACCGCCGATCGAACGGTGAGCGTTTCGAACGGCGAGCGGCTCTATGCGGACGCGCCAAATCCTTACGATATCTGGATCGAGGAGGGGGCGGATCATTCCGATCTGTGGGCGCGCGGGATCTGGGAGCGGGCTCAGGCGTTCTTTGCTGATACAGCACAGGGAGGCTGAAATGGGAAAATTTCTGGCGATCTATACGGGAACCGCAACTGCAACCGAGAAGGCGTATGCCGAGGGGCGGGTGGATGAAGTGGCGGGCATGAAAGCCTGGGGCGAATGGATGGAGGCCAATGCTTCGCGCGTGATCGATGCCGGCGGCCCGTTGGGCAAGACCAAAAAGATCGGCCCGGACGGAATAGCCGACATCACCAATTCAGCCGCAGCCTATGTGATTGTGGAAGCACCCGACCACGTGGCGGCGGCCGAGATGTTTCGCAATCACGCCCATTTCACCCATTTTCCGGGCGAGGGCGTCGAGGTGATGCCGATCCTCGATATGCCGGGAGTTCAAAAATAAAAACGCCGCCCCAAAGGACGGCGTTTTTCTGCAAATACGTTCATGTCGAACAGTCGCAGATGCAAGAGATTTCGCGCTTTGCGAAGCCCTCTTAGCGACGACCGCCGGTTACAACACCAGCCTCGCGCTGTGCACGCTTACGAGCAAGCTTGCGGGCGCGGCGGATCGCCTCGGCCTTCTGCCGTGCCTTCTTTTCAGAAGGCTTCTCGTAATAGTTGCGCAGCTTCATTTCGCGAAACACACCTTCGCGCTGCAACTTCTTTTTCAGCGCCCGAAGCGCCTGATCGACATTGTTATCGCGAACGACTACTTGCACGCGGAACACCCGCCCTTTCGGTTAGAATTTCGGCTGATATCAAACGCCGGAGGCCAAAAGCAATCCAGCGCCGACCGACACTTGCCGGTCACCGTGGCCGCGGTAGTTACCAGAAGAGTCGGGCCGTGTCCACCGGCGAGGCCCGGAATCTGTGCTTTTTGTCAGTCTTCGGGGAGCCTGACGATATTGAGGTGGCCCATCTTGCGGCCGGCCCGGGCTTCGGCCTTGCCGTAGACATGGGGCTGGATGTTGCCCGTCGACCGCGCGGCTGTGGCAAAGATTTCCTCGCCGAGCAGATTTTCCATCACCACGCCAGCCAGCCGCGTGGTGTCGCCCAGTGGCCAGCCGCAAATGGCGCGAATGTGATTCTCGAACTGATCGGTGATGCAGACGGCCTGGGTCCAGTGGCCGGAATTGTGGACGCGGGGGGCGATTTCGTTGACCAGGATCTGCGGATCGTCGCCATCGGATACGACGAAAAATTCAACGCCCATGGTGCCGACATAATCGAGCGCGGTTGCAATGTCGGCGGCGACGGCCCTGGCCTTGATCACCACGGCATCGGAAACGGTGGCGGGCAGGGTCGAGGTCTTGAGGATGTGGTTGCGGTGAATGTTTTCGGCCGGATCGTAGGTGACCACGGCCCCATCGGCGCCACGCACCACGATGACCGAGATTTCCTTTTCGAACGGGACATAGGCTTCGAGAACCAAAGGGGCGCCCGGTTCAAGCTCGGCAAAGGCGCCTTCGAGGTCGTCAGGCTTGGCGATCATGCGCTGGCCCTTGCCGTCATAGCCCAGCCGTGTGGTCTTGAGGACGGCAGGAAGACCGATTTCGGCGACTGCCGCCTGCAACTCGTCGAGGCTGGCGACAGCGCGATAGGGCGCGATGGCAACACCGGCGCGGCTCAGAAAGCTCTTTTCGGCCAGGCGATCCTGGCTGACTTCGAGTGCCTTGGCGCCCGGGCGCAGCGGCACGTTGTCGGCGATGACCTTTGCGGTGGCCAGCGGCACGTTCTCGAACTCGTAGGTCACAACGTCGACGCCGCCCGCAAAGGCCCTCAGGGCTGCGACATCATCATAGCCGGCAATGGTTTTGGTGGGGGTGACATCGAAAGCGGGGCTTTGCGGGTCCGGGCAGTAGATATGGGTCTTCATGCCCAACTGGCTTGCCGCTAGAGAGAGCATGCGCCCAAGCTGGCCGCCGCCCAGAATGCCGATGGAACTGCCGGGCTGGAGAGGGTGGCTGTCAGTCATCGTCCTTGGGAAACTCCGCAACTGCGTTGGTCTGGCGGGTGCGCCACTCGGTGAGCCGTGCCGCAAGCTCTTCATCGGCGAGCGAGAGGATCGAGGCGGCAAGCAGCGCTGCGTTGATCGCGCCGGCCTTGCCGATGGCCAGGGTGCCGACCGGAACGCCGCCGGGCATCTGGACGATCGAGAGCAGGCTATCCTGCCCGTGCAGGGCCTTGCTTTCCACGGGCACGCCCAGCACCGGCAGTGTGGTCATCGACGCAATCATACCCGGCAGGTGCGCGGCGCCACCGGCCCCGGCAATGATGACCTGAAAGCCGTCCTCGCGCGCTGTTGTGGCGAAATCGACCATGCGCAGCGGGGTCCGGTGCGCCGAGACGATGCGCGCTTCATAATCGAGCCTGAGTGCCTCGAGCGTTTCGGCGGCAAAGCGCATTGTGGGCCAGTCTGACTGGCTGCCCATGACGATTGCGATAGGAGGAGATGAAACCAAGAGCCCGGCCCTCAATTGGCTAAAGCGTGGCTGTATCCGATAAGCCAAAAAGGTTCAAGCCGCAGCATCTGTTGGCAGGTGCAGGGAACGAAAGCTAGCGCATGGCGTTTTGAGATCGCGGGGTCCAGACGGGCTTGGATTGGGAAACAGTAGATGGACACGAAACCGCCGGTTGCCCCGGCGCCTTCGCTGATGGGCTTCCAGCCTGTCGCGGCGATTTTGACCTTCGTTCTGATTGTTGCCGTGCTCTATCTGGGGCGCGGTATTTTCGTGCCGCTGGTTCTGGCTGTGCTGCTCGCCTTTGCCCTGGGTCCGGTCGTTCACAGCCTGCGTCGGGTCGGAACGCCTCATATTGCTGCGGTTATTGTCTCGGTGCTGGCGGTGCTTGCGCTGATTTCGGGTGTCGCCTATCTGGCATTTTCGCAGATGCTTTCGCTGGCATCCGATCTGCCGCGCTATCAGGCAACGATCAGCGAGAAGCTCCGGATGCTCCAGGAGACGTTCGGGGGCGGGCAGGTCATAGACAGGCTCGTCGCCACTATCGAACGGCTGGGCGCGCAGGTGGAGGCCAGCGCCGAGACGCTGGCCGAGCAGGGTCCCGAACCGATCCAGGTGGTCATAGCCGATAACGGCATGGGGTCGCTCGAAACAGCTCAGACGGTGTTTTTCTCGATCATCGGTCCGCTGGCTTCGGTCCTGATCGTTACGATCTTTCTGATATTCCTGTTGCTCGAGCGCGAGGAGTTGCGCGACCGGTTTCTCAAGCTGGCCAGCCGCGGCGATCTGCGCGCCAGCACCGAGGCCATGAACGAAGCCAGCGCCCGCGTTGGCCGCTATCTTCTGGCTCAGGCGACAATCAGCGCCGGTTATGGGACCCTCTTCGGGGCGGGTCTTTTTGTGCTTGGCGTACCCAACGCGGTCCTTTGGGGTCTGTTGGCGAGCGTATTTCGCTATATCCCGTTCGTGGGTACGCTGATGATTGCAACCATTCCGATCCTGTTGGCGGTGGCTGTCGATCCGGGCTGGACGATGCTGTTCGGGGTCATCGGGCTCTATCTGGTGCTCGAAGTGGTGTCCAACAACATTGTCGAACCGCGGCTTTATGGCACCTCGACGGGGCTGACCCCGCTTGCGGTGCTGGTCGCCGCAATGTTCTGGGCCACGCTGTGGGGCCCGATCGGGCTGATTGTCTCCATGCCGCTGACGGTGTGTATCGTGGTCATGGCGCGCTATGTGCCCGGTCTGGGCTTTATCGAAACCATACTGGGCAGCGCGCCGGTGCTGCTGCCCCAGGAGCGGTTTTATCAAAGGCTGATCTCGGGCAATGTCGAAGAAGCGACCGACCTTGCCGACCGCGAAATCGAAAAGGATGGAATTGCGGCGTTTTACGACGATATCGCCGTGCCGGCCCTGCGGCTGGCCGAAGCCGATATCGCGGGCGATCTCGCCGATCCCTCCCATCGCCATCGTGTGGTGGAGACCCTTTCCGAGGTGCTTGACGATATTGCCGAAACCGTGCCCGACAACGGGGAAGATGGTGCGCGTATCCGGGTGTTCGGAGGTAAGACCGAGCTCGATCAGGCCATGGCGCTCATGGTCGCCGAACGGGTGCGGGCGCGTGGCTTTTCGGCTCAGGTGATGGCACCGGTGGCGTTGCGCAAGGAGGGCATCGCCCAGATCGACCTGTCGCAGACCGAGGTGGCATGCCTTTGCTATCTTGGGCAGAAACCTGACGTGTATGCGCGCTATGCGGCCCGCCGCCTCAAGCGTATCAAGCCGGAAATGGTCGTGGTCGCCGGTTATTTCCATCCCGAATACAATGGCGGACGGGGAGAAGGCACCACCGACGAGATCGATGTGGTGGCCCATTCGATTGCGCTGGCCGAGCATGCAATCGCTCTTGCGCTGGGGGGACACGGTATGGTGGCCCAAGACGATCCCGATGCAGTCCCGCAATTGCGTCTTTCGGCCCGGGCCATTTCGGCACAGGCTGCCGCAGACCCCGACATTTCACGATCGCTGCGGCGGCTGGCGCGGTCGGCCAACACGACGGTGGCGATGGTGACCATCGTGCCCCTTATCGATTCAGGCGGCGACGGTTCCAACAAAAGCCATTCCGAACATCTGGCCCACGAAGTGCTCAAGAAGTCGGGAACGCTGATTATCGAAGATCTGCAACACTCGCCCTACGCCCATCTGCGGACCGTCGTGGAAAGCGGGGTCAGGGCCTATGGGGGCGTCCCGGTTCCGCTCGACGACGGACAGTTGGGCGCGGTGCTGGCGATTTTCGATCAGGCGCCCAGCCTCTACGATGAGGCGCAAATCGCTTTGCTCGAAAAGGCCGTCCTCCCGCTAGCCGCAGAGATCAGGGACCTCTTGCTGCGACGCGAGGCCGAGGAAGACGAAGCCGTCGCCTAGCGGGCTCCAGGACCTCGTCTTAACACCTGTGCGACCCGGATCGGCTCTAATCTCGTGTTTTGTCGCCTGTCCGAACCGCAAAACCGTTTCCATCCCCGATCGGGTCGAGGACATGCTCCATTTCCGAAAATGCTCTAGTGAGCGTGGCCGTCGTCGAAATCCTCGCTGCCCGTCTGCCAGTACCCGGCGGCCTTGATCCAGTCGGGGTTGTGCCCGCGCTCGTCCACCATGTGGTGACGCACCGCCTTGCTCATGGCGCTTTCGCCCGCAACGAAGATGTAGCCGTCGCCGCTGGGCAGTTCCAGGGCCTCGACGGCTCCAAGCAACCTGTGGGGATCTCCCGGCTGGGCGCCTTCGCGGCTCAGCCAGTGGATCTCGGCATGGTCGGGCGCGTCGATTTTCTGGATTTCGCCATTGTCGGCAATCTCGATGACGGCGATGGCGCGGGCGTCGCGCGGCAATTCCTCGAGCCGGCGGGAAATGGCGGGAAGAGCGGTTTCATCGCCGACGAGCAGATACCAGTCGAAATCGCCCCGGACGACGAACGAACCGCGCGGGCCCCCGACCCCTATCGTGTCGCCCGGGCGTGCGTTTTGTGCCCAGCCCGACGCCGGGCCGTCGCCATGCAGTACGAAATCGAGCGTCAGGGTGCGGGCGGCGTTGTCGTAGTAACGGGGCGTATAGTCGCGCGCCTCGGGGCGTTTGCCATCGGGAAAAACCAGCCCGTTTTCTCCGCGTTCGGGAACCGGAAAGTCGTTTGCACCCGGCTCGGGGAAGAACACCTTGCAGTGATCGTCATAGGCAAGGGAAACAAAGCTTTCGAAATCGTCCGAGGTGAGCGTGATCCGTGCCATCAGCGGCGTGATGCGCTCGGATTTGACCACCTTTGCAACCCTGAATTTGAGTTCATGACGAACGCGTTCGACAAGACGGGCATGTTGGGTCATCGCAAATCATCCTCAAAAAGCTCGAGGCTGACCTACAAATGATGAGGCATTAAGTCAACTTAACATAATGTCACGCTATTATGTCGGGGAGGATGATCCGCTCGATCTGGACGATCCGGTCCTTGAGGGCCAGCTTGCGCTTCTTGAGCCGCTGGATCAGCGTGATGTCGGCCAGCCCCGATGCCGTCAGGGTATGAATTGCGGCGTCGAGATCGGCGTGTTCCTGGCGTTTGGTGGCCAGTTCAAGCCCGAGCCGTGCTTCGATTTCCTTGTCCAATGGCAGCATGATTGTTTTCCCACAGGACCCGTACCAGAGCGCGATTGGCCCCAATCGAGTCGGTTCGGCACTCTAAGCCATTGTTTTATTGTGCTCTCGAACCGGGAAAATCTGCAGCGTTCTCCCAGCGCGCTCCAGCCTCTTTCTGCCATAGATTTGCCATTGGACAAAGGCCGCAAAGAATGTGACGATACTGTCGTCCAATGATGAAAGGAGTGGCCATGACCTCACAGACTTACATCACTTCCCTGGAGCGGCGGCATCAGGATTTGGAACGAAAGATCAGCGAAGAAATGCGCCATCCGGCCCGCGATGCGCTGCTGATCGCCGCTCTCAAGCGTAAGAAACTTGAACTCAAGGACCAGTTGGTGCGCGCTCAGTACGAGACCACTCACTAAGGTCCATTCATAGACTTGTGATTTCTGTGAGGCCACGGCGAAAGCTGCGGCCTTTTTTAGTGTCCGCGGTCAGGCGAAAAACAATCCGGCAAGACCGTCATAGATCAGCTTGAGCGAGAGCAGGAAAATCAGGATATAGGCCACCCTGTAGAAAAGACCTGCATCGATACGCCTGACCAGAAACACGCCGAGCACCATGCCGGCAATCGCCGCAGGCACGAGATAGAGCGCGGCCTGCATGTTGGCGAGTGAAAGCTGGCCGAGGACGAAATAGAACGGGATCTTGCTGGCATTGATTACGGCAAAGAATACAGCGTTGGTGCCCGCGAAAAGCGCTGGCGGCAGCCGCATGGGCAGCATGTAGATCTGAACCGGGGGGCCGCCCGTGTGGCTCACAAAGCTGGTAAACCCGGCAACCGAACCCCAGAACGTTCCCCAGGGCCGCGATGGCGGCAGGCCCTCGAGTTTCTTGCGCAAGGGAAGCCAGGCGTCGAGCACGAAGGCCAGCGTGATCAGGCCGATGGCCAGGCGCACCATGGCCTCGCTGACCACAGCCGAAAGCGAAAAGGCGACCAACGTTCCGACCATGGCGCCGGGCAGCAGTATCCAGAACACTTTCCAGGCGACTTCACGCCGATAGGCGATCAGCGCGATGATATCCATGATGATCAGCAGCGGCAGCATCATGCCGGCGGCGTCGCGAGCCGGCATGACCAGGGTCAGCAAAGGCACGCCGACCACGCCCAGGCTCGCGACCAGACCGGATTTCGACAGAGCAACCAGAAAGACTGCGAGCGCAGCGACAAGAAAGAACGTCAATTGAAACATGGGGATTGGACGGGGAACAGGGCGGCATAGCGTGGGCAAATGGCCCTGATGTCAAGTCCGGGACGCCCAGAACCGTAGCCCCGATAGCGAACGCCGAACGGAAAACGGCCCGCTGCGGTGGGGCAGCGGGCCGTCTGAAGCCAGGATAACAGCAGAACTATTCGCGGTCGTCGGCGTCCGCATCGTCGCCTTTGAGCGATTTGAGCTTGGCAAAGACCGATTCGGCTTCGCGCTCGGCATCGTAATTGTCCTGGGCAGGCGTATGAGTGGATTCTTCGCCTTCCTGGGGCTCATACTGGGCGCGGTTGAGCGCTTCCTCTGCGGTCATCAGGCGTGTGCCCTCGGGCGCGTCCTCGGTGATGCCGGCGGTGCGGGCCGCCTTGCGCACTTCCATGTCCAGTTCCATCTGCGAGCACAACCCGAGCGTAACAGGATCCATGGCGGTCAGATTGGCCGCGTTCCAGTGGGTGTTTTCGCGTACGGATTCGATCGTGGACTTGGTGGTGCCCACCAGGCGCATGATCTGGGCATCCTTGAGTTCGGGATGGTTGCGGACCAGCCATTTGATGGCATTGGGACGCTCGTGGCGGCGCGAGGTCGGCGTGTAGCGCGGGCCACGGCGCTTGGGGGCTGCCACCTTGACCTTGGGCTCGGAGATTTTCAGCCTGTAGTTCTCGTCGGCTTCGCCCTTGGCGATCTCCTCGCGGTTGAGCTGGCCGTTCTGGATCGGGTTTACACCGCGGATACCGCCAGCGACGTCGCCATCGGCGATGCCCTGGACCTCGAGCGGATGCAGGGTGCAGAAATCGGCGATCTGCTTGAAGGTCAGCCCTGTGTTTTCGACCAGCCAGACGGCGGTCGCCTTGGGCATGAGCAATTGTGTGGCCATGGGTAAATCTCTCCTGTGCTGCGGCCCGGTGTTCCTCCGAACCGCCCGCCTCGCCAATCTGGAATGAGGGGGAATTTGGCGCTCAATATAGGGGCCAAAAGCCGATCATGCAATCGGCAATCACACGGCGCCGGTTTCCAGCGGATCGGGGCTGCCGACCGGTTCACTCTGCGGAGTCGGTTCGGGTGGGTAGCCGTTGATGACCAGATCGAGGATTTCGGGATCGCGCATCCCACGCAGATTGAGGTGGTCGGCATCCTCGACCGACATGAACACCCCGTGCGGTGCGACGGCGAACAGGCGGCGGCCGAGAAACGCGGGAACCACAGTGTCGCGCTCGCCATGGACGATCACTATGGTATCAGCCCGACTGCCCGCGATCCGGCGCGAGGAAAAGAAGGTGTCGCGCACCAATTGCCCGGGCAGGAACGGCATGGTGGCGGCGACGACGTCGGGCAGGGACGAAAAGGGCGCCTCAAGGACGAGCGCCTGGCTGGGATAGCGCTCCGACATGGCGACGGCGACCCCGGTCCCCAGCGAATGGCCGATAAAGACCAGCCGGCTGCCGGGGGCGTGGCTCTGGGCATAGGCGATGGCGGCTTCGGCATCGAGCAGCAGTCCCTCTTCGCTTGGCGTGCCGGTTGAACCGGGATAGCCGCGATAGGCAAACGAGAGGACGCCAAAGCCCGCATCGGCCCATGGCGCACTGCCGAACCTTACAGCCTGCGGCTCGGGAACGCTGCCATTGCCGTGAAAGGCAACGATCATCGGTGCGCCTTCGCTCGGAGGCTTGAAATAGCCCTTGAGCCTTTCGCCATCGGCGGTCTCAAGCGTCACACGCTCGAAATCGGGACCGACCATGGCTGCAAAGGGCAGGGCGTTAACGAAACGGCGGGGGAAGACCATCTCGCGCTGGAAGGTATAGGCGACAGCCACCACCAGCAGATAAAGGATCAGCGAGGCCAGCACGAGGCCGCCGACAAGGCGCAGGGTAGTCTGGTTCATCCAGCCTTCAATCAAGATATCGATCATACCGGTCGCGCCCCCGGACGCTCCAAAATCATCGCAAGAGTGCGTGGTGGCAAGTGTGGTTGTGAGCTTTGACGCAATCGTGACCGATCCGTTGCCAAACCGACACATGGGGACCGGGTCCGACGGCTGGGTGTCAGGTCAGCCGGATTTCGCCGGTGTCACAATCGATGCTGGCCGTCCCGCCATAGGGCAGCGTAACGATCGGATCGGTGTGGCCGAAATCGAGATTGCCGATGACCGGCATGTCTTTCAGGCCGCGCTCGTCAAGCGCGCCGAGGACTGCTGCCTCTTGGGCCGCTTGTCCCGCTCCATCCATGCCGGCGGGACGGGAGAGCAACACCCCATTGATGCGATCGAGAATACCTTGCGCGGCAAGATTGCGCATCCAGCGGGTGACATGATCGGCGCCAGGCGCCTCTTCCGATGACTCGAGAAAGAGCACGGCACCGTTCCAATAGTCGAGCGGCGGCCACCATGGTGTTGCCTTGAGCATCTCGAGAACCTCGAAGCACCCCCCGATCAAGCGACCGCTCACCATGCCGCTGCCGCGCAGGATCCACGGGCCCGAGGAGGGGTGGCGCTCGCGGGGTCGGATCTGGTTTTGGGGATCGGACCAGTCGAGTAGCTGGTCGGTCCACCCTTCGGTGCTCCAGAGCAGGGCGTGCGCGCTTCCTTCCATCGCCACTGCGCGGAACGATGCCTCTGTGGTGGGAGAGATTCCATCGTTCTCGGCAAAGCCCGACATCACTGATGGGCCGTAAAGGCTCTGCAAGCCAGCCCTGAGGCAGGCGAAATGGATTGCAGTGGTATCTGAATAGCCAATCAGCAGCTTGGGATTGGCGGCGACCACTGCCAGGTCAAGAAATGGTTCGAGCCTGACGGCATCATCGCCGCCGATGGAGGCGAACACGCCCTTGATGCCGGGATCGGAAAAGGCAGCCATGATGTCGTCGGCGCGGGCGGAAGGGTTCGCCGCCAACCAGTCCGCATCGGCACGGGCGTGGGGCATCTCGACGATTTCAAATCCAAATCGCTCCCGCAGGCAGGAAAGCCCGGCCTCGTAGCGATGGGGAAAGACCGATGGGCCGCCCCAACTTGGCGAGACGATTGCTATGGTATCGCCTGGTGAAAGGCGCGGAGGTATGACGAGTGGGGTGGGCCAGTTAAGGGTCATGAGTCCTTGCCGACCGTCAGGACAATCTTGCCGTAATGGTCGGGGGCTTCCATGGCGCGGTGGGCATCGGCGGCGTTTTTAAGGGGGAAGGACGTGATGCGCGGCGGCACGATTTTTCCCGCCTGGATGGCGGGCCAAATCCTGGTCTTGAGGCCCTGGGCAAACCGGGCCTTGGTCGCTGCAGGTTGTGGGCGCAGGGTCGATCCCGAAAGGGTCAGCGCATTCATCAGAACCAGGCCCAGATTGACCTCGGCTTTGGCGCCGCCCCGGATTGCCAGCTGAATGACATGGCCGCCATAGGCGCAGGCCTTGAGGTTGCGATTGGCGTACGCGCCGCCGATAATGTCGATGACGATGTCGGCACCCCGGCCCTCGGTGAGGGTTTTGGTGCGCTCGATGAAGTCCTCGCTGGTGTAATCGATCGTATGGGCGGCGCCCATGCTTTGGGCATAGCTGGCCTTTTGAGCGCTGGAGGTCGTTGCGATGGCTGTCGCACCAAAGAGGCGGCAAAGCTGGATGGCGCTGGCGCCGATCCCGCCTGATCCCCCATGAATCAGAACGGTCTGACCGCTTGCCAGCCCCGCCCGTTCGACAAGCGTTTGCTGGAGGGTAAAAAAGGTTTCCGGCAGCGTTGCCGCTTCGACATGGGACCAGTTTTCGGGCTTGGGCAGAACCTGACCGGCGGGCACGGCCACATAGGCCGCATAACCACCACCGTTGCAGAGCGCCACAACCTCATCGCCGAGGGCAAACCGGGTTTCGCCTTCTCCGAGAGCCGCCACGACACCGGAGACTTCGAGGCCGGGGAGCGGGGAGGAATCGGCGGGCGGCGGATAAGCGCCCTGTCTTTGGGAGATGTCGGGTCCGTTGACCCCGGCCGCCGCGACGGCAATGAGCACTTCGCCCGGTGCGGGCGAGGGTGTGGGAACACTTATCGGCTTGAGAACCTCGGGGCCACCTGGCTCGGAGATTTCGATGGCTTGCATCTGATCTTGAATAGTCATGGACGCCATCTTAATCGCACGCCACAATGGGCCAAGAGTAAATTTGAGGAGATCAGCATGGAAGACGATGCCCCACGCCGCATGCCGGTCCACGCGGTTGGCATGCCTCTCGACACACTGTCGGTCGACGAACTTGAGGATCGGATCGAAATTTTGAAGGCCGAAATTGTCCGTCTTGAAACGGCCATCCAGGGCAAGACGGCAAGCCGCGATGCGGCCGATGCGGTGTTCAAATTCTAGGAGCTGCAGAAAAGCGAGGAGCGATGGTCACCTGCCGGTAAGGTTAAAAAAGCGAGTCGCGTTAAGGAAAATTTTACGGGTTCGGTTTAGGTTTTCATCATCCAGTTTGCGCTGGAGTTTTTCAGAGCGGTTCCTTCCCTCTGTTTGACGCCTCCCTGTTAACTTTCGAGAGCCGTTTGCTTGACGGCTCTTTTTTCTTTTCTGGGGCAGGCGATCGCCGGAACCAAATTGCGTTAAGGCTAGTTGCAACTCCTCGGCGGCCCGTGATGACGGGATGGCCAAAAACGCATAGACTGCGCCCGAAGAATCCAGAGTGTTCGAGGAGTGCCCGTGGACGATATGAAGTCCCCCAGCGATGCCGTCGCATTGACACCCAGGCTGCTGACATCGGGCGGGTTCGATCTGCTCTATCGCGAGGGCATGACCCTGATCGAGGAGGTCGCTGCCTATCTCGACGGCGAGGGGCGCGGCGAGAGCAAAGGGCTCAGCCGGGATGCCGCTTTCCTCTATGCCACCGAGAGCATGCGGCTGACCACGCGGCTGATGCAGCTTGCCTCATGGTTGTTGCTGCAGCGCGCCGTCAACGAGGGCGAGATATCGCCTGAACAGGCCCGCAGCGAAAAATCCAAGGTCAAGTTCTCGGCGCTGCCCTCCGATCGCGGTGGTCCGGGCTGGGATGACATTCCCGAAACCATGAAAGCCTATATCGCCAAGGGCGATCGGCTGTTCGAGCGCGTCGTCAAGTTCGATCGTATCGAGCGTGGAGAGGATTTGCCCCCCGAGCCGGAAGGCGAAAATGCCTTGTCGGCCCAGATGGACCGACTCAAGGCGGCTTTCGGCGGTCGCTAAGCTGGCAGGCGAAAACAAAAAAGCCCGGCGCGATTGGCCGGGCTTTTGTCTTAAAAGGGTTGGATTGTTACGAACCCAGGATGCCCTTGAACTTTTCCTTGAAGCGCGACACGCGGCCGCCACGGTCGACGAGCTTGCCCTGACCGCCGGTCCAGGCCGGGTGAGTCGTGGGGTCGATGTCGAGGGTCAGCTTGTCGCCTTCCTTGCCGTAGGTTGAACGGGTCTGGTATTCGGTCCCGTCGGTCATCGCTACGGTGATGAAGTGGTAGTCGGGGTGGATGTCTTTTTTCATTGGATCGGGCCCTAAATCAAACGGGCGCTACCGCGCCCGGACGAAACGTCTCGCAAATTCGTTGGCGGCCTTTTACAGAATGCAGCGCCACAGCGCAAGGGGCGGCATGAAGGCACATCGGCGGCATGCAAACTTGCCCCGAGGCCGGTCAGGGATTATCTAGGCCCAAACAGGAATAACCCGCCATGTCGGAAACCGCTGCCAATCCCACCCCAAACGATGCCGAAAGCGAAGTGCCGCGTCTCAAGGCCGGCGCCCAGGCGTCCTCGCTCAAGCCGTTGAGTCGGCTTATGCCGTATCTGGGGCGCTATCCCTTACGGCTGGTGCTGACGCTGGCCTTTCTTTTGATCGCGGCGATTGCTTCTCTGTCGATTCCCTATTTCGCCGGCAGTTTCATCGACGAAGGGTTCGTTACTGAAAATTTCGAGATCGTTTCCTCCTATGCGTGGCTGATTATCGTCATCGGCGCGGTCATGGCGATTTCGGCGGGGGCGCGATTTTATCTGATCTCGGTGATCGGCGAACGGGTGATCGCCGATCTGCGCCAGGACGTTTTCAACCATTTGCTGACCCTTGATGCGACGTTTTTCGACGTCAACCGGGTGGGCGAGTTGACCTCGCGTCTCAACGCCGACGTTGCTGTGATCCGCAGCGCAGTGGGATCGTCCGCGTCGCTGGCGCTGCGCTCGCTGATCCTGATGATCGGTGCGCTGTTGATGATGTTTCTGACCAATTTCCAGCTTGCGCTGGGGGTCATCGTGGTCATTCCCATCATCGTGTTCCCGCTCGTTGCCATGGGGCGGCGCATGAAAAACGTGTCGCGGGTGACCCAGGATACGCTGGCCGATCTTTCGGCCATGGTCACCGAGACGCTGTCCTCGGTCAAAACCGTCAAGTCCTTCGTGCAGGAGGAAAGCCAGCAACAGCTTTTCCAGGGCTATGCGGAAACCACCTATCGGGCCGAGCTCAAGCGGCTTCTGACGCGCTCGCTGCTCATCGGGATTGTGATGTTTGTCACCATGTCGGCGCTGGTGGTGCTGGTCTGGCTGGGCAGCCAGGCCGTGTTTGCGGGGATGATCAGTGTTGGCGAAGTCGTCCAGTTCGCCATCTATGCGGTGATTGCCACAAGTGCGCTCACCAATATGAGCGACCTGTTTGGCACGCTCCAGCAAGTGTCGGGGGCCACCGAGCGGCTGATCGAATTGCTCGATACGCGCTCGAGCCTGCCGATCCGTCCCGATCCGGTGGCCATGCCTGTGCCGCCGTTGGGCAAGGTGGCGTTCGAGGGCGTCGATTTCTCCTATATGACGCGCGACGATGCGCCGATCCTCTCGCAATTGTCCTTTGCCGTCGAGCCGGGTGAAACCGTGGCGCTTGTCGGCGCGTCGGGAGCAGGAAAATCGACGGTTTTTGCGCTGTTGCAGCGGTTCTACGACGTCAATTCGGGCGCCATCATCGTCGACGGTGTCGATGTGCGCGATGCCGATCCGGCCGATCTGCGCCAGCGGTTTGCCTCGGTCGATCAGGAGCCGGTGATCTTTGCCGGCTCGATCACCGATAATATCCGCTTTGCCAAGCCCGATGCCACGATGGCGGAAATCCGCACCGCGGCCGATGCGGCGTTGGTTACCGGGTTTGTCGAAGACCTCCCCAAAGGGTTCGATACGCTGGTGGGCGAGCGCGGTGTCATGCTGTCTGGTGGGCAAAAGCAGCGGGTGGCGATTGCCCGGGCGTTGCTCAAGGATGCGCCGATCCTGTTGCTCGACGAGGCGACGAGCGCACTCGATGCGCAGAGCGAGCATCTCGTCCAGCAGGCGCTCGAACGCCTTATGGAAGGACGGACCACGCTGGTCATTGCCCACCGGCTGGCGACGATCCGCAACGCCGACCGCATCCTGGTGCTCGAAAAAGGGCAGTTGATCGACGAGGGAACGCACGGCCAATTGGTCAAGAAGGGCGGCCGTTACGCCGAGTTGGCCAAGCTCCAGTTCCGGCTCAACGAGGAGGCTCTGGCGGCAGGTTAGAGCGTATCCGGCAAAAGCATGTCCTCGACGCGATCGGGGATGGAAACGGTTTTGCGGTTCGGGCCCGCGCCCTATTGCTCGCGATCGCGTTCGTAGTGTGCCGTGAGCGGGAAGGGCGGCAACCAGGCCTCGCGCCGGATCGTCCAGTTCTCATAGGTGGGTGTAAAAAGGTCGGGCGTGTCCAGAATGCCCAGATGCACTTCGATCTCGTCGCCCGACCGGGCAAAGACGGACGAGCCGCAGCGCGGACAGAAGTGGCGGCCCTGATAGGCTTGGGTCTGCCCGGCGATGCTCACTGCATCCTGGGCGAAGATCGCGGCGGCGTAAAACAACGCGCCGTGATGCTTGCGACAATCGAGGCAATGGCACAGGCCCACCCGGTCAGGTTTGCCGTTGGCGGTGATCTTGACCGCACCGCACAGGCATTGGCCGGTGACCTGCTCCATGGCGAATGTCTCTAGGCCTCGGTCAGCTTGAATTCGATACGCCGGTTGCGGCGGTAGGCCTCGTCGTTGTCGGCAGGGTCAAGAGGGGCATATTCACCGAACCCTGCTGCCACCAGCCGATTGGGCGACACACCCTGTTCGACCAAAAGCTTGGCGACCGAAATAGCGCGCGCCGCCGAAAGCTCCCAGTTCGAAGGGAACTGGGGGGTTGAAATCGGGCGGCGGTCGGTGTGTCCATCGATGCGCAACACCCAGGGAATGTCGGCGGGAATTTCGGTTTCCAGCTCGAGAATGGCATCGGCGAGCGCGCTGATCTGGGATTGTCCCTCGGTGGAAATCTGGGCCTGTCCGGCGTCAAAAAGAACTTCGGACTGGAAGACGAAACGATCGCCAACCACCTGCACGTCGGACCGTCCTTCAAGGATTTCGCGCAAGCGGCCGAAAAAATCCGAGCGGTAGCGCGAAAGGTCCTGCACACGCTGGGCGAGGGCGAGGTTGAGACGGCGCCCCAGATCGGCGATCTGGGTGCGGCTCTCGGTGTCGCGCAGTTCGGACGCCTCCAGTGCCGCTTCGAGGGCACCGATCTGCTGGCGTAACGCGGCAAGCTGCTGGTTGAGCAGGGCGACCTGCGCCTGGGCTTCCGAGGACAGCTCGCGCTCTTCGGACAATTCGGTTTCGAGCCCGGCGATGGTGGAATCATAATCGGCGATGCCATCGCCCAGCCCGGCCAACTGGTCTTGCAGGCTGTCGCGCTCGGCCTCGACGCCGGAAAGCGTTGCCGAGAGCGAGGAAATGGAAAGCTCGAGTTCCTCGGAATTGGCGCGTTCGAGCTGGAGCAGTTCGGTCAACTCGGCAATCTGGGCATTGAGCCGGGACAGTGCCGTGTCGCGGCCAAGGATTTCCTGGTTAAGGAAGAACTGGGCGATCATGAACAGTGAGAGCAGGAAGATGATGACCAGCAACAGGCTCGACAGCGCGTCGACATAGCCGGGCCAGTAGCTGGGGCGTTCAGCAGAAGAGCGTCCGCGGACGAGTGCCATGGGCGAGGGGTCCTAGTTCTGGCCGTCGCGGGGACGGTCATTGTCCTGCAACAGGGTGTCGATCAGCGTCGTGAGACGCTTGTTGACCTCGGCCTGTTCGGCGATGTGGGCGCGCAGATCTTCCTGTTCGGCCCTTATGTGCTTGACCAGCCCGTCGATTCCCTTGGCCAGCTCGGCCATGGCGCGAATGGCGTTCTGGGAGGAGTTCTGGGTCTGCATCGTCGCGCCGAGCCGTTCGAACATCTGCTGCATTTCGGGGCCGGATACGCCGAAATTGTTGGCTTGCATTGTGGCGATGGGATGATCGAGCTCGGTCATCGAGCTCATCCAGTCCTCGAGATCGGTATAGAACGCGTTCTGGGCCTGGCCGGCCTGCAGGTCCAAAAACCCCAGCACCAGAGATCCTGACAGGCCGAACAGCGAGGACGCAAAGGCGATCGACATGCCGCCCAGCGGGGCCTCGAGCCCATCCTTGAGATTGCCGAAGATGTTTGTGGTGTCTCCCGATGTGACGTCGAGGTTCTGAATGACGCCGGAGACGGCGCCCACTGTCTGGAGCAGGCCGTAGAATGTGCCGAGCAGGCCCAGGAAGACCAGCAGGCCGGTAAGATAGCGCGCCGTATCCTTGGCTTCATCGAGCCGAATGCCCACCGAATCAAGGATCGAACGCATGGAAGCGGGGGTAATCACAGTCTCGCCGAGGCGGTCGCGCATGATCGCAGCGACGGGCGCGAGCAGGACGGGCGCGCGGCGCAATTGGCCGGCATTGCCCTCCTGGAGCGAATTGACCCAATTGACCTCGGGGAACAGGCGGATCACCTGCCGGAAGGACAGGATGATGCCGACCAGCAGAACGAACAGGATCATGCCGTTGATGAACGGGTTGGACCAGAACGCGTCGAGCAGTTGCGGCAGAAGGATGATTGCGACCATCGCCACGAGGACGAGGAAAATCACCATCTTGATGAGATAGACCGAAGGATTGGCGAGGCGATACGGGTCGTATGATTGCGTCATAAAGGGCCGGCTCCTGGCAGCGCTGCCGGTCAAGTGACCGGCCAGCGTGTCAAATTTGCGCCAGCTTAGTCAGACCATGATGACCTGACAATGACTTGAGCGATGGTTAAGGAAAAGTGACCTCTATTTCACCGCCTGGATGGCCTTGAGCAGTTCGCGCTGGATAAGCTCGTTGCCGGCGACCACTTCGCCCTTGGCAACCGCATCATTGCCACCGGCAAAGTCGGTCAGGAAGCCGCCGGCTTCCTTGACAAGCAGCAGGCCCGGCGCGACGTCCCAGGGCTTCAGGCCCGCTTCCCAGACCCCATCGAACCGCCCGGCGGCCAGCCATGCCAGATCCATCGAGATCGAGCCAGAGCGCCGGATACCCGAAACGGCGGGGGTGATGTGAGCCAGCTGGCGCAATTGCAATGCGTCGAGCGCCCGGCCCTGCGAGTTGATGCCCGTGCACATGAGCGCTTCGGAAAGATGCTTGCGGCCGGCAACGCGCAGGCGGCGGTTGTTGAGCCAGGCGCCATTGCCCTTTTCGGCGGTGAACAATTCGTCCATCACCGGGTTGTAGATGACCGAGGAGACGATCTCGTCATTGCGTTCGAGCGCGATGGCGACGGCAAAAATGGGCACGCCGTGCAGGAAATTGGTCGTCCCGTCGATGGGGTCGACGATCCAGCGGTGCATACCGTCGGTGCCCTTGATTTCCCCGCCTTCTTCCATCAGGAAGGAATAGGTGGGACGGGCCTTCATCAACTCGTCCATGACGATCTTTTCGGAGCGCTTGTCGGCAACCGAAACGTAATCGGCCGGCCCCTTGCGCGAGACCTGCAGGTTTTCGACTTCGCCGAAATCGCGGATCAGGCCCCTGCCGGCTTTCATGGCTGTGTTGACCATGATGTTCATCAGCGCTGAGCGAGCCATGATAGTATCCTTTACGCTTGTCTCTGTACCGGCTGGCAGGCGATTGTGCGGTGCTCTCTAGCACGCGCTGCCGTGCAGTCAAAGAAAACACCCTCCCTTGACGGGGAGGGCGGGGAAATTGCGGAGGTGGCCGAAAATCAATCCGCGCGGCGGATATAGGTCACTTCAGTGGTATCGACGATGATCTTCTGGCCGATGCCGACAAAGGGCGGGACCATTGTCTTGACGCCGTTTTCGAGCGTTGCGGGCTTGAAGGAATTGGCCGCGGTCTGGCCCTTGACCACCGGCTCGGTGTCGGTGACTTCGAGGGTCACCTGCGCGGGAAGCTGCACGCCAAGGGGCGTCTCTTCGTACATTTCGACGGTCACCATCATGCCATCCTGAAGGAAGGCGGCGCGCTCGCCGACGAAATCGGTGGCCAGTTCGATCTGCTCATAGCTTTCGGTGTTCATGAACACCAGAGCGTCGCCCTGGGCATAAAGATACTGGAAATCGCGCTGTTCGAGCGTCACGCGCTCGACCGTCTCGGCCGAACGGAAGCGTTCGTTGAGCTTGGTGGTGCCCTGAATGGCCTTGAGTTCGACCTGCGCATAGGCGCCGCCCTTGCCGGGCTTGACGTGATCGACCTTGACCGCGACCCAGAGGCGGTCCTGATGCATGATCACGTTGCCGGGACGGATTTCGTTACCGTTGATCTTCATTGCAAAAAAACTTTTCGTTGCTGCGCCCGCGCGGAAGGGCGCTCAGGGCCGATAATACTGGTGGGCTGGCTTTTGCCCCAGAACGGGGCGGTTTTCAAGCCATAGAACGTTTTGGCCGATCATCGGGAGTCGGTAAGCCCGTCGAGAAGAATGGGCGGGGTATCCAGGGTATTGGGAAGCGAGACCCCGGCGGGGGCCTGCCCGGTATCGGCAGCGGCATTTTCCGAGGGTGGAACGCCGGGCCAATAGCGGGCCCGTTCTTCGGCACGGGCGAGGGTCTCCGGGGCGATGCCGCGCAGCATCTGTTCGAGTGCGTCCTCGGTCAAACCCTGCCTGCGGGCCAGGGTGCGGTACATGGCGGCGGTCTCGATATCTTCGGCGACACCTTCGGCAGCGGCCAGCATCATCGCGTAGCGCACCTGACCCACTGCATTTCCGGCCTCGGCGGCGCGGCCATACCAGCGCGCAGCACCCTGGGCATCGCGGGTGCCGTCATGGGCACCCATATAGAGCAAGGTTGCGTATTCGACCTGGGCTTCGGGCAGGCCCTGTTCGGCGGCCATTTCGAGGAGATCGAGTGCCCCGGCGGTATCGGGCGCGACCCCGGCGCCCTCGAGCAGCATGATGGCATAGTCATATTGCGCTTCGGGAAGCCCCGCTTCGGCCGCCTCCCCGATCAACTCGGCCGCCTGGACGAGACTGGGTTCGGCATAGGTTCCCTCCACATGGAGCAGGCCCAGATTGTACTTGGCCGCCATATGCCCGCCATCGGCGGCCTTTTGGAACAGCGCGGCGGCGCGTTCGCGATTGCGTGGCACGCCAGTGCCGGTCTGATAGATCATGGCGAGCTGGAACGTCGCCTGAATGTCACCGTTCTGGTCGGCCTGGGCGTACCAGGTGATGGCGCGTGGGATATCCTGTGGCACGCCGAGCCCATTGGCGTGGATTTCCGCGATCAGGGTCTGCGCCACGGCATCGCCGGTCGCGGCGCGACGTTCGGCCAGCCGCAGGGCGGTCAGATAGTAGCCGCGCTGGAAGGCGCCATAGGCCAGATCGACGCCCTCGGGCGGGTTGAGCAGCATGCGCGAGATGTCGAGCGCTTCGTCCATCTGCTGGCTTTGGGCAACGGCCACGACGGGGGAGAGCGCCATAAGCCCGGCAAGGAGTGTTGCTGACAGTCTCATGTGGCGTCTCCGGGGGCAATCTTGTCCCAGTCGGCCTGCACGAATGCGGCAAATTCGGATTTGAGGCCGGAAAGGTCCTGTGAGAGGTCGGCGCAAAAAACCGAGGGCACCTCGAAGGTTTCGGCCCACCAATCGGCCATCTCGCGCCCGTCGACATCGGTGCGGTCGCCAAACATCAAATAGTCGATCTCGAGCTCGCCCCGGGTCATGGCCTCGTGTCGCGAGCCGATATCGCCGGTGCCCACGATGAAATCGGGCTTGAGTGCGTCCAACGCTTCGCGCAGTGCCTTGATGCCGCCCGACATGTGCACGCCATCCACATAGGCTTTCCTGACCAGATCGGGCCGGTTGTCGAGCAGTACGGCGCAATTGGTTTTCTGAGCGATTTTGGCCAGCGTCTTTGCGCGGTCGGTATAGGCGAAATCGTCCTCCTCGCCAGCCTTGAGCAACAGCGCCGCAGCCGGCACGCGTGCCAAAGTCGCTTCGAGCCGTTCAACATCGATCTCCGGCTCTGCAATCAGGAATATTTCTGCCATGGTGCCCCAGTCGTTTCGCTCCCCTTTGCCGCCAAACAATGACAAAAAAAGGGACGCTGCGTCGATACAGCGTCCCTTTGCGTATGGGAAGACTATTCGGCAGTACGATGCCAGCGCTTTTCCGGCCTTGCCGCCGGAAAAACCGTTCAGGCCGCCCTGTCGAGTTCGGGAGCCCACCGGCCCAGCGAGGCCAGCGAATTCATCCTGGCGCGGTGGATGAACGCGCGGCGTCCAGCTTCGACATTTTCGGCCTTGCCGCCCCAGGTCTGGAGCGCTTCGGCCTGCAAAGCACGGCCATAGGAAAAGGTCAGCGCCCAGGGCAGCTTGCCGATATTGTGCATGGCCGAGAGATTGGCGCTGGCCTGTTCGGAGGTCTGGCCGCCCGAAAGGAAAGCGATACCGGGAACGATGGAGGGCACAGTGGCCTTCAGCGTCCGTACCGTGCGTTCGGCGACCTCTTCGATGGAAACCTTGGGGCCGTTGACGCCGGGGATCACCATGTTGGGTTTCAAGATCATCCCATCGAGCGCCACACCGGCCATGCGCAGCTGTTCGAAGACTTCGCCGAGCGTGTCGGTGGTGACTTTTTCGCAGGTTTCGATCGTGTGGTTGCCGGGCTTGCCGTCGGCCAATACTTCGGGCTCGACGATCGGCACGATGCCGGCTTCCTGGCAGAGCGCCGCATAGCGGGCGAGGGCATGGGCGTTGGCGTGGACTGAAGCGCGGGTGGGCTTGTTTTCGCCGATACCGATGACCCCGCGCCATTTGGCAAAGGCGGCGCCGATCCGTGCGTATTCGGCGAGGCGGTCGCGCAGGCCATCGAGGCCTTCGGTCACCGTCTCATCGATATAGCCAGGCATGGGCTTGGCGCCGGTATCGACCTTGATGCCGGGCAGGCAGTTGGTGGCGGCCAGCATGTCGACGAAGGGCGTGCCATCGGCGGCTGATTGGCGGATGGTTTCGTCAAACAGGATGACGCCGGAAATATAGTCGGTCATCGCTTCGGTGGCGCCGAACAGCATCTCGCGATAGTCGCGACGATTTGTTTCGGTCGATTCCAGGGAGATGGAATCGAAGCGTTTCTTGATGGTGCCGGTCGATTCGTCGGCGGCCAGGATGCCCTTGCCGGGCGCAACGAGCTGGTTGGCGATCTCGCTCAGTCGAGACATCGGACGCTAAACCCCATGGATGTGAATGTGGGGCTAAAATACCCGAACGTCACGGTCACAATCGATTAGACGTTCGGGTATAGAACGAAGGGATTAGGCGGGCGTTGTCTGTCTACTCAACGGGGTTTGAGTGCATCCACGCCGGGAAGCGGTTTGCCTTCCATCCATTCGAGAAAGGCGCCACCGGCAGTCGAGACATAGGTGAAGCTGTCCTTGACCCCGGCATGGGCCAGGGCAGCGACGGTATCGCCACCACCCGCGACCGAAGTCAGAAGCCCTTTTTTGGTGCGTTCAGCGGTGTATTTGGCAATCTCGACGGTTGCCGTGTCGAATGGATGCATCTCGAAGGCACCCAGTGGGCCGTTCCAGACGACGGTTTTGGCTTCGTTGATCGCGGTCTTGATCTTTTCGACCGATTGCGGCCCGGCGTCGAGCACCATGCCGTCCTTGTCGATGGCGTCGAGCCCATAAACGCGGCTTGGCGTATCGGCCTTGAAATGCCAGGCGACGACGCCGTCGATAGGCAGGATGATGGCGCAACGGGCTTCTTCGGCCTTGTCCATTATGCGCAGCGCGGTTTCCTTGAGGTCGCGTTCGCACAGCGATTTGCCCACGTCATAGCCCAGCGCGTAGATGAAGGTGTTGGCCATGCCGCCGCCGATCACCAGCGCCTCGACCCGTGTGACGAGATTTTCGAGCAGGTCGATCTTGGTGGAGACCTTGGCGCCGCCGACGATGGCGATGACCGGCTTTACCGGATTGCCCAGCCCGGCTTCGAGCGCCTTGAGTTCGGCTTCCATGGCACGGCCGGCGGCGGCGGGCAGGGCGTGCGCCAGGCCTTCGGTCGAGGCATGGGCGCGGTGGGCCGCCGAAAAGGCATCGTTGACATAGAGGTCACCCAGCGAAGCCATGGTGGCGACCAGTTCGGGATCGTTGGTTTCCTCGCCGGGATGGAAGCGGGTGTTTTCCATAAGCACCACCGAACCGGCTTCGGCGCTTTGAATCACCTTCTTTGCATCGGAGATATCGGACCAGTCGGTGGACGCGAAATGGACCGGCTTGCCGATGATCTTGTGCAGGGCGCTCACCACCACCTTGAGGCTCATGTCGGGATCGACCTTGCCCTTGGGGCGTCCGAAATGGGCAAGAAGGATTGGCAAACCGCCCTTGTTGGCGATCTCCTGGATGGTGTGGGCCACACGCTCGACGCGGGTGGCGTCGCTCACCTTGCCATCCTTGACGGGCACGTTGAGGTCGACGCGGACAAGCACGCGTTTCCCGTCGAGGTCGAAATCGTCAAGGGTCTTGAAGGCGGCAGTCATGGTCGCATCCATCCGGTCTGGAATTCGAAAGGTCCCCTCGGCCATCACAGTGGCTCAAGGGCGGGCGATAGGCAAGAAAAAGGCGCTCCGAACGGAGCGCCCTTCGATTGGCAATCGTTGGGCTCAGAGCACCTTGCCAAACGCCACGGCGGTGTCGCTCATGCGGTTGGAGAACCCCCATTCATTGTCGTACCAGGACAGGATACGCACGAAAGTGCCTTCCATGACCTTGGTCTGGTCCATGTGAAAGATCGAGGAATGGGGATCGTGGTTGAAATCGGTCGACACCAGCTTTTCGTTGGTAAAGCCCAGGATACCCTTGAGCTTGCCCTCGGCAGCGGTCTTGATCGCCGTGTTGATTTCCTCGACCGAAGTTGTCCTTTTGGCGATGAACTTGAAGTCCACCACCGACACATTGGGGGTCGGCACGCGGATCGAGGTGCCGTCGAGCTTACCATTGAGTTCGGGCAACACCAGGCCCACGGCCTTGGCGGCGCCCGTGGTGGTGGGGATCATCGAGAGCGCCGCGGCGCGACCGCGATAGAGATCCTTGTGCATGGTGTCGAGCGTGGGCTGGTCACCGGTGTAGGAGTGGATCGTGGTCATGAAGCCTTTTTCGATGCCCACGGCTTCATTGAGGACATAGGCGACCGGGGCCAGGCAGTTGGTGGTGCACGAGGCGTTCGAGATCACCGAATGCTCGGGCGAAAGCTTGTCGTGGTTGACGCCATAGACCACCGTCAGGTCCGCGCCTTCGGCGGGTGCCGAAACGATCACTTTCTTGGCGCCGGCTTCGAGATGGGCCGAGGCCTTTTCCTTGGAGGTGAAAATGCCCGTGCATTCCATCACGATATCGACGCCCATCTCCCCATGAGGCAGTTCGGCAGGATTGCGCACGGCAGTCACCTTGATCGGGCCACGGCCCACGTCGATCGTATCGCCTGAAACCGTCACGGTGCCGGGAAAGCGGCCATGCACCGAATCGTAGCGGATCAGGTGGGCATTGGTTTCCACCGGCCCGAGGTCGTTGATGGCAACGACCTCGATGTCGGTGCGGCCGGATTCGATGATGGCGCGCAGGACGTTGCGGCCGATGCGGCCAAATCCGTTGATGGCGACGCGGACGGTCATGGAGCTACTCCTTGAGTATGGATATGCCGAACGGGAGGAAAAAGGGGCGCTGAACACGCCCCTCGGGATTTGAAAGTCTCTTAAAGTTGGGCTTTGGCCGCTTCAACAGCGGCTTTGGTTGTAATACCGAAGTGGTTGTAGAGCGCGTTGATCTCGCCCGAGGCACCGAACCCGGTCATGCCGACAAAGCGGCCCTTCTCGCCGAGGAATTTGGACCACCCCATCTCGATGCCCGCCTCGATGGCGACGCGGGCCCGCGCCTTGCCAAACACCGTACGTTTGTAATCGTCGGACTGGGCCCAAAACAACTCCATCGAAGGCACCGATACCGCGCGGGCCGAAATGCCCTCGTCGGTCAGCTCCTTGGCGGCTTCGACGGCAAGCTGGGTTTCCGAGCCGGTGCCGAAGATGACGACGTCGGCGTCCTTGTCACCCCAGATCGAATACGCGCCGCGCAGGCACTGGTTGTCTTTGGAGTATTCGGTGCGCAATGCCGGCAGGTTCTGGCGCGAAAGCGCGAGCACCGAAGGCTGCTTGAAGCGTTCGAGGGCGATTTCCCAGCATTCGGCCGCTTCCATGGCGTCGGCGGGGCGGAAGACCAGAAGGCCGGGGATGGCCCTGAGGGCTGCCAGATGCTCGACCGGCTGATGGGTCGGCCCGTCTTCGCCCAGACCGATGGAATCATGGGTCATGACGAGCCCGACCCGGATGCCCATCAGGGCGGCAAGCCGGATCGAGGGGCGGCAGTAATCGGTAAAGGTCAGAAAGGTGCCGCCATAGGGGTAGAGCCCGCCATGGAGCGCAATTCCGTTCATGGCCGAAACCATGCCGTGCTCGCGGATACCGTAATGGACATAGCGGCCCGAATAATCGTTGGCGGTCAGCGGCAGGGTCTGGGAGGTATTGGTATTGTTCGAGCCGGTCAGATCGGCCGAACCACCGAGGGTTTCGGGCATGGCGCCATTGATGACTTCGAGCGCCTTCTGGGAGGAGGCGCGGGTGGCGAGCTTGGGCTTTTCCTCGGCGAGCTTGTGCTTGTAGCTGGCCATCGCCGTCTTGAGCGCTTCAGGCAGATCGCCGCGCATGCGGCGCTCGAATTCACCCTTGGTCTCGGCATCTGCGGCATTGAGGCGTTCGGTCCAGGCGCTGCGCGCCTTGGTGCCGCGGTTGCCCGCAAGCCGCCATGCGTCCATCAAATCTTCGGGCACCTCGAACGGGCCGTATTTCCAGCCGAGCTCGGCCTTGGCCAGTGCAATTTCGTCGGTTCCGAGCGGGGAGCCGTGCGCCTTGGCGGTGCCGGCCTTGTTGGGCGAACCGAAGCCGATCGTGGTCTTGGCAGCAATGAGCGTCGGCTTGTCGGACTTCTGGGCGTCCTTTAGTGCCTTTTCGATCTGGTCGGGATCGTGACCGTCGATTTCCATCGTGTTCCAGCCGACAGCCTTGAAGCGGGCGATCTGGTCGGTGGAATCGGCCATCGAGACCTTGCCGTCGATGGTGATGTCGTTGTTATCCCAGATGACGATAAGCTTGTTGAGTTTCAGATGCCCGGCCAGCGAGATCGATTCCTGGGCAATGCCTTCCATAAGGCACCCGTCACCGGCATAGACGTAGGTGAAATGGTTGACCAGGTCGTCGCCGTATTCGGCGTTGAGATGGGCTTCGGCGATCGCCATGCCGACCGAATTGCCAAGGCCCTGGCCCAGCGGCCCCGTGGTTGTTTCGATGCCGTCGGCGTGGCCGTATTCGGGATGGCCGGCAGTCTTGTAACCGAGCTGGCGAAAATTCTTGATGTCGTCGAGCGTCATGTCCTCGTAGCCCAGAAGATAGAGCGAGGAATAGAGCAGCATCGAGCCGTGGCCCGCCGAGAGCACGAACCGGTCGCGGTCCGGCCAGTGGGGGGCCTTGGGGTCGAATTTCATGATCTTTGTGAACAGCACGGTGGCGATGTCGGCGCCGCCCATGGGCAGTCCCGGATGGCCGGAATTGGCGGCCTGCACGGCGTCCATGGAAAGGGCGCGAATGGCATTGGCCATGGCATCGTGTTTGGCTCTGTCTGTCATGATATCCCGAAGCGTTCGACGTTAGGAAAAATGGCGATGCGGCGGTCCGCACGAGACGGCCCGGTCGCGCGAGGCAGACACATAACAGGTCCGGTTAACGAGTCAATGTCGGGGCCGTCTTGCCCGGGGGTTGGTGCCCTTGCCATTTCCGCCACTTTTGGGGTTATTGTGGGCACCAGAGGCAATGGATTCGAAGGACGCGCCCAAAGTGACATCGCCATCGACCGGAGAGAGCTTTACCACAGCCATCGAACGGCTCGACCGGGCGCTCAACCGGCTCGACACATCGGTCCGCTCGCTGTCGGGACGGCTGCGCACATCGTCCCAGCTTCAGGCCGACAGCCAGCGGCTGGCCGGAGACCTCGACCGGGCCAATGCGCGGGCCGAACGGCTCGACCAGGCCGCCGAGACGGTTTCCAGGCGCATCGAGGAGGCGCTGACCAGCGTGCGTTCAGTGCTCGAAGAGGGAGATGCCCGTGGCTGAAGTCAGTGTCGAAATCAATGGCCGCAAATACCGCATGGCGTGCGAGGACGGGCAGGAAACCCACCTCTCGTCCCTGGCCACCCGGTTCAACAGCTATATCGACGATTACAAGGGCACGTTCGGCGAGATCGGCGATAACCGGCTTACGGTCATGGCCGGGATTGCGGTGGTCGATGAGCTTGTCGAGGCCGAGCGCAAGCTCGAGCAGCTGCGGGGCGAACTGCAGACGGTGACCAAGGCGGGCAACGACGTGGCCGCCGAGGCCGAAACCATGGAAAGCAAGTTCGCCGCCAAGCTGGCCGATGTCGCCCGCCGTATCGAATCGATAGCAACCGCCGTCGATGCTGCCGGTCAGGAGCCTCAGGGCAACTCGTGAGCGATCGGGCGCGGTCGCCGGCGTGTACTGCGTGCAATGGCTTGGACGGGTTTAAGGCCCTTGCCCGTCAGGGCAGCACGAATGGCAGGTCGGTATCGCCTGTCTTTTCGCCAAACCGGGTGATCAGCGCGTGGACCTGACCGCGGTGGTGGGTCTGGTGATTGAAGATCTGCATGATGAGCAGCGCGCGCGGCTTTGACATGTCACGTCCGACTGCCCCGCTGTGCCAGGACAGATCGCCTGCGATCGCCTCGGGCGTCATGGCATCGGCCCATTCGATCAGGACCTGGTCGAGGTCCTGCCGCTGTGCCCACAGACTGTTGAAGTCCTCGATCATGGTTGCGCTGCGTGCAATTGGCACGTCCGGTGCCTGCGCGGCGCCGAAGCGGGAAAGCCAGATGCGGTCGGCCCAGTAGAGATGAGACAGCGTGCCGTGGATCGATTTCCAGAAAGCCCCCTCGTCTGAGCGGCGCTGAGCATCGGAAAGCCGCAGCGCAGCCCCATAAACGCGGCGGTTGAGTTCGGCATTGTAGCGCGCCATGGTGCGCGCATATTCGGGCGTAATCATCGGGCTGCTCCCATGGTGACCTGCAGGCGTTGACCAATGTTATGTGCAGGATTGTATTTATGTCAATAATGCTGACATAAGCAGGGATATTTCGGGCATTTCTTCGTGCCGGGTCTGCGGTTCCTGCAGTCCGTTGTTTACCATTTATCCCCGGATTGATGGACATGTCATGTTGGTTATCCTTTGATTGGGTAACAATCCGATCCGTTAATGCGATCGGAAATGGGGCTGTGCGGATACAAAAAAACGCATTTCGGGCAATTGAACTTGGCCGCACCGCCTTGAAAACGGGGTATCGCCATGTCTGTCAGCGCATCACAAGCGCCTGTTCTTTCCATTGATCTCACGCGTTGCGCGCAATGGGTTGCCAAAATTTCGGCGGTCATCATCGCTCTGGGCATTGTGCGCGAAATCGTCATTGGCCGGATCGGGCTGGACACGCCGCTCAAGGAATTGCGCCACATAGCGCTCGATGCCGAGTTGTCGCTGCCAGCATTTTATTCAGCCGTCCTGATCCTGGCGATCGGGGCAACCCTGATGGTCATGGGGCGTACAGTGCGCCAGACCGGGGGAGTGGATGCGCGGCGCTGGACCATACTGGGGGTCATCTTCTGCCTTATGGCAATCGATGAGGCGGCGAGCTTTCACGAATCGCTGATGATGCCGCTGCGCAACGCCTTCGATCTCACCGGGATATTGTATTATTCCTGGGTCATTCCCGGCGCCATCGCGGTGGCATTGATCGGCGCTTATTACCTGCCTTTCCTCTTGCGCCTGCCGCGCCGCACCGCCGTCCTGTTCACCATCGCCGGCGGGGCCTATGTCGGCGGTGCGCTGGGGATGGAACTGGTGGGCGGCGCCGTCGAAAGTGCCACGGGCAAGGAGACCGTGGCCTATTCGATATCCATCCTGATCGAGGAGGGGCTTGAGATCGTGGGGCTGACGCTGTTTTTCTATGCTCTGACCGACCATATCGCCCGCGCATGGGACAGTGTTGGTCTTGCTTTTTCCGCCCGAACACTTGCCGTCGAGCGCAGCGCACTCCATCCGGTACCGGCCCAATAGGGCTGCGGCCCGCCGGGCTGGAAAACATTTGGTCCTTACCCACTTTTCGGGACGCTCACAAAGGCCTATATGATCGCGTGCTGCCCGGTTCGTGTAGGATACTGCATCCCCGGGGCCTTATCGATCCTAAAGGGAGCTGTCCCTGACCAGGCCCGTGGGCTTGGACAAACGGCGCCCACCTACTAACGTAGGTTCCCGGGATCGACACATCCCACGGCCAGGGCGGCACAAGATTTTAAAGGAAAGTGAGCGGCTTGACCGATAGCGAAGCCCAGCTTGAAGAGCAAAAGGCAACACTTCGGCAAGAGGCCCTTGCCCGGCGTCTGGCCGTTCCCCAGGACGACCGTGCCGACGCATCCAAACTGGCGGCCGATGTCTTTCTCGAGGGCGTGCCGCTGCATTCAGATCAGATTGTCGCGCTCTATTGGCCGATCCGTGACGAGATCGATTGCAAGCCGCTTCTGACCCGGCTCATGGATTCGGGCCAGAAAATCGCCCTGCCAGTGGTGACCGGCGAGGACGAGCCGCTCGAGTTGCGGCTCTGGGAAGACGGTCAGCCGCTCTATCCCTCGGGTTTTGGAACGCTCGCTCCAGCTGAAACCGCGCCCATCGTCACACCCGATATTGTCGTCATTCCGCTTCTGGCCTTCGACAGCCTCGGTACGCGGCTGGGCTATGGCAAGGGCTATTACGACAGAACGCTCGCCGCCATGAGCAAAAAACCGCTGCTTGTCGGTTATGCGTTCTCGGCCCAGGAACTCGATTTCATTCCCCGGCTCGATCATGACCTGCCACTCGACCTGCTGGTCACCGAGACCGGCCTGCGCCGCTTCGAGGACGCATGAGGCTTTTGTTTCTGGGCGACGTTATGGGGCGGGCCGGCCGGGATGTGGTGGCCGAGCGGCTTCCCGACCTGATCGAGCAATGCCGGTTCGATTTCGTCATCGTCAATGGCGAGAATGCCAGCCACGGGCGCGGCATCACCGAGGCCCATTACGAGCTGTTACGCGACGCGGGCGCCGATGTGGTGACGCTGGGCGATCATGCTTTCGACCAGCGCGAGTTGATGACGGCAATCGAGCGCCACGACACCCTGATCCGGCCGATCAATTTTCCCCCCGGGGCGCCGGGCCGCGGCGCCACAATGATTACGGGCCGCAACGGCCATCAGGTGCTAGTGGTCAATGCGCTGGGCCGGGTGTTCATGCCGCCCATGGACGATCCGTTCCGCGCTGTCGACAATGCCATCGCCAGCTGCCCGCTGGGTGAGCAGGCCGATGCCATCGTCGTCGATTTTCACGCCGAGGCGACCTCGGAAATGCAGGGCATGGGCCATTACCTCGATGGCCGGGTTTCACTGGTGGTGGGCACTCACACCCACATCCCGACCTCCGATCACCGCATCCTGCGCGGCGGAACGGGACTGATGAGCGATGCGGGCATGTGCGGGGATTATGACAGCGTGATCGGCATGGAGCTCGAAGAACCCCTCAACCGGTTCGTCACCGGTTTGGCCAGGGCGCGGTTCACGCCGTCCGAGGGTGAGGCCACGCTGTGCGGCGTTGCAATCGAGACAGACAGAGGCTCGGGGCTGTGCACGCAAATCCAGCCCGTGCGTATCGGTGGGTCGCTCTCGCAAGCGCTGCCCCAATTCTGAGGCTTTATTTCTCCGGATCGCTCCCCTATAACCCGCCAATCTCATTTTAACGACCAAACAGGGAACTGTCCGACCATGGCCGGCCATTCACAGTTCAAGAACATCATGCACCGCAAGGGCCGTCAGGACGCGGTGCGCTCGAAAATCTTTTCCAAGCTGGCGCGTGAGATCACCGTCGCCGCAAAGTCGGGCATGCCCGATCCGGCGATGAACCCGCGTTTGCGCCTGGCGGTCAACAACGCCAAGGCCCAGTCCATGCCCAAGGACAATATCGAACGCGCCATCAAGAAGGCGCAGGGCGGAGACGGCGACAATTACGAAGAGGTCCGCTACGAGGGCTACGGCCCCGGCGGGGTTGCCGTTATCGTCGAAGCGCTCACCGACAACCGCAACCGCACGGCGTCGAACGTGCGCGCCATCTTTTCAAAGGCCGGCGGCGCAATGGGGGAATCCGGATCGGTCGCCTTCATGTTCGACCGGGTCGGGGAAATCTATTATCCCGCCAAGGCCGGTGATGCCGATACGGTCATGGAAGCGGCCATCGAGGCCGGGGCCGAGGACGTGCAGTCCGACGAAGAGGGCCACACGATCTATTGCGCCTTTGAAGATATCGGTGAGGTTTCCACAGCGCTCGAAGCGGCTCTGGGGGAGGCCGAAAGCGTCAAGGCCGTGTTCAAGCCGCAGACCAATACGCCGGTCGATGCCGACAAGGGTGCGAGCCTGATGCGCATGATCGACAATCTCGACGACGACGACGACGTCCAGAACGTCTATGCCAATTTCGAGATGAGCGACGAGGACATGGCCAAGCTTTCGGCCTGACCGGCGCAAATGCTGTATTGAGAGGCGGCCCTGACGGCCGCCTTTTTCATGCGATGCGTTTGACTTCCTGCCCGCGATAGACCAGCCCGGTCGGCTCTTTGATCGCCGTGGTCGCTGTGGGGCGGGGCAGCAGCACCACGAGGCTGACGCCGTTGCGTCCGGATTCCTTGACCTTGTAAAGCTGTTCGTCGGCGCTTTTGAAGATGACGCCAAAATCGACCGGTTCGGCGGCAACGGCGCCGCCTATGCTCACCGACAGGACGCAGGCCTTGGTGCCTGCCGCATCGAATTCGATCATCTGGACCGATTGGCGAATGGTCTCGGCGGTGCGCTGGGCCTGTTCGGCATTGGCCGCGGGAAGAAAGACGCCGAATTCCTCGCCGCCGAGCCGGCCGATGATATCGAGGGACCCGACCGAGGAGCGGATGGCGGCGACGATGAGCTTGAGCGCGGTATCTCCACTGGCATGGCCGTAACGGTCGTTGATCGATTTGAAGTGATCGGCGTCGATGACAAGCAGCGTGCCGCCGCCGGCCTGCTCGTCGGCCAGAGCAAGGCTGACCGCATCGACGAAGGCGCCATGATTGAGGCAATTGGTCAGGCTGTCGCGCGCCGCTGCCGCCTCGAGCCTGTCATAGGCCATCTGCAGTTCGAACTGACGGACAGACAGGTAGAAAACCATCGGGCCGCCCAGCGCGAGCGGGGCGATGATGGCAACGATCAGACCGATTTGGCCGATGCCCTGGGAGAACACTTCGAGAATGATGTAGGAAATCACCACTGAAATCACGACGGCGACCGCCATGTGACCGAGCGTGCGTCCAATGATGCCCGCCCAGGCCTGCCGAGGCAGTCTGAATTCTCGTGCCATGGATATGTACCGAAAGTATTTGCGCCCGGGGGCAACCTAGCGGGTAAGGGGTGAACACAATCTTGCCGGGAACGGGAAAATTGGAGCCGCGCCGGATATTGTGAAGTCGGGGGATAAGATGGGGATGTTTTTGGTTTGTTCACTTTGCGCTTGGTAGGCTGATGGGAACGGGCTAATTTGGGGCATGTTGAATATCGTGCGAATCATGGGGATCGATCCGGGGCTGCGGCGCACCGGCTGGGGCATCATCGAGGCTGAGGGAAACCGTCTGCGGTTTATCGCCTGCGGGGTTCTGACGCCGGCCGTCGACCAGGAGCTTTCCCTGCGCCTCGTCCATCTCCACGAAGGGCTGATGCGGCTGATCGCCGAACATCACCCGGCCGAGGCCGCCGTGGAGGAAACCTTTGTCAATGCCGGCGCGCGTTCCACGCTGCTGCTCGGACAGGCGCGCGGCATTGCGGTGATGACTCCGGCTTCAATGGGTCTTCCGGTGGGTGAATATTCGGCCAACCTGGTCAAGAAATCGGTGGTCGGGACTGGGCACGCGGAAAAAAAGCAGATCGAATTGATGGTCAAGACACTGATGCCCGCCGCCAATTTTAAATCGGCCGACGCGGCTGATGCCCTGGCAATCGCCATTTGCCATGCCCACCATCGTCAACACCGCAAACTGGCAAAGAGCGCATGATCGGCAAACTCAAGGGCATCATCGAAACGCTCGGCGATGACACCGCGCTGATCGACGTCAATGGCGTGTGTTACGAAGCCCATTGCTCGGGCCGCACCCTGCAGGCGCTGCCCCGGGTGGGCGAAGCGGCCGTGCTGTTTATTGAAATGATCGTGCGCGAGGACATGATCCGGCTTTACGGTTTTGCCACCGAGGGTGAAAAGAACTGGTTCAAATTGTTGATGACCGTTCAGGGCGTTGGCTCACGCGTCGCGCTGGGCATTTTGTCGATCCTTTCGCCTTCCGATCTTTCCTCGGCCATCGCGCTCCAGGACAAGGCCATGGTGGGCCGCGCATCCGGGGTCGGCCCCAAGCTGGCCCAGCGCATCGTGTCCGAGCTCAAGGGCAAGGTTCCCGCCGGTGTCGCCATCGATGCAGGAGCGATGGGCCTGCAGACCGCTTTGGGCGAAGGGCTCGCCACGGGCAATGTGTCGGATGCCGTCTCGGCACTGGTCAATCTGGGCTACGGACAGGCGCAGGCCTCAAGCGCGCTGGCGCGGGTCGTGGCCAAAGAGGGCGAGGACACGCCCACCGAAAAGCTCATCCGGCTGGGGCTGCGGGAATTGAGTTCGTGAGGTCCGTTGCAATCGGGCGCCGGGGGCAATAGCAAACCAATATGACCGATCTCACCAATGCCGCTGAAGGCCGCGACGACAGTCTCGATGTTTCCCTGCGCCCCTCGGGGTTTTCCGAGTTTATCGGGCAGGAGGCGGCGCGCGCCAATCTGCAGGTGTTCATCGAAGCCGCAAAGCAGCGGCAGGCGGCACTTGATCATGTGTTGTTCGTCGGCCCGCCAGGGCTGGGCAAGACCACGCTCGCCCAGATCATTTCGCGCGAGCTTGGCGTAGGCTTTCGCGCCACGTCCGGTCCGGTCATCGCCAAGGCGGGGGATCTGGCCGCGCTTTTGACCAATCTCGAAGAGCGCGACGTCTTGTTCATCGACGAAATCCACCGTCTCAGCCCGGCGGTCGAGGAAATTCTCTATCCGGCGATGGAGGATTTCCAGCTCGATCTGATCATCGGGGAGGGCCCGGCGGCGCGCTCGGTGCGGATCGATCTGGCCAAGTTCACCCTTGTGGGCGCAACGACCCGGGCCGGACTTTTGACCACACCCTTGCGCGACCGGTTCGGCATTCCGGTGCGATTGAATTTTTACACGCCCCAAGAGCTGGTCCAGATCGTCGAGCGCGGTGCGCGGCTGATGGGCATGGCCATGACCTCGGACGGCGCGCTGGAAGTCGCTCGCCGCTCGCGCGGCACGCCGCGCATTGCGGGGCGTCTGTTGCGCCGGGTCACCGATTTCGCGCTTGTCGAGGGTGCGGCCGAGATCAACCGCAAGGTCGCCGACAAGGCGCTGTTGCGGCTCGATGTCGATGCCAGGGGGCTCGATCAGCTCGACCGGCGCTATCTTACGACAATTGCCGAATTTTATGGCGGCGGGCCGGTCGGCATCGAAACCATTTCGGCCGCGCTGTCCGAACCGCGCGATGCCATCGAGGAAATCGTTGAGCCCTATCTCATCCAGCAGGGGTTCATCCAGCGCACCCCGCGTGGACGGATGATGACGGCGCTCTCTTTCCAGCACATGGGCTATGCCGTCCCGCAGGGCTTTGCCGGCCTGCAGGCGAGCCTGTTCGAGGAGGAGAGCGGGGAGTGAGCGTTTTCGGCGGCGAAATCGGGGCCGATGGCCTCCACCGCTTTCCGGTGCGGGTCTATTTCGAGGACACCGATTTTTCCACCAATGTCTATCACGCCGCGTATCTGAAATTTTTCGAGCGGGCACGGACCGAATTTTTGCGCGCCCATGGCATCCATCACTCTCAATTGATCGCCGAGGGCCTCGCCTTCGCGGTGCGTGAAATGACCATTTCCTACGACAGACCCGCCCGTATCGACGATCTGCTCGAGGTCACAACGGAAATGGCCGCGGCCGGCGGGGCGCGGTTTGCTCTGGCGCAATCGATAAAGCGCGACGCAGAAATCATCTGTCGGGCGCAGGTCCAGGCGGTTTTGCTCAACGCCGCGGGGCGGCCGGTCCGCCTGCCAGCAGCCCTTCGCGCCCTACTTGATCGGCGTTGAGCGCTTCTTAACCTTTCCTTGACCATAAATGGGGCAAGCGGCCCTGCTGCGTCGCGGTGACCCGATCGCGGGCATTTGTCGAAATTCAACCTGCGTCGCTTTGACGACGAAAAGTGGGACCACTTTTCTGCACGCGGCGTTAATTTTGACAAATTTGACCGCGATTGCATCGGGTGTTGCTGGCGGCGGGGCACCCATCGGCAAGGTTTTTTCTCCGAGGAACACTCATAATGGAAGCTATGGACGCAGTGGGCAGCGCGGCGGCGCACACCGATTTTTCGCCCATCGGCCTGTTTCTGATGGCCGACATCGTCGTCAAGCTGGTGATGCTCGGCCTTCTGGCCGCGTCGATCTGGTGCTGGGCCATCATCATCGACAAATCGCTCAAATTCACCCGCGTGCGGTCGGACATGAACCAGTTCGAAAAGACCTTCTGGTCGGGCCAGTCGCTCGAAGAGCTCTATCAGACGCTCTCCCAGCGCCCCACCAGCGGGCTGGCGGCGGTGTTCGTTGCAGCGATGAAGGAATGGAAGCGCAGCCACGAACAGAACGCCTCGAGTTATGTCGGCGTGCAGGCGCGGCTCGACAAGGTGCTCGACGTGGCCATCGCGCGCGAAAGCGAACAGCTTGAAAGCCGGCTTTCGTTTCTGGCGACCGTGGGCTCGGCGGCCCCGTTTATCGGCTTGTTCGGCACCGTCTGGGGCATCATGAACGCCTTTTCGTCCATTGCGGCCTCGCAAAGCGCCAGCCTTGGCGTTGTCGCCGGCCCCATCGCCGAAGCGCTTTTTGCCACGGCCATCGGCCTTGTGGCGGCCATTCCGGCGGTTATCGCCTACAACAAGCTCTCGGGCGATGCCAACAAGCTGGTTGGCCGGCTTGAAGGCTTTGCCGATGAATTCGCGGCCATTCTGGGCCGCCAGCTCGAAGCGCGGAGCCGCAAATAATGGGCATGGGTGTTGCAGGCGGAAGCGGGGGCGGACGCCGCCGCCGTCGCGGCCAGCGCAGGGCCATGATGAGCGAAATCAACGTCACGCCCTTTGTGGACGTGGTGCTGGTGCTGCTCATCGTGTTCATGGTCGCCGCTCCGATGATGACGGCGGGGGTCGCGGTCGATCTGCCGCAGTCATCGGCGGGCGAGTTGCAGACGCCGCGCACCCCGATCATGGTTTCGGTTACCCCCGAGGGTGAGATTTTTGTCGATGACGAGCCGGTGGTGTCTTCCGCGCTGGTGGACGCCGTTTCCGCGCTCGCGGAATCGACTGAAGACCGGATTTATGTGCGGGGAGACACCTCTGCCAGCTACGGCACCGTGATGGACGTCATGGGCACGCTTTCGTCGGCCGGATATTCGCGTATCGGATTGATCACGCAGCAGCCGACTGCCGACAGCTCGGGGCAATAGTCCATGCGGATCGGGACCACCGTATCGGTCGTCGGCCATATCGCCATTATCGGGCTCACCCTCGTGCAGCTCTCGAGCGTCGAGCGGCTCGATCCGAACATGGATTCGGCGATTTCGGTCGATCTCGTCCCGATTTCGGAATTTTCAAATATCCAGGCGGGCAACCTGCAAAGCGAGATCGTCGAGACCGAAACACCGTCGGCCGTCGATACCGAAACCGAGGCCGAGCTTGCCGAGCGCACCGGCAACACCGAAGAAGATCAGCCCAACCCCGAAATTTCCGATACCCCGTCTCCAGCGCCCACTATTGAGACAGCGCCGGCGCCCGAACCTGCTCCGGAACCCGAGCCGGAGCCTGAACCTCAACCGGAACCCGAGCCCACGCCGCCGCCCACCCCGGCGCCGCGTCCCGAGCCCACGCCGGAACCCGAACCGGCTCCCGAGCCTGAGCCGACGCCCGCACCAGAGCCAGAGCCCGCGCCTGAACCTGTTCCGGAGCCAGAACCTGAGCCGGAGCCGGAACCAGAGCCGGAGCCCGAACCAGAGCCCGAACCTGAACCCGAGCCAACTCCCGAGCCGGAGCCTGTTGCGCCGGTACCGCCGCAGGTCACGTCGTCGGTGTCGCAACTGCGCGAGCAGTTTGCCGAGGCGCAGCGTCAGCCCGAGCCTAGCCCAACGCCGCAGGAGCCCTCCAGCCAGGTGTCCGATGACATTGCCGACCGCATCGGCGATCTGATCAATGAGGAAACCTCACGCGGGGCCACAACAGGCGAAGGTGGGCAATCCTCGTTGGGAGCGCCCAGCGGTCAGTCTGCGACGCTCACCCAGTCCGAGCAATCGGCGCTGGCCGCTGCCATGCGCCGCTGCTGGACGCCGCCGCCGGGCGCGCTCAGCGTGCCGGGGCTTACGGTGCGGGTTTTGGTTACGTTCAACCGGGACGGGTCGGTTTCAGCGACTGAAATCCGCTCGGCGCTGACCGACGATCTCATGCGTTCCACAGCGTTTGCCGCCCAGCGGGCCGTTGAGCGCTGCGGTCCCTATACGATGCTGCCGGCAGAAAAATACGACAGCTGGCGGCAGGTGGACGTGACGTTCGATCCGCGCGACCTTTAACCGAGCGACATCAATGCGTGGCCAAAATGCAATAACGAGTGCAAAACTGACCTCTCACCGATATTCGGACATGATTTGCCGATAATCGGGGCAACCTCAATTTGGCCTCTCCGATTGACCCTTCGGATCGAGGCGGCGGCACAGGCCGTCAAACATGGAGACTGACGTGGAAAACATTTCGATGACCCGCAGGACTGCGCTCAGGCTGGGACTTTCCGGCGCCGCGATGATGGCCGCAAGTCCGGTGCTGGCGCAATTGCAGATCACGGTGACGGGCGGCAATTTCACGCCCATGCCCATCGCCATCCCCAATTTCGCCTCCGCCGATGCGGCTTTCGGGGCCGAGGTGGCGCAGGTGGTGCGCAACAATTTGACCAATTCGGGCCTGTTCCGGCTGGTCGATCCGGCCGGATACCCCGCCCAGGTGGGCGATCCCAGCCAGACCCCCGATTTCCCCGCCTGGCGCTCGACGGGCGCGGACGCGGTGATCATGGCGGACGCTAACCGCGCGGAACAGATCCAGTCGAGCCTGCGGTTGTGGGACACGACGGCGGGCGCGCAGGTAACGGGAAAATCATACGGTACGGACGCAAGCTCATGGCGCCGTATCGCCCATATCGCATCGGACGCGGTCTACACGGGGCTGACCGGGGAAACGGGCTATTTCGACTCCCGCGTCGTGTTCGTGGCCGAAAGCGGCCCGCGCGCCAACCGCGTCCGGCGGCTGGCCATCATGGATCAGGACGGCGCCAATATCCGCTATCTCAGCGATGGCGCCCAGCAGATCCTTACCCCGCGCATGTCGCCCGACGGCCAGCTCATTGCCTATATGGTCCTGGACGGCCCGACCTCTTCAGGCATTTTCGTTGTGAACATGGCGACAGGCCAGGCACAGTCCATCGGCCAGTTCGGACAGATGAGCTTTGCCCCGCGTTTTTCGCCCGATGGTCGCCGGTTGGTGTTCTCGGTCAGCAATGGCGCGGTCACCAATATCTACGCGATGGATCTGGGGGGCAGTCAGCCTCAGCAGCTCACCACGGGCTCGGCCATCGACACCTCGCCCTCCTACTCGCCGGATGGGCAGCGTCTTGCGTTCGAATCCGATCGGGGCGGGCGTCCGCAAATTTACGTGATGTCGGCGGCCGGTGGTGGCGCGGAACGGATTTCGTATGGCGACGGGTCCTATTCGACCCCGGTCTGGTCGCCCAAGGGCGATCTGATCGCCTTTACCCGCCAGTCGGGTGGCCAGTTCTCGATCGGCATCATGGGACCGGATGGATCGGGTGAGCGTATCCTTGCCACTTCCTACCACGCCGAGGGGCCCACATGGGCGCCCAATGGCCGGGTCTTGATGTATTTCCGTGACCCCGGTGGCAATGACGGTTCCCAGCTTTATTCCATCGACATCTGGGGCCGTAACGAGCGGCGCGTTCCCACCGAGGGCTTCGCGTCCGATCCGGCCTGGGGCCCGCTGTTGTCGTAATGGCCATTGCAGTCGTGCAACACATGCAAGGCGTCCTGTTTCGGGACGCCTTTTTGCCGGGCAGATGCCGCAATTGCGCCCGATTAGCACAAGATTAACTATGCCCACACACGCGCGATTAAGATAACGCGCTGTAAAAATGCTAACCACAATTTTCCGGTTCTGGAGCTTTTTCGCTATGGGTTCGACCATGCCCCTTCTTCGTTTCGGCAAAGGCCTCCTGTTGGCGGTTTTGCTCGTTGCCGTCGCAGCCTGCGCCCGCACACCGACCACAGGCGTCGGCAATATCAGCGGCGATGCCGCCGGGGGCGGCGGTGCTCCTGGCAGCCAGCAGGAATTCCTGGTTTCGGTCGGCGACCGCGTCTTCTTTGAAACCGATTCTTCGGTTCTGACCGCCGATGCGCAGGCGACACTGGACCAGCAGTCCCAGTGGCTGCAGCAATACGCCCAGTACCGCATCGTGATCGAAGGTCACGCCGATGAGCGCGGTACGCGCGAATACAACATCGCGCTGGGTGCCCGCCGTGCCACCGCTGTCGTCAACTATCTGGTTTCCCGCGGCATTCCCCAGGAGCGCCTCTCGACCGTTTCCTACGGCAAGGAACGCCCCGTCGCGATCTGCAACGATATTTCGTGCTGGAGCCAGAACCGCCGCGCGGTCACCGTTTTGACAAACTGACCATCCAAATCGCCAATGCCAATCTGGAGGCATAGCGTCGGGACCGCGTATCTGGTCCCGGCGCTTCTTTTTTGCCAAAAACCTGCTTTAATCACGCATCCTTAAATCGTTGAACTGCGTTGCCAATGCAAAAGTGGCGCGTTTAAAGGAGATTTGTTGTGTCGAGACTTTTAACGACGCTCGCGGGGCGATGGCGGCAGGGCGCCGTGATCGCCGCAACGGCGGGACTTCTGACTTTTTCCATGACTGTCGCCGGACAGGGGCAGGGCAATGACCTGGCCGGTATGCAGGTGCGCATCGACCAGCTCGAAGAGCAGGTGCGGCTCAATTCGGGTCAGATCGAGGGGCTTCAGTTCCAGCTCACCCAGCTTCAGAGCCTTCTCGAGCGCACCCAGGAAGACAATGAATATCGCTTCCAGCAGCTGGAGGGCGGGAGCCTGGGGGAAACTGATGCGGCAATCCCATCCGGCGGCGAGACGCCTGCCGAGCGGTTGCCGCAGGACCCCCAGCCCCAGAGCGAACCGGCTCCCTCCGATCAGACGGTGATCGATCCCCTGATCGGGGATTCCGACATCATCGATAGCAGCGAAATTGGCGGCGAGGACAACCTCTATGCCAGCGATGTGTTCGGGCAGGAGTCGAGTGAGGAGGGTGCGGACGGGGTCGTTCTGGGCCCACCCGAAGGCGAATTGGGCAGCACGCCGCCCTCCGAGCCGCTCGATCTCAGTTTCGATCCCGATGCGATCCCGCTTGAGGATGGCGATGCCAACGCTCAGTACCAGGCGGGTTACGATGCCGTGGTGCGGGGCGAATACGCCTTTGCGGAAAACCAGTTCCGCCAGTTCATCGAAACCTTCCCCAACCACCAGCAGGCGCCCGATGCGACCTATTGGCTGGGCGAAACGTTGATCGAACGCGCCGCCTATGGGGAAGCGGCCGAAGTTCTGCTCGAAGGGTTCGAAAGCTACACGACCTCGACCCGTGCGCCCGATCTGCTGTTCAGCCTCGGCGTTGCGCTGCACGGGGCGGGAGAGTTCGATACCGCGTGCCGGACTTATGGCGAAGTGCTGCGTCGCTATCCGGACTCCACCCAGGCCTTCAAGGACAGGGTGACGGCCGAGCAGGCGCAGGCGGGGTGCTGACCCCGGCTGACATGGCGTTGTGCGGTCTCGACCCCGAGACGCTTTTTGCGCCTCTGGCCGGTCGAAAAACCATCGGCCTCGCCGTTTCGGGCGGGGCCGATTCGCTTGCACTGATGCTTCTCTATGCCGCCTGGAGCGGCACAAAGCCCAGGGCGATCGTCTATACCGTCGACCACGGCTTGCGGCCCGAGGCGCAGGCCGAAGCGGCCATGGTTGCTCGCGAGGCCGGAAAGCTCGGACTTTCCTGCCGCGCGCTTGCCTGGACGGGGGACAAGCCTTCGACAGGCAGGCAGAGCGCGGCGCGCAAAGCCCGCTACGGGCTGATTGCGCAGGCGATGGACGCCGACGGGGCCGAAATTCTGCTCACCGCCCATCATCTGCGCGATCAGGCCGAAACGGTCCTGATGCGGCTTGCCCATGGCAGCGGAGTTTCCGGGCTGGGCGGCATAAGGACATTTTCGAGCGTCGAGGGAATTTGTGTTTTCCGGCCGCTGCTTGGCGTTTCGCCCGAAACGCTGGCGACGCTGGTGGCGCGGGCCGGGTTGTCGCCGGCCTTCGACCCGTCCAACGCCGATGGAACCTATGAACGCACGCGCTGGCGCGACGCGTTGCCCGGCCTTGCCGATCTCGGGCTCGCGCCCGATCGGCTGGGCAAGGCCGCCGAACGGCTCCAGCGGATCGATGCTTTGGCCATTCGGGCGACCGATGGGTTTATCGCCGGGCATGGCACGCTCGATCCCCTGGGAATCGTGCGGATCGAGCGCGAGGCGTTCGGGACTGCCGATCCTGAAATCAGGGTGCGCGTTATCGAGCGGGCATTGGCTGGCGTATCTGGAGTGCAATCGTTCTTTCTGTCGCGGATCGAGGCGCTGGCGGAGCGAATTGCGGCGGGTGCGCGGTTCACGGCCACGCTGGCGGGCACACGCATCCTGGCCGAGGCGAACACAATCGTGATCCATCGTGAGGCCGGACGGCGCGGATTGCCTACGGCAAGTCTTGCCCCCGGCCAAAGCCTTGTCTGGGATGGCCGTTTTGTCGTCAAGGCGGCGATCGCGGGAACCATCGGGCCGGCCACCGGGTTGGGCAGAGAGGCGTTCGGGGCACTCACGGGCGGGACTTTGGCCGGTCCGGTTGCCGGTCTGCGCGCGGCACCGCTGGTCCGCGACGCGCACGGTGAAATTGCCGCCATTGGCGGCATAGAGGTTGGAGAGGGTTTTTCGGTGGAGCAAATCCCGTTAACCTCTTGGGCCGGAAACTGCGGCAATCGGCCACCGGACGGGGCTGTTGCCCTTGTATCGCCGGAATGACGGCCTTACATTCGGCGGCAACAATTATGGCACGTCGTGTGCCGCGCGGCCTCTTTGCGGGGCTGCTGCAATCTTAAGGGCGCTGCCCGACCAGGACAGGATTGATGAACGGAAATTTTCGGAATTTGGCCATATGGCTGGTCATCCTTTTCATGCTCTTGGGGCTGTTTCAGGTTTTCCAGTCCTCGACCCGCACCGTATCGACGGTGGAGCGGACCTATAGCCAGTTCGTAAATGACATCGACAATGGCCGTATCGCCGAAGTCACCATCATCAACGATACGGTTCAGGGCCGCACCAACGAGGGCACCCGCTTTGAGGTGACGATCCCCGAAGGCGCCAACATCGTCGAGCGGCTCGAAAACCAGAACGTGGAAATCACGGCCCGCGCGCCGGAAGGGTCGCCCTTCTGGTCGATCCTGCTCTCGAGCTGGCTGCCGTTCATCGTTTTGATCGCCGTATGGTTCTTCTTTATCCGCCAGATGCAGGGCGGTGGCCGTGGCGGCGCCATGGGCTTTGGCAAGTCGCGCGCCAAGATGCTTACCGAATCCTCGGGCAAGGTGACGTTCGAGGACGTGGCCGGTGTCGAGGAAGCCAAGCAGGATCTGGAAGAAATCGTCGAGTTCCTGCGCGATCCGGGCAAGTTCCAGCGGCTGGGCGGGCGCATTCCGCGCGGTGTGCTGCTTGTCGGCCCTCCGGGCACCGGTAAGACGCTTCTGGCCCGTTCGGTGGCCGGCGAGGCCAATGTCCCGTTCTTTACCATTTCGGGTTCGGACTTCGTTGAAATGTTCGTGGGTGTCGGTGCGTCCCGCGTGCGCGACATGTTCGAGCAGGCCAAAAAGAATGCGCCGTGCATCATCTTCATCGACGAAATCGACGCCGTCGGCCGCCAGCGTGGTGCCGGTTTAGGCGGCGGGAACGACGAACGCGAACAGACGCTCAACCAGTTGCTGGTCGAGATGGACGGGTTCGAAGCCAATGAAGGCATCATCCTGATCGCCGCGACCAACCGTCCCGACGTTCTCGATCCCGCGTTGCTGCGTCCGGGCCGTTTCGACCGTCAGGTCGTGGTGCCCAATCCCGACGTCGCCGGTCGCGAACGCATCCTCAAGGTCCACGTCCGCAAGGTGCCGCTGGCCCCCGACGTCGACCTGAAGGTTCTGGCCCGCGGAACGCCCGGCTTTTCGGGCGCGGATCTGATGAACATCGTCAACGAAGCCGCACTTCTGGCCGCGCGCCGCAACAAGCGGTTCGTGACCCATGCCGAGTTCGAGGATGCCAAGGACAAGATCATGATGGGCGCCGAGCGCCGCACCATGGCCATGACCGACGAGGAAAAGAAGCTCACTGCCTATCACGAGGCCGGTCACGCGCTGATCAACCTGATGCTGGTGGGCAAGCTCGATCCGATCCACAAGGCCACCATCATCCCGCGCGGCCGTGCGCTGGGCATGGTGATGACCCTGCCCGAAAAGGACAGCTATTCGTTCTCCCGCGAAAAAGCGGTGGCGCGTCTGGCCATGCTGTTCGGCGGCCGCGAAGCCGAGATCTACAAGTTCGGTGCCGAAAAGGTCACATCGGGCGCCTCTGGCGATATCCAGATGGCGACCAATCTGGCCCGCTCGATGGTTATGGAATGGGGCATGAGCGAAAGGCTCGGCCGCGTGCGCTACAAGTCGAACGATCAGGAAGTGTTTCTTGGCCATTCGGTGACCCAGTCCCAGCACATGTCGGATGAAACCGCCAAGCTGATCGACGAGGAAGTGCGCAAGCTTGTCGAAGACGGCGAGTTGGCGGCCCGCACCATGATCATGGAAAATATCGACAAGTTCGAAACCGTCGCCCAGGCGCTTCTCGAATATGAAACCCTGACGGGTGACGAATTGCGCGGCCTTATGGACGGCAAACAGCCGGTCCGGGATATCGACAACGACAACACGCCGAAATCGACCGGTGTGCCCAAGGCCGGTAAGCCGCACAAAAAGCGCGGCGAGGAAGGCGAACCCGATGCCGGGCTCGAGCCCCAGCCGGGCACCTGATGCCACAGCGTTCAAAGGGCCGCTCTCTGGAGCGGCCCTTTTTGTTTGTGCTGTTATCCCACGCCCTGCTTTAGCTCCTCCCTCGCTTCGCACCGGAGTATGGGTATGGCTGCTGGGTCCCGGATCAAGTCCGGGACAGCGATGGGGGTTGAGCCGCGCTTGCGGCTCCATCACCGCCATTCACTCCACCCCCATCGTCATCCTCGGGCTCGACCCGGGGAGTGAATGCCGTCCGTAGGCAAATCGCTCCGGTGGAGCGATTTGAGGCGCGAACGCCCGGAGCGCTATGCGCGAGGGCAGCAACGCCCGAGGATGACGTGGGTGAAGGTGGAAACGCTGCGTAAAAAACTTTATCCCCGCCCCATCATCCTCGTGCCATTCTCCTCGCACGGCCGCACCAGAGACGAGGATGCATACGAGCTTCCGGTGAGGGCGGGATTGGAGAAGGGGGAGCATGGGTCCGAGCCTTAGGACCGCATCGGCCCTCGGGCACTTCGATCCCATCCGACAGGCCGGTCCGGGTTCCATGCGGGTCGCTGCAGGGAAGGCCCAAAGCGGACGGATGGCCGGGCGAGGATGGGAGTCCACGTCGTACTCCCGAAAGGGAGAGGGGCACCGACGGGAGGTTGGCAGGGAAAGTGGGCACCGGATTCCCGGTTCGCCAACCGACCCACTAAAAATGCCAATATCCCGGACGACAAACCCCAGCCCGAGACGCCGCCATAAGCCCAAAACCCCGGATGCGTGGGGCGATGATCGCTTCATATAAAAACTAAATCATGCGGAGCGTTCATCGCCCCATGCCGTCTACTTCGATCCGTCCTTCGGCCAATCGTGCCGGTGGCACGATTGGAGGTGAGAAGGCCATGAGAGCTAAGCTCGAATGGCAATCATAGTCCGAGGCGATCTCGCCGTCGGACGCATCGGCGCGCCAAGACTAACCTATGTAAACCACCTTATCGTTTCCCTAAACGGCTGTTTAACCAGGGATGGTTAACTATTCGGGCAGGGACGACATATCGATGCCTGCTTGCAGGTCATCTGGGGGAACTGGATATGTTCAGACTAAACGGTGCTGCGTCCGGCGAAGCGCAATCGAAAATTGATGCCATCAATCGCTCACAAGCGGTGATCGAGTTTTCGCTCGATGGCACCATTCTGACCGCCAATGAGAATTTTCTCGCGGCTATGGGGTACGGGCTCGAAGAGATCGTGGGCAAGCACCATTCGATGTTCGTCCCGCCTGACTACGCGGGCAGCGAGGCGTATCGTGCCTTCTGGAAGAGCCTGGCGCAGGGCGTCTATCAGGCCGACGAGTTCAAGCGGCTGGCCAAGGGCGGCCGCGAGATCTGGATACAGGCAAGCTACAATCCGATCCTCGATCGCGCCGGCAAGCCGGTCAAAATCATAAAATTTGCCACCGATATTACAGCGCAAAAGCTGCAGGCCGCCGATCACGCGGCTCAGGTCGCAGCCATCGGGCGGGTACAGGCCGTCATCGAGTTTACCCTCGAAGGGATCGTCCTCACCGCCAACGAGAATTTCGTTTCAACGGTCGGCTATGGGCTCGAGGAGATCGCCGGCAAGCACCATGCCATGTTCTGCGATGCGAGTTATACGGCATCGCAGGACTATGCCGACTTCTGGGCGCGTCTGCGGGCTGGCGAGTTCGTGGCCGGTGAATTCCAGCGGGTGGGCAAGGGCGGCAAGGACATCTGGATACAGGCGAGCTACAACCCGATCCTCGATCCCGCCGGCAAACCGGTCAAGATCATCAAGTTCGCCACCGACATTACCGAGCGCAAACGGGCCGAGGCGATCATCGCGCTGCTCACCCGGAGCCTTGAAAGTATGGCCGAGGGCGATCTGCGCGGGCGGATCGATCAGAGCTTCACCGGCCAGTACGAAGCGTTGCGGCAGGCCTACAACAAGACGCTCGCGCAACTCGTCGATATCGTCTCCCGGCTCAAATCGACATCGGGCGCGGTCAAGACCGCAACCAGCGAACTGCTCACCGGGGCCAACGATCTGGCGGACCGGACCACAAAGCAGGCCGCGACCATCGAGGAAACATCGGCCGCCATGGAGCAGCTTTCTGGCGCTGTCGTCGCCAGCGCCGGGCAGGCGCGGACCGCCGCCGACAAGGCCCGTTCGCTCTCGGCCAGCGCCAGTGAGGGGGGCACCGTGATGGGCGAGGCCAACAAAGCCATGGAGCGGATCTCGGCCTCTTCGGCCAAGATTTCCAACATCATCGGCATGATCGACGATATCGCCTTCCAGACCAACCTTCTGGCGCTCAACGCATCGGTCGAAGCGGCCCGGGCCGGGGAGGCGGGCAAGGGATTTGCCGTTGTCGCCATCGAAGTGCGCCGCTTGGCCCAATCTGCGGCCGATGCGTCGTCCGAGGTCAAGGCACTCATTGAAACCAGCGCCGCCGAAGTTGCCGGAGGCTCCCGGCTCGTCGAACAGGCCGCCGCCCGGCTGCTCGAGATCTTGCAGGGCGCTGAAGAAAGCTCGGCCGTCATAGGTGAGATCGCCAAGGCGGCCTCCGAGCAGTCCGCCGCCATCGAGGAGGTCAACAGCGCGGTCCGGCAGATGGACGAGATGACCCAGCACAATGCCGCCCTGGTCGAACAGACCAACGCCGCGGTCGAGCAGACCGAGGGCCAGGCTGTCGAACTCGACCGGATCGCTGCGGTCTTTACGGTCACCGACCAGGAACCGAGCCCGGTTGCCCGCCCGCCGGTTGCGGCGCCGCGGCGCGCCTATCGTGTGGATGGCAGTGCGGCGATCAGCACCGAGTGGGAGGATTTCTAGAGTTCGATCCGACGTCCCCCGGTCAGCGCCTCTTGTCACGACGCCCTCTCTTGGCTACCCAGAAGCGTCTTTTATGGAGAAGCAGCGCGTGGCCAAGATCGATACCAAGACCGAAGGACTGGACCTCTATGTCTATGTCGCCAAGACCTTTGCCGACAGTCCATGGCTCCACTACGGTCTGTGGGAACCCGGCGAGCGCCCCAACATTCCCCAGTTGCGGATGGCGCAAGAGCGCTATGTCGATAAGCTCCTGGCGCTGATCCCGCCCGCTCCCGGCCGGCTTCTCGATATTGGCGGGGGCACGGGCGAAATGGCAAAGCTGCTGCTCGACAAGGGTTACACTGTCGAAATGATCACGCCGAGCCATTTGCAGGCCGAAGTAGCCGCTGAAAAGCTCGGTCCCAATGCGCGTGTCCATGAGACCAAATTCGAGGATTTTTCGGGTGAAGGTCCGTTCGATGTGTGCATGTTTTCCGAGAGCTTCCAGTATGTCGACCTCGAAACCAGCCTTGCCAAACTCAAACATATCCTCGCACCGAATGGACGGGTGATAATCGCCGACTGTTTCCGCTCCGATGCCTATCAGGGCGACAGGCAGCCGGGCGGGGGACACCGCTATTCAGAGTTTGCCGTCGCAGTGGAACGGGCCGGATTTGCCATTGTCGAGAACGAGGACGTAACGCTTGCCGCCGCGCAGACCATGGCCATTGACCAGAACGTCTATCGCGGATTTGTCGCGCCGACGGTCGATCAGGTGCGCGGACTGCTCTCCAACAAGCGGCCGATCCTTTATTGGTTTCTCAAGACGGCCTATGGCCTGTTCGTGCCGAAATCGGAGCGCGAGAACATCGTTGCGCGCCTCAAGGCGGACTATCGCTCTCCGGAGGCCTTTGCAACGGTCAACACATACCGTTTCCTTGCCCTCGAAAAACGCGCCTGATCCCCGGTTATATTTACCGCGTCAGCGCGTTTGCCTTTTTTTTGCACGACGGGCGGTATAACTTGGTGCGCTGCTGAACAATCGGAAATTTCCCCATGGCTCGCAAATATTTTGGCACTGACGGCATTCGCGGTCTGGCCAATGGTCCAAAATTGACCCCCGAGCTGGCCCTCAAGGTCGGCATGGCAACCGGTCTTGCGTTCACGCGGGGCGATTATGCGCACAGGGTGGTGATCGGCAAGGATACCCGCCGGTCCGGCTACATGATCGAAAACGCGCTCACCGCCGGCTTTACCGCCGTTGGTATGGATGTGCTTTTGCTCGGCCCCATGCCGACGCCGGCCGTGGCCATGCTCACCCGGTCGCTCAGGGCCGACGTCGGCGTCATGATTTCCGCGTCTCACAATCCGTTCGATGACAATGGCATCAAGCTGTTCCGACCCGACGGCTACAAACTTTCCGACAGTTTCGAGGCCGAGATCGAAAGCCTTATCGATTCCGACCTGACGCCGAGGCTGGCACGCGGCACGCGGGTCGGTCGGGCGCGGCGTGTCGAGGAAGCCCGCACGCGCTACGTTGAATATGCCAAGCGCACCCTGCCGCGCGATATGGATTTCACCGGATTGCGGGTCGTTGTCGATTGCGCCAATGGCGCCGCCTACAAGACAGCGCCCGAGGTGCTCTGGGAACTGGGGGCCGAGGTCATCTCGATCGGCATCTCGCCCGATGGCTTCAACATCAACGACGGATGCGGTTCGACGGCACCGGGCGCGCTCATCGAGAAGGTCAGGGAATTGCGCGCAGATATCGGCATCGCGCTGGACGGCGATGCCGACCGCGTGCTGATCGTGGATGAAAAGGGCGAGATGGTCGATGGCGATCAGGTGATGGCCGTTATCGGGACCTCCTGGCATCAGCGCGGCATGCTTGCAGGGGGCGGGATCGTCGCCACTGTGATGTCCAACCTCGGGCTTCAGCGCTATCTCGAAGCGCAAGGGCTTTTGCTCGAGCGCACCAAGGTGGGTGATCGCTACGTGCTCGAAGCCATGCGCGGCAAGGGCTTTAATGTAGGTGGCGAGCAGTCGGGCCATATCATTCTGTCGGACTTTACGACGACGGGCGACGGGCTGGTTGCGGCGTTGCAGCTGCTCTCGGTGGTCAAGCAGGAAGGCAAGCCGGTTTCCGAGGTCTGCCATCGTTTCGATCCGGTGCCGCAATTGCTTCAGAGCGTGCGGTACAAGCGCGGCAAGCCGCTCGATGACAAGTCGGTGCGGGCTCTGATTGCCGATGCCGAAATCAGGCTCGGCGAGACCGGCCGCCTCATCATCCGTGAATCGGGCACCGAACCGGTCATCCGGGTGATGGGCGAGGGCGACGATGCGGCACTGGTTTCCCAGGTGGTCAACGAGATCGTTGCGGCCATTGGCAAAGTTGCCTGATCTGGGACTTTACGGTTAAACGGTACAGTTAAGCGCACTTTAAGGAAGTTCCTCTAAATTCTACTTAATGCTAGGGAATTTGATGGCTTGGGGAACTTACGCCTATGAAAAAGCTGGTCGCTTGTGCTGTCCTTGGGGCAGCGGCGCTTGTGTCGACGGCAGCCATGGCCGCCGATCCTGTCTCGTTCGACTATCCTGTCTATAAAGACTATGTCCCGCCCTACGTCCCGCCGGTCGACGAGGGCCTTAAAGGCTCGTTCTATCTGCGGGGAAGCGTGGCTGGAAATTATGCATGGTCGCGTCAGGCGCGCCATCCGGACGCAGGTGATGTCTTTTCGATCACTGAAGGTGGCTGGGGCTACAGCGCTGGCATTGGTGCTGGGTATGAGACCGGCACAGGGTTTCGGTTCGACACGACGGTCGACTATCTCGCCAACAACGACATGACGGCCGATATTGGGGGCGCAGATCATACGCTGGAGTTGCGTTCGACTATCGTTTTGGCCAATGCCTATTACGATTTCGGCCTTGGAGATATGGGCTTGTCGGCTGCGGGTGGCGCATTCGGCTACGTGGGCGCAGGTGCCGGTGTGGCATTTAACGACTCGCGCGTTTCGGATGGCAGCTTTGGCCCCTGGGGCAGCAATACGAGCTTTGCAGCGGCCGGCATGACTGGCGTCGGGTACGATTTCGGCTCGATCGTTGCCGATCTGGGCTATCGTGCGCTCTACATCGCGAGCATCGAGAACGATAACGAGACGCCGCGCTATGCGCTCGACGATACGTTGGTGCATGAACTGCGTGCCACTTTGCGTTATCGCTTCTAAGGGCACTGACCTCTACCAGTTTGAAAGGCGGCCTAGATGGCCGCCTTTTTTGTTTTGAGGAGTGCGTGCAGTGCGCCGCCGGCGATCAGGCCCCAAAAGGCAGCGCCGATGCCGAAAAGGGTGAGGCCGGAGGCCGCCGTTACGAAGGTCAAGATCGCCGGCAGGCGCAAATCGTCATCGGCGACCGAGCCGACGAGCGCGTTGGCAAGAGCGCCGATCAGGGCCAGGCCGGCCACGGCCTCGATCAGGATCGGCGGCGCAGCGGAAATGAACGCTGCCGCGATTCCAGCCCCCAGAGCGAACACGATATAGGCAAAACCCGCTGTAATGGCGGCGATATAGCGCTTGGCCTTGTCCGGATGGGCCTCCGGCCCAGCGCACAGGGCGGCCGTTATGGCAGCCAGATTGATCAGTTGGCCGCCCAGGAGCCCGCCAATGGCGCTGACAATGCCGGTCGAAACAAAGATCGGTTTGACGTCGGGATGGTATCCATTGGTCCGCAAGACGGCGAGGCCGGGGATGTTCTGGGACGCCATTGTCACGACAAACAACGGCAATGCTATGCCGACAAGAGCGTCAAGATTAAGGGTCGGCACGACCAGAACGGGGGCCGGCCAGGCATTTGCGAAGAGATCGGCGGGAAGTTCAGTCGATATGGCAATCATCACCGCGCTGACCCCCACTGCGGCGGGTACGGCCCAGATTCGTGCAAAGCGCAGGGTAATCGCCCAAACCAGGATGATGGGAAGTGCCAGCGCGGGAAGTTCGGCGACGGCCCGGACCGGAGCGAGGCAGAGATTGAACAGGATGCCGGCCAGCATGGCACTGGCGAGTGGCATCGGGATTGCTGCCACTGCCCGTCCGAACGGGCGCCAGAAGCCGGCGGCAACGACCAGCGCGGCGGCAACGATGAAGGCACCGACCGCGGCGGGAAAACCACCCTGGACGGCGCCCGTTGCAATCAGCAACGCAGCACCCGGCGTCGACCAGGCGATCGAGATCGGCATTTTGGTCATGGCACTCATAATGATTCCGACCAAAGCCATGCCAAGACAAAGCGCAAAAAGCCCCGAGGCGGCCTGGGCCTGCGTGGCGCCCACGGCACCAAAGCCCTGCAAGATGATGGCGAACGAACTTGCAAAGCCCACCAGCGAAGCGAGCAGTCCCGAAAAGACCGGCTGGAAAAGGGTCCCGGTTTGGGCCATCGCCGGGTTGGACGGGGAATCGATCATGGTGGGAAACTCCCAGGAATTGCGTGCCGAACGGCCGCCAGAGTTGCCTTTTCAATGCCACGATTAGGCGAGTCGCGCATATGTGTTCCAAGGACTTTTGAAGGTAATGCTTTGAATCGATAGACGATTCTTGTTGATCACATTTTTGTCATCGTTGGTTACCACTGTTGAGAGCGTCAAAACGATGCCGCTTTCAGAATACCCGGCCGATGGCCGTACCCAATGGGAACCATTTTTGCCACTGGCCATTTTGTTTTGAAAATGAAAAGGAGACCAAAAATGCGTAAGTTTCTTGCCCTTCTGGCTCTGCCGCTCATGCTGGCCGTTGCCGCTTGTGACATGCCTCCGCCCGAGGATGGCGGTGCGCCTGCCGATCCGGCGGTGACGACCGATCCGGCCGTCCCGGCCGAGCCTGCGGTCCAATAACGATCGTACCGATAATTGCTTTGACAAAGGGCGTCCGAAAGGGCGCCCTTTTTTCATGAAATCTGGAATCCGATGAGCGACCAACCACAACCACACCGGCAACAGGGAGCGCGGATCGGGGGGATCGACGCGGCTCGGGCCCTCGCCGTGGTGGGCATGCTGATGGTCCATGTGGGACCGCGTGACCGAGCCAATCTCGCCGAAGTTCTCTACAATCTGCCGCATGGCCGCGCGTCGATCCTTTTCGTGTTCATCGCCGGGATCGGGATATCCTTTCTTTCGGCGCGGCGCGAAGACTTGAATGTAGCCAGGCTCAGGCTGTTCTGGATGGCTATGGTTTTTCTCCCGGTCGGGCTGATCCTGCAGACGCTTGACCACGGGATCGCGGTGATCCTGCATCACTATGCGATGTTTTATCTGCTCGGCATCGCCGTAATGGCTCTGCCCTCCCGGTATTTGGCCGGTCTTGCCGGTGCTGTGAGCATATGCGGGCCGCTGGTCTATTTTGCGATCCGCGCGCACTGGCCCGACCTGGTCGGGCGGGAGACCACTATGGTGGGCGATCGACCGCTCGATGTGCTCGACGGACTGCTGCTGACCGGGCCGTACCCTTTGCTCACCTGGTCTCCAGCGCTGCTGTGGGGCATGTGGGTGGGACGGCTGGATCTGCGGTCGGGGCAAAGGCATTTCCAATTGTTGCAGGCAGGCGTTGCAGTTGCGTTGGGTGCGGCTGGCGTCAGCGCGGCCGGATTGCTGATATCGGGCACGCCGGATGGCGTGGCGGACTGGCGGCAACTGCTTGTGGATGGACCGCACAGCCAGATGCCGCTCTGGGTGATCGGATCGATCGGGACGGCCGCGTCGGTGAGTGGGGCGGTGCTCGCCATCGTCGACCGTTGGCCGAAAATTTGGGGGCCATTGGTGGCATTGGGACAGTTGGCGCTGAGCTTTTATGTTGCGCATCTGGTTGCGCTGCATTTCCTCGACGATCTCTTGCGGCGCGACAGCGTTGGGGAGGCGATGGTGTCGGTCATTATCGTCACGGCCATCGCAATTGGTTTTGCCGTGCTGTGGCGACGCCATTTTGCGCGTGGACCGCTGGAGACGCTGCTTGTGAGCCCGTTCGTTCTGGCGGTGGGGCGTGGACAATAATTCGGTCGCGTTGGCGGTTGCGTGCGGATATGGAGGGGCATGGACAAAGAACATTTTCCAATTTTTCTCGTGGCCACACCCGGCCTTGAGAACGCACTTTGCAATGAAGCCGCCGACCTGGGGTTTTCCGAACCCAAGCCCGTTTTTGGCGGTGTCGAGATTTCGGGCGGCTGGCGCGACGTTTGGCGCGCCAATCTCGAACTGCGGGGGGCCGGTCGGGTGCTGGTGCGGATCGACAGCTTTCGGGCCAGCCATCTGGCGCAGCTCGACAAACGCGCCCGTGCGGTGGCCTGGGGCGAGGTGCTGCGCAAGGATGTGCCTGTACGGGTCGAGGCGAGTTGCCGGAAATCGAAGATCTATCATTCCGGTGCCGCGGCGGAACGCGTGGAAAAGGCGATAGCCCAGGAGTTGGGGGCCACAATCGAAAGCGATGCGCAGATCCGGGTGCTGGTAAGGATCGAAAACGATCTGTGCACCATCAGCCTGGACACCTCGGGCGAGGGGCTGCACAGGCGCGGGCATAAACTCGAAGTTAACAAGGCGCCGATGCGGGAAACCATGGCGGCTTTGCTGTTGCGCGAATGCGGATACACCGGCGACGAACCGGTGCTCGACCCCATGTGCGGGTCGGGCACGCTGGTGATCGAGGCGGCCGAAATGGCGCTGGGCCTCAAGCCGGGCCGGAAGCGGCCGTTTGCGTTCGAGCATCTGGCCCGTTTCGATCCAAACGAATGGGCGGCGATGAAACAGGCACGAGGTGGTAAGAGCACCAACTTTCTGTTTCTTGGCAGCGACCGGGATGCCGGCGCCATTCGAATGAGTTTAGCCAATGCGGAGCGGGCGGGGACAAGTTCGGTTACGCGCTTTGCCCAAATCCCCATCGACCAGTTGGAACGGCCCGAAGGGCCGGCAGGGCTGGTGATCGTCAACCCGCCTTACGGGGCGCGGATCGGGGATCGCAAGAAGCTCTATCCGCTTTATGGCGCGCTGGGGCGAGTGCTTAAAGACCGATTTTCGGGCTGGCGCGTGGGTATGGTGACCACCGACAAGGCGCTGGCGCAGGCGACCGGGCTGGAATTTGGCAAGCCGGGCGAAAGCATCGACAATAACGGGTTGCGGATCACGCTCTATCGGACCGGCGTACTGCAATAGCGGGCTTGCAAGCGCGGCAAAATCTCCCATCTCTTTTAATGCATTTACGCATCGGGGGATTTTCAAATGGATAGACGCATCAAGATCGAACAGCACTCGGGCGTCGGGATGCTGTGGTTTGTGGGCTGGCTGTTCACCATCGGCTTTCTGGAACTCAATTTCTGGACCGGCGTGTTGGCGATTATCGTTTGGCCCTATTTCCTCGGCACCCATTTTGCCGGGATGGGTGGGGTCTAGCGCGCCCTTGCGCTGATCGCCGCAAAATGATTTACGGCGGGCAGAAATGGCCGCTCTTACGGGGGCGGCCTTGTCTTTGTTGGAAGTCTCCTGATGATCCGTCTTGAAAATATCGGCAAGCAGAACGGCAAACAGATCGTTTTCATCGAAGCCTCCGCCGCGCTCCAGAAGGGCGAAAAAATCGGGCTGGTGGGGCCGAACGGGTCTGGCAAGACCACGTTGTTTCGCATGATTACCGGCGAGGAAGGGCCTGATGAGGGGCAGGTGTCTGTCGATCGGGGCACGACGATCGGGTATTTTTCCCAGGATGTTGGCGAGATGGCCGGGCGCTCGGTGGTGGCCGAAACCATGGATGGGGCCGGGCCGGTGGCGGCGCTCAGCGCGGAAATGCGCCAGCTCGAAGCCGATATGGGCGATCCCGACAAGGCCGACGAGATGGATGCGATCATCGCGCGCTATGGCGAGGTGACCGAACAGTTCGAGGAGCTCGACGGCTACGCGCTGGATGGCCGTTCGCGCGAAGTGCTCGACGGGCTGGGGTTTAGCCAAGCCATGATGGATGGCGATGTGGGGGCGCTGTCGGGCGGCTGGAAGATGCGCGTGGCGCTGGCCAAGATCTTGCTGGCGCGGCCCGATGTGTTGCTGCTCGATGAGCCGTCGAACCATCTCGATATCGAAAGCCTGATCTGGCTCGAGGAATTCCTCAAAAACTTCTCCGGTGCGCTGCTCATGACCTCGCACGACCGGGCGTTCATGAACCGGGTGGTCAACAAGATCATCGAGATCGATGGCGGCACGCTGACCTCCTATACGGGCGACTATGAATTCTATCAGGCCCAGCGCGCCATTGCCGATAAGAACCAGCAGGCTCAGTTCGAGCGTCAGCAGGCGATGCTGGCCAAGGAAATCCAGTTTATCGAACGGTTCAAGGCGCGGGCGAGTCACGCGGCGCAGGTGCAAAGCCGGGTGAAAAAGCTCGACAAGATCGACCGGGTCGAACCGCCCAAGCGGGCGCAGAAGGTCGTGTTCGAATTCCGCCCCGCGCCGCGCTCGGGGGAGGATGTGGCCGTGCTCAAGGGCGTCGCCAAGACCTATGGCGACAAGACCATCTATGACGGGCTCGATTTCCATGTGCGGCGCAAGGAGCGCTGGGCAATCATGGGGGTGAACGGTGCGGGCAAATCAACACTCCTCAAACTGGTGACCGGGGCGGCAGAGCCGGATACGGGATCGGTAGCCCGGGGGCCGTCGGTCAAGATGGCCTATTTCGCCCAGCATGCCATGGATGTGCTGGACGGGGACAAGTCGATCTTTGAGATGCTGCAAAGCGAATTCCCGCAGGCGGGACAGGCGCCGCTGCGGGCTTTGGCGGGGTGTTTCGGGTTTTCCGGCGACGATGTCGAAAAGAAATGCCGGGTGCTTTCGGGCGGGGAAAAGGCGCGGCTGGTGATGGCGATGATGCTGTTTGATCCCCCCAATTTCCTTGTTCTGGACGAGCCCACCAACCATCTCGACATCGCCACCAAGGAAATGCTGATCGAGGCGCTGGCCAATTACGAGGGCACGATGCTGTTCGTGTCGCACGACCGGCATTTTCTGGCCGAATTGTCCAACCGGGTGCTGGAGGTTTCGCCCGAGGGCGTGCGGACGTTCGGGGGTGGGTATCGCGAATATGTCGAAAGCACCGGACAGGAGGCGCCGGGGTTAAGGCATTAGGTTTGGCCCGGGGGGCTTTCTTCGAGACATGCCAAAACCGCCGACGGCGAGATTGCCTCGGGCTATGATGGGATAGACGGCATGGGGCGATGAACGCTCCGCACTGAAATTTGTATATATGAAGCGATCATCGCCCCATGCATCCGGGGTTTTTGGCTTATGGCGGCGTCTCGGGCTGGGGTTTGTCGGGAAGACACCATCGCTGGTGCCTTCCGCGGTGCCCCTCCGGGTTTCCCCGGTACGACGTGGATACCACTCCTCGTCCGGCCATCCGTCCGCTTTGGACCTTCCCTGCGGCGACCCGCATGGAACCCGAACCGATCCCGCCCAAACGTTCGTTGCGCTTGCGTCTATCTGCGCGGGTTCGTGAGGGCAGTATGGGGGAGGTGGTGGAAGCGGGGATAAAGTTTTTGCGGCTGTATGTTGCCCAAGGTAAGCAAACTGGGCGAAAGGGAAGTGTTCCGCCGGAGAATGCTATGACACCGCAGGAATATCAAAACTGGAAGCCGCCAAGCGAATATGCCCGATGGGTTCCAATTTCTGCCCATCTCTTTGTCGTAAACCTCGCTCTGCCTGCTGGGCTATCAATCATCCATAGGCTAATGGCCGCCACTATTCCGGGTTACACGGCGAGTGCGCTTCAAACCCTAGTCTTCATAGTTGTCGGGTTGGCGCTGCAAGTCGCCAATCTCAGGATCTGGTTGTATTATCGCGGCGCAGCGCTTGCCGGATTGATTTCGGTGGTCATTGGACTCAACTTCTTGACGATGGCGCTAATGGCTCTTTGGTCATTTGTGTTGGCCGCCCCTTACATGCACTATCTTTGGAATGCATATCTAATCTTCACCGCTGGCTGACCGTTGGCGTCGTTCGGTTTGTGCAATTCGTGCCATTGATTCTCAGCCCCCTTGCCAACCGCCCCCATCCTCCTCTATACGGGCTTCGGGCCATCCCTCCCCAACGAGGGACGCCCATCTGTAAGGATGGAGCAACATGACAGATATTTCTGCCGCCACCGATGTGGCGAAGCCGGCACTGCGTCCGGAAAATCCCAATTTTTCGTCAGGTCCTTGTGCCAAGCGTCCCGGGTGGACGGTTGAGGCGCTTACCGGTGCGCTGGTGGGGCGGTCTCACAGGGCCAAGCCGGCCAAGGCCCGCATTCAGCGCGCCATCGCATTGACGCGTGAACTGCTCGAAGTTCCCGAGGATTATCTGATCGGCATCGTGCCGGCATCCGATACCGGCGCCGTGGAAATGGCGCTGTGGGGCATGCTGGGCGCACGCGGCGTCGACATGCTGACCTGGGAATCGTTTGGGGCCGGGTGGGTCACCGACGTTCAAAAGCAACTCAAGCTCGACGATGTGCGGGTGCTCAAGGCCGAATATGGCGAATTGCCGGACCTCTCCGACGTCGATTTTTCGCGCGACGTCGTGTTCACCTGGAACGGGACGACATCGGGCGTTCGCGTTCCAAATGGCGAGTGGATCCCGGCGGACCGCGAGGGACTGACCATTTGCGATGCCACTTCGGCGGCGTTTGCGCAGGATCTCGATTTTTCCAAGCTCGATGTTGTGACCTTTTCCTGGCAGAAGGCGCTGGGCGGGGAAGCCGCGCATGGCATTCTGATCCTCTCGCCGCGGGCCGTGGAACGGCTGGAAACCTTTACGCCGGCCAACCGGCCCCTGCCCAAGATTTTCCGGCTGACCAAGGGCGGCAAGCTGATGGCGGAGGTCTTTGAAGGCGCGACCATCAATACGGTGTCGATGATCTGCATCGAAGATGCGGTGGACGCCATGGAATGGGGGCTCAAGGTTGGCGGGCTCAAGGCGCTGCAGGCGCGGGCCGATGCCAATGAGAAGGCGATTGCCGATTGGGTGGCCAAGACCGATTGGGTCGATTTTCTCGCCACTGATCCCAAGGTGCGGTCGAACACTTCGGTGTGCCTGAAAATCGTCGATCCCGAGGTCGCAGCGCTTTCCGACGAGGCGCAGGCCAAGCTTGCCAAGGCGGTTGTCTCCCGGCTCGATAAGGAAGCCGTGGGCTACGATATCGGCGGCTATCGCGACGCGCCGACGGGATTCCGCATCTGGTGCGGCTCGACCGTTCAAACGGCAGATCTCGAAAAGCTGACACCGTGGCTCGACTGGGCGTTTGCCGAAGAGAAAAAGGCGGCGTTGGCGTAAGGCGGGCTGGACGGGAGCGGGCGGCATGGCAAGCGAGAAACTGCGCAGCTTTGCCGCGGACACGGTCGCGCTGGTGATCTTTTTCACCATCGTGAGCGGGCTCAACGAGCGGTTTATCGCCGGTATGAGCTGGCCCGAGGTGGCGGTTTCGCGCGCCATCGGTGCGCCGCTGATGGTGCTGACGGCTCGGCCTTACGGCTTCTGGCGGGACTGGTTTTTGAAGATCACCAGCCCCCGCTCGCCCGGTTCAACCCTGATCATGGATTCCATTGCGCTGCTGGCGTTTCAGGTGCCGATCTATGTGTTCATCATCTTTGCAAGCGGGGCAAGGGGCATGGGGATCGTTACCGGAGCGTTGGGATTTGCGGTGCTGATGCTGATCCTGGGACGGCCGTATGGACTATGGCTCGAATTCTTCCGCAGACGGTTCGGATTAACGAGCCCGGGCCAGAAACCGATGTCGCTGGGCGGATAAAAGAGAATTTTCCGGCCGCTGCGGTGGCCGGCTTTCATCACATTTTCGGGCCGGAGCGGCCCATGCTGAACAAGGATTATGGATATGGCCAAGGTATTGGTTTCGGACAAGATCAGCCCGGCGGCAATCGAGATTTTCAAGGCAAACGGGGTGGAGGTCGATTACCTCCCCGATGTGGGCAAGGACAAGGAAAAGCTGGCCGAAATCATCGGGCAGTATGACGGTCTGGCCATTCGATCGGCGACCAAGGTGACCGACAAGATTTTGGCCCATGCCACCAACCTCAAGGTCATCGGGCGGGCCGGGATCGGGGTGGACAATGTCGATATTCCGGCAGCGACCGCCAAGGGGGTGATCGTGATGAACACCCCGTTCGGCAATTCGATCACCACGGCAGAGCACGCCATTTCGATGATGCTGGCGCTGGCGCGGCAGATCCCGGAGGCCGATGCCTCCACGCGGGCATCGAAGTGGGAAAAGAACCGCTTTATGGGCGTTGAAGTGACCAACAAGACGCTGGGCCTGATCGGGGCGGGCAATATCGGCTCGATCGTTGCCGACCGCGCTCAGGGCCTGAAAATGAAGGTGATCGCCTTCGATCCGTTCCTCACGCCCGAGCGTGCGATCGATCTGGGCGTCGAAAAGGTCGAACTGGACGACCTTCTGGCGCGGGCCGATTTCATCACGCTGCACACGCCGCTGATCGATGCGACGCGCAACATCATTTCGGCTGAAGCGATTGCCAAGATGAAAGACGGCGTGCGGATCATCAACTGCGCACGCGGCGGGCTGATCGATGAAGCGGCGCTGAAAGATGCGCTGGACGCGGGCAAGGTTGCCGGCGCGGCGCTCGACGTGTTCCTCGAAGAACCGGCCAAGGACAATCCGCTGTTTGGCCTGGCCAACGTCATCTGCACCCCCCATCTTGGCGCATCGACCACCGAGGCGCAGGAAAATGTTGCGCTGCAGGTGGCCGAGCAGATTTCGGCCTATCTCAACACCGGCGAAGTCATCAATGCGCTGAACTTCCCATCGATTTCCGCCGAAGAGGCGCCCAAGCTGACCCCGTTCGTCAAGCTGGCCGAGCTCCTGGGCTCGTTTGCCGGGCAATTGACCGAAACGGCGATCAGCGGCATCCGTATCGAGTTCGAGGGGGATGTTTCGGCGCTCAACACCAAGCCGATGGTCGCGGCGCTGCTCAACGGGGTTCTCAAGCCCTTGCTGGGCGAGGTCAACATGGTTTCGGCCCCGGCACTGGCCAAGGATCGCGGCATTGCGGTGGAAACGGTCAATCGCGAGCAGGTGGGGGCCTATGACAACCTCATCCGGCTCACCGTGGTGACCGAGCGCCAGGAGCGCAGCGTTGCGGGCACGGTCTATGGGTCCAAGGCGCCGCGCATCGTCGAGATCAAGAACATTACGCTCGAAGCGGAAGTCACCCCGCACATGCTTTACATCACCAACGAGGACAAGCCGGGCTTTATCGGGCGGCTGGGCACGCTTTTGGGCCAACTTGGCATCAATATCGCCAACTTCAACCTCGGCCGGGTCGAACAGGGCAAGGATGCGATCGCGCTTTTGTCCATCGACAGCGAGATGACCGATGGCGAGTTGACGCAGATCGAAGGGCTCGAGGGCGTCAAGCAGGCCAAGCGGCTGGTGTTTGGGGTCTGAGATCGACCACAGCGATTTTGAAAAGGGCGGCAGCGATGCCGCCTTTTTTACTGTGCTTGCGCTCTATTGCGGCTTGAGGATTTCGCGCAGATTGCGGCGTGCGGCATATTCGGCAATGCCTATGCCTGCAATGATGAAGGCTGCGGCGATCATATGAAAGATCTCGAGGGTCTCACCGAGGATAAAGACGGCGAGCAGGGCGCCGAAGACGGGAATGAGGTTGATGAACAGGCTGCCCCGGTTGGGGCCGATCAGTTCGACGCCGCGTGCGTAGGTCATCTGGGCGACGATGGAGGGCAGCAGGGCCACGTAAAGAACGACGGTCCAGCCGCGCCAGCTCATTGTGGTCACCTCCGCGACAAGCCCGAGCGGGCCGGTGCCGAACACGAGCTGATAGCCGCATGCGGCGAGCATGGCGAAAAAACTTGTGCAGGCGATAAAACTGAGCCATCCGATTTTCGGCTTGTAGCGCAGCATGAGCGAGTGGAGCGCGTAAAACAGTGCCGCAAGCAGCATCATGGCATCGCCGATATTGACGTCGAGCCCGACCAGCCGGAGCGGACTGCCATGGGTTGCGACGTGGATGACCCCGTAGATGGTGAGCACCACGCCCACGATGTGGAGCCCGGAAGCGCGGACGCGGAAGATCGCGAAATTGCCGACCATGACCAGAACAGGGATGGCCGCCTGGATCATGGCGACATTGACGGCGGCGGTGTGGGTGGTCGCTGCATAGAGCAGCACGTTGAAGCTGGTGAAACCGAGAACGCCATAAAAGGCCAGCCAGCCCCATCCGCGCCGGATTTCGGCCCATTCGGCGCGCAGGCTGGTCCAGGCGAAGGGCGCGATGATGACAAAGGCAACAAGCCAGCGCATGACCGAAAGCGCATAAGGGTCGAGCTCGCCAATGGCCATTTTCCCCGCAATGATATTGGCGCCCCAGAACAGCGCGGAGAGGGTCAAAAGCAGGTAAGGCTGGCCCATGAGCCGCGTCAATGGATTGGATGGCGAAGAGAGCGAGGCAGGGGACTTTGTCATAACGGGCCTTGTACTTTATAGAACCCGGACTTATCAGCGTTTTGGCTTGCGGTGAAACAGAGATTTCTGCTGCGGGCGACCCCACCGACAGGTGGGAACGTGGCGCACACGAAAGGGAAACTGGCGTAAATGGCGAATGTTGTGGTGGTCGGCTCGCAATGGGGCGACGAAGGCAAGGGCAAGATCGTTGACTGGCTTTCCGAGCGTGCCGACGTTGTGGTGCGCTATCAGGGCGGACACAATGCCGGCCATACGCTGGTCATCGACGGGGTGAGCTACAAGCTTTCGCTGCTGCCCTCAGGGTTGGTGCGCGGCAAGTTTTCGGTGATCGGCAATGGCGTCGTTGTCGATCCGCATCATTTCGTTGCCGAGGTCGCAAAGATTGCCGGACAGGGGATTTCGGTGACGCCGGAGGTTTTGCGCATCGCCGAGAACGCACCGTTGATCCTTTCGCTGCACCGCGAACTCGACGCGCTGCGCGAGGATTCCAATTCCGGGCTCAAGATCGGCACGACACGGCGCGGGATCGGGCCGGCCTATGAGGACAAGGTGGGCCGCCGGGCGATCCGGGTTTGCGACCTGGCCGAACCCGAAACGCTTATGGACAAGATCGAGCGGCTCCTGACCCACCACAACGCGCTGCGGCGCGGCATGGGGGCTGTCGAGATTTCGGCGCAGGCAATCCATGATGAACTGATGGCGGTGGCCTCCGACATCCTGCCGTTCATGGATCGGGTGTGGGAGCTGCTCGACGAGCGGCGCAAGCGCGGCGAGCGCATTCTGTTCGAGGGTGCGCAGGGCGCTCTGCTCGACAATGATCACGGCACCTATCCGTTCGTCACATCCTCGAACACGGTGGCCGGGCAGGCGGCGCCCGGCTCGGGACTGGGGCCGGCGGCAATCGATTATGTGCTCGGGATCACCAAGGCCTATACGACCCGGGTCGGCGAAGGTCCGTTCCCCAGCGAGCAGGACAACGAGATCGGCCAGTTCCTCGGCGAGAAGGGGCACGAGTTCGGGGTTGTGACCGGACGCAAGCGGCGTTGCGGGTGGTTTGACGCGGTGATCGTGCGCCAGACAGTGCGCACTTCGGGCATTCACGGCATCGCGCTGACCAAGCTCGACGTGCTCGATGGGCTGGACGAAATTCAGGTCTGCGTGGGGTATGAGCTCGACGGGCAGAAAATAGATTATCTGCCCGCCTCAATGGGGGCACAAAGTCGAGTCAAGCCAATTTATGAAACGCTTGATGGCTGGAAAGAAACGACCGCAGGCGCCCGCAGTTGGGCCGAATTGCCCGCTCAGGCGATCAAATATGTGCGGCGTATCGAGGAGCTGATCGGCGCGAGTGTGGCCATGCTCTCCACAAGCCCTGAACGCGAAGACACGATTTTGGTCCAGGACCCGTTTCAAGATTGAATTTTCTTGTTTAAAAACAACTTTGACTAATGCCGGCAACAAGTGATGTTGAGTAGATATGGCCGACTATCGTGAACTCTTGCGCAAGGCGATCGATGCCCTGCCCGACAATACCGGGGCAAATCGCCGGGCGGTTTACGAAAAGGCGCGCAGTGCACTTGTAGCGCAATTGCGCGCCATCGATCCGCCCTTGCCTGCTCGCGAGATCACGACCCACCGGCTCAACCTCGAAGATTGCATTCGTGAGGTCGAGCACGAAGCGACCGAGCGTCTTCTGGGACGGTTCCGGGCTGTCGAGGAAACCGAGCCTGAAGATCAGTCCGAGGATTTCTCCGAAGTCGAGGATGTGACCGGTGAGCCGGTCGCGGCGTTCGATGACCGCGACGACGCTGTGGCCGTGGACGAAGCTGAGCCAGAGCCTGAAATCGAGCCCGCCGATATCGAAAGCGACGGCTTTGTTTCACCTCCGGCCGACGATTTTGTCGCCGAGCCCGAGATGACTGAAGTCGAAACCGTCGAACCCGGGGTGGACGAGCCCGAAGTGGCTGCGGCGGAGCCCGAGTGGCGGGAAGGCGATGCGGAGGAGGGGCCTGCGGACGACGATCAGTTTTCGGCCGAGCCTGCTCCGATGTTTTCGCCGGACGAGGACGGTTCTTCAACCGTCGAGAACGAGACCGTCGAAACGGTTGACCAGCCCGAGCCCGAGCCCGAAACTGAATCGTTCCGGCCTGGTTCGATCGAGGACATCATCGCTTCTGCGGAACGGGCCGCGGGTGAACCCGAAGATACCGAGCCGTCGACGACCGAGCCCGAAGGCGATGAGCGGATCGTCCCGTTTGTGCCGGTGGCCGAACCGGAGGACCATGCCGCTTCGGAAGCCGAGGAAAAGCATTTCATAGTTTCGGAGGCTGACGCCCAGCCCCGGAGCGGTGCACCGCTGGTCGATCTGCACGGACGTCCGCTGAGTGGGACGCAGGAGGCGGTCGCTCAGCCGGAGCCGGCGATGTCGAGCGTTCGTGAGGTTGAACTCGAGCCCGGCATTCTGGCACGTCCGGAAGTTTCCGATGCGCAGGTCGCCATCGACCGGGCGATTGCAGCGCTCGACCGCGAAGCGCGTGGCGAAGCAACCGGTGCCGATGAGGCGGAGGGCGGCGCCGCAGCCGAAGCTCACAACGAAACCGGCGACGATGACAATCCCGAGCGGCGGGGCGGCTTTGGCGCCTTTACGATCTTCCTTCTGATTTCCGTCCTGCTTCTTGGTGGTGGCGGCCTGGCGGGGTATTGGGCCTGGCGGGAAGGGTTTGTCGACCTCAATGCCATCTTTGCCCAGAACGATGCGCCCGAGACGACCGAAGTCGCCGATGCGGACGTGCCGCAAGAGCCGGCTCCGGCCGAAACGCCGGCCGCTGTCAACACCACGCCGGATGTGCCGAGCACGGAAGGCGAAGTGGACGGTTCACCCATGCCGGGCGAGGAGCTTCCCTTCACCGAAACCGAAACGCCCTCGACAGCACCGACGGAACCCGAGGTCACTTTCGAGGACCGACTGCCGGCGGAAGCTGAAACGCCCCCGAGTGCGGACGGTGATGGTGAGGACGAGCCCGGTGCCGCAATAGCGGCCACCGAAGGGCCACAGTCATTGCTGCTCGAGGAGCAGGCCGGCGGAGCAGCGGGCGCCGTGCCTTATACGGGCGGCGTTGAATGGTCGCGCGGGACCGACGAGTTGGGACACCCAACCATCGTCGCCGAGGCCTCGATTCCGGCACGTAATCTGGATGTTGAAGTGTTGTTGCGCCGCAATGCGGACGACAACCTGCCGGCCAGCCACCTCATGGAAGTCAATTTCACGGTTTCCGACAGCTTTGTGGGCGGATCGATTGCCAATCTGCCGGGCGTTCTGCTCAAGAACGAGGAATTGGTGCAGGGCCAGCCGCTGACAGGGGCATCGGCGCGCATCGTGGGCAACTCGTTTCTGTTCGCGCTGTCGAGCGCCAGCGACCTCGACGTCGAAAACAACCTCAACCTGCTCGAGAACCGCGAATGGATCGATCTGGCCATGGTCTATGGTACCGGCCGCCGCGCTATTCTGACCCTCGAAAAGGGCGAAGATGGTGATGCGATCTTTGACGATGTTCTAGAGGCGTGGTCCGCGCTCGATGCCGCGTCGGGGACCGACGCCGAACCGGTGGTCGAGGAGGACACTCCAGCCGAGGCGGCGGGCGGGTAGAACCGCTTCAGATCAATTTCGTGCGGCCGTTTTCGATCCGGTATGTGCTGTCGGCCATGGTTTCTATGTCTTGGGACTGATGGGAAACCACGATGGCGTGCCAATTGTTGGCGCGCACCATATGCCGGACAAGATCGCGGATGGGGGCGGCGGTTTGGTTGTCCAGGCCGGTAAAGGGTTCATCGAGCAGCAGGACGGGCCGGTTGCGCAAAAGGGTGCGGGCCAGCGCGACGCGTTGCTTCTGGCCGCCCGAAAGTTGCGCGGCACGACGCCCGATCATGGCCGAAAGGCCCATCTGGGCGAGGGCTTCGGTCACCCTTTCGTCTGTCGCCCTGGCGGCGCTGCCCAGGCCCAGCGCAACGTTGGCGCCGGTGGAGAGGTGGTCGAACAGATTGTCCGATTGAAACAGGATGGAAACAGGCCGGTCTTCGGGCGGCTGGCCCAATATCGAGCGGCCGGAAAGCGCAATATCGCCCGAGATCGGTTCGAGAAAGCCGGCGATCAGGTCGAACAGGGTCGATTTGCCGGCGCCCGAAGGGCCGACCAGACCGGCGATCTCGCCGGGTCCGATACGCATGTCGAAGGCAAAGCCGGTGTCGCCGCCGTCATAGCTGAAGGTCAGCCGGTCAATTTCGAGCATTTGTCAGCTTCTCGAACAGTTTGGGGATGAGGATGAAGGCGGCGACGCTGACAATCAGCAGTACCGCTGCGATGGCCTCGGCGTCATTGGTGCGATAGGCGCCCAGGGCACGATACATCAGCCAGGGAAGGGTGGAAAATTCGGACGTTCCGAACAGCGATATGACGCCCAGATCGCCCAGCGAAAAGACAAACGCGATGGCCAGGGCGTAGCCGACGGGCTGGCCGAGCAGGGGCCATTCGATGCGACTCCATTGCCTGAAAGACGAGATGCCGAGCGCGCGGATGACGCGATGGTGACGCCGGGTGAGCGCTTCGAGCGGCGGGGCGATGGTGGCAAAGACGAAGGGCAGGGCCAAAAGCGCGTTGGCCAGGATCAAAACAATCGGAGCGACGGCGGCGGGGGCAAGGCCGGTGAGCCGGGCGAGCAGGAAAAAGCCCAGCGAGAGCACAACAGCGGGGACGGCGAGGTAGGCAAAGACCGGAAAGCCGAGCACGGCGCGCCAGAGCGAACCTCTGGCCTGCAAGGCGCGGGCCATGCCAAGGGCAAGGCCCAGGGCGATGGCGAGCAGCGCGCTGAGCGTGCCGATCACCAGACTGGTCAGAGCGGCCTGCCAGAAAGTGGCTTGGACCAGAACATTTGCGATGGCTCCGAAGCCTTCGGCGAGAACCGCGATCAGGGGGGCAAGAAAGCCGGCGAGAAGGATGGCGAGCACGACCCGCTGCGCAGCGGCGAGCCAGCGGCGTTCGGGCCAGTGGATATGGCTTTGGGCACCGAACAGGCTGGCGGCAGGCGAGAGGGTCGAGGCGGGGATGATGATGGCCGCGCAGACGACCAGTTGCACGATGGCGAGGCTGACGGCGGCGCCGAGATCGAAATCGAGACGTACGGCCTGATAAATGGCCACTTCGAGGGTCTGGTTGGCCGGCCCGCCCCCCAGGGTGAGGACGATGGGAAAGCTTGTGAAGCACAAAAGAAAGATGGTGGCGGCCACACCGGGGATCGAGGCGGCGAGGGTGGGCAAATCGATTATAGTGAAGCGCTGGAGCGGGCCCAACCCCAGGCTGCGGCCGAGCTTGAGCTTTTCGGAGGGGATGGCGGCCAGCCTGTCGATGAAGATGCGGGCGGAAAAGGCGCCATTGAGAACGACGTGGGCCGCAATGATGCCGCCGAGCCCGAAGATCGAAGAGCCGGTTTCCAGCCCCAGCGGGGCGAGCAGGACATTGACCCAGCCATTGCGGCCCCAGATGGCGAGCAGGCCCGAAACGATGACGAGGGAGGGCATGACCAGCGCCGTCGAAAGCAGGCCGATGACGATGCTCCTGCCGGCAAAGCGCAGTCGGTCGAGTGTCCAGGCCAGCGCCATGCCGGTCAGGATCGACAGAACCGTTGAAAGGGCGGCCTGAGTGGCCGAGGTTGCCAGCAGATAGCCGATGTCGGTGACGCTGGAGCCGGTGGTCGCAAAGCGCTGCCCGGCCACCCAAAGGGCGATCAGCAGGGCAGCGATGAGCAAGGCGACGGTGGCGGCAACCGATGCGCCGACGTAACGACGGCCGGGACGCCAGTTGGAGGGAATCCCGGCCAATTTTTTACCTCAGCGTCGAAAAGGCTTCCTCGATCCACGCCCGGGTGTTGGCGGTGACCTCCTCGGCGTCGAGCAGAAGCGCGGGTTGGGGATCGATCATTTCGGCAAAGCCGGGATTGAGCCCGCCTTGGGGTTCGAGCACTGGATACATCCAGTTGGTTTCGGGCAACGGAGCCTGCCCCTCGGGGGTAACGAGATAGGCGAGGAAGTCGCGGGCCAGCTCCTGATTGGGGCTGGAGGCCAGGATGCCGGCGACTTCGATCTGGGTGTAATGGCCCGCGTCGAACCTGGCGGCGCGATAGCGGTCTTCATCCTCGGCAATGAGGTGATAGGCGGGTGAGGTGGTGTAGGAGAGCACCATATCGGCTTCTCCCGAGAGGAACAGGTCGTAGGATTCCGACCAGCCGCTGGTGACCGTAAGAACGTGCGGCGCGAGGCCCTCCCAGATATCGACGGCCCCCTCGCCATAAAGCGCCTTGATCCAAAGGATCAGGCCAAGCCCGGGGGTGGACGAGCGGGGATCCTGAATGACGATCTTGAAATCGTCGGGCAACGCGATCAGTTCCTCAAAGCTTGTGGGCGGTGTCGAGAGGGACTGGCTGTCGTAGACAAAGGCGAAATAGCCGTAGTCGAAGGGGACAAAGACATCGTCGGTCCATTCGAGCGGGATGTCGAAATCGGGAAGGTCGAGCTGGTGCTCGGTGAACAGGCCGGTCGCCTTGCCTTCTCCGATGGTGGCGGTATCGAGCCCTAAAATGATGTCGGCATCAGTCGCATCGCCCTCAAGCTGGGCGCGGCGCAGGGCCGAGATTGAATCATTGGCCGAAACGAAATCGAGTGTGCACTCACACTGGGCCTCAAAGCCTTGCTTGAGCGCAGGGCCGGGGCCCCAATCGGCGGCAAAGGCGTCGTAGGTGTAAACGGTGAGCGTTGGATTGTCCTGGGCGATGGCCGGGAGCGCGAGCGCTCCGAGCACAACCGCGCACAGGCTCGTCCTTACGGAAGCGATCATGAGTTTCCTCATTGTTGGGGCGTGCAAAACCAATGGTTTTGCTGGCGCCGAGCCAAGTTTGCGGCCATGGATTAGGGGAAAGATTTCAAATGGAAGAGCCATCGGTGGCTCTTGCCATCTCGAACTTCCTCCGCCAGCATGACCTGGTTCAGGTTCTATGGGTTTTTCTCAGCCCATCCTTTCGGACGGACACCCCAGCGAGACGAGGCGACACTATAGGCGTGCAAGGTCCAGTGCAAGACGGCGCGGGGGAAAACGGGACGCCAATGGTGTTCGAAGGTCCTTTGCTGATCGTTGGCGGAGGAGAGGTCGACCCCGGCATGCTGGCCGCGCTGGCCAAACAGGCTGCGGGGCTGGTGGGCGCTGACAGGGGCGGGGACATATTGATGGCGGCGGGGCTGGTGCCCGATGCCGTGATCGGGGACATGGACTCGGTTTCCGACCGGACACGGTTTCCGGCTGAAACCAGGATCCTGGCATTGTCCGAACAGGACACCACCGATTTCGAGAAATGTCTCTATTCGACGCGCGCGCCGGTGACGCTGGCGCTGGGAATGACCGGCGGGCGGTTCGATCACACGCTGGCGGCGCTGCATGCGGTTGCACGTCATGCGGCCGAGCGGCGGATCATCTTGATAGACGGATACGACCTGGCGCTGGGCGTTTCCGGTTCGATCCGGTTTGAGATCGATGTCGGCGCGCGCGTTTCGGTCTATCCGCTCGGACGGACCCGCTTTGCCCGTTCGTTGGGGTTGCGCTATGGGCTCGATGGTCTGGAACTGGTTCAGGGGAAAACGATCGGCACTTCAAACCGTGCGGAGGCGCGGGAGATCTGCATCGAGGTGGACAGCGCCGGGGACGACCCGTGGCTGCTCATATTGGAGCGCGATAATTTAAAGTCGTTTATTTGAGAAAAGTCACGTTGCGCTCAGGTCTCCGCAAGTAGTTTCGCAAGTTAACGTTCAGTTAACCTTGTGGGATCGATCCATCATGACTAAGAAGTTTGCGTATGTCGCCAGCACGGCACTTGCCGCCGGCGCGCTGTTGAGTAGCATTTTTCCGGTTCAGGCGCAGCAGGTTTTGACAGTTGCCGGAGCGGCGAGTCTCTGTCCCGTCTCATTGGAAACCGAGATCGGGCAGTGCGATCTTGTTGTTCAGTCGTTTCTCGATTCACGCGCTCCCGGCGCCGCTCGGGATGCCGACATTGTCCAACTTGCACTTTCGATTGCGCAAGCCGGCAACGGCGCGGTTGTGCCACAGCCGATCTGCATCGAGGCGGCTGATGCGGTCGTAACACTTGCAATTGCGATGGATGTCGATGCTGGAGCTCAACTGCAGCTTCTCGAGATCGCCGCTGCCATGTGTATCGATCAGATCCCTGTTGCAGCGATTGGCTCATCGAACGCCGATGAAGACGATGATGAACGCAATTATGATCGTAACCGCAACCGCGATGACGACAACACGGGCAATGGCGGTGGCGCCGGCAATGGTGGCAGCGGGAATGGTGGTAACGGCGGCACTGGCAACGGCGGTAACGGCGGCACTGGCAACGGTGGTAACGGCGGAACTGGCAACGGTGGTAATGGCGGTACTGGCAACGGTGGCGAGGGCAATGGCGGTAACGGCGGCAACGGCGGCGCTGGCAATGGCGGCGGTAATGGCGGCGGTAATGGCGGCGGCCACCACCACGGCGGGGGCGGCCACCACGGCGGGGGCGGCCACCACGGCGGGGGCGGCCATCACGGCGGTGGCGGTCATCACGGTGGAGGCAATGACCACGGCGGCGGCTGGGGCGGCGGCCGCGATGATGATGACGATGACGACCACGGCGGTGGCTGGGGTGGCGGCCGCGATGATGATGACGATGACGACCACGGCGGCTGGGGTGGCGGCCGCGATGATGATGACGATGACGACCACGGCGGTGGCTGGGGCGGTGGCCGCGATGATGATGATGACGATGACGACCACGGCGGCGGCTGGGGCGGTGGCCGTGATGATGATGACGACGACGACCACGGCGGCGGCTGGGGCGGTGGCCGTGATGATGATGACGACGATGACCACGGCGGCGGCTGGGGCGGTGGCCGTGATGATGACGATGACGACGATCATGGCGGTGGCTGGGGTGGCGGTCGTGATGATGATGACGACGATGACCACGGTGGCGGCTGGGGCGGCGACCGTGATGATGATGATGACGACGACGACGACGACGATAACGATGGCGACGATCGCTAGCCGGCCTCGCCCTTACTGGAAAAATGGCAGCTCGAAGGTCTCGGGCTGCCATTGCCTTGTTCGCTCCTGGCCAGGATCAGAGCCGTCCCGGTTCGTCGCCTGACCCTGTTGAGACACCACATTTAGCGGCCGATCATCGGCGATGCGAGAACCTTGTCGACCCGATGACCGTCCATATCGACCACTTCAAGCCGCCAGTTTCCTGCTTCGAGCACCTCGCCGGTTTTGGGAATATGCTGGAGGTGATCGATGACAAAGCCAGCAAGCGTCTGATAGTCACGATGCGCGGGCAGGGTCAGGCCGAGGCGGTCGGACAGATCATCGATCATCAGGCTGCCGGCCAGAAGCCACGAGCCGTCTTCGCGCTGGACGGCCTCGTCGGTTTCACCGTCTTCGAGGTCGGAGCGGAACACGCCGGCGATAGCTTCGAGCAGGTCGGTGGGCGTTACCAGGCCATCGAAATGACCATATTCGTCAAGGACCAATGCAAGGGGGAAATCGGCGCGGCGCAGCAGGTCGAGCACGTCGAGGGCGCCTACAGTGTCGGGAACGATCTGGGGTTTGCGCAACAATTTCCGCAGCGCTGCATGGTCGGCGGGTTGGGCGGCAAGATAATCGCGCACGACGAGAACGCCGATGATGTTGTCGAACTCACCGCTCGAAACCGGCAGGCGCGAATGACGGGCCTGGGTCAGTTTTGCGCGAATTGTCTCGAAATCATCGTCGAAGTCGAGCATCTCGACATCGGTGCGCGGGGTCATGATGGAGCGGGCACTGCGGTCCGAGAGACGCAACACGCCGGCAATCATGCGCTTTTCGTCGCGCTCGATGACACCGGTTTCTGCGGCCTCGGCGACCATGGATTTGATCTCTTCCTCGGTGACGAGGTCTTCTCCGGTATCGCTGCGGCCGAGCATTCGCAGGACCAGTCGTGTCGACGCATCAAGGAGCCAGACCGCCGGCGCGGCGATCCGGGAAAGGATCTGCATGGGCCGGGCGATAATACATGCCACCCGTTCCGGGTTGCGCAGGGCAAGCTGTTTGGGAACCAGTTCGCCCACGACCACGGAGAGGTAGGTGATGATGGCAACCACGCCACCATACCCCAGGGCCGAGGCAACCGGGCCTGGCAGACCCGTATCGATGAGAATCCTAACGAGCACCCCGCCGAGCGTGGCGCCGGAAAACGCACCCGCCACGATGCCGATCAGGGTAATGCCGATCTGGACCGTGGAGAGAAAGCGGCCGGGGTTTTCAGCCAGTTTCACGGCTGCCGAAGCGCCGGGCTGGCCCCGTTCGGCCATTGATCGCAGTAGCGGTTTGCTTGCGGACACGATGGCGAGTTCGGACAGTGCGAAGACGCCATTGAGCAGGATCAGACCTGCAACGATAGCAATATCGATCATTGGGGACGGATCGGCCGTTGGGCCGGTCCGATTTTATCTTTCGGTGGGTTTGCGAGCCCGCTCAATGGGGGAAACCGGGCCGCGCGTCAATGCGCGGCCTGGCTCCGTGCGGCTTCCTTGACGGCGTCCTGCACCTTTTCAAAAGCGCGGACCTCGATCTGGCGGATCCGCTCGCGTGAGACGTCGTATTCCTGGGCCAGTTCTTCGAGCGTTGAGGGGCTTTCCTGCAGGCGGCGGGCCTTAAAGATCGCCTTTTCGCGGTCGTTGAGAACTTCCATGGCGCCTTCGAGAAGCCCCATGCGTTCGTCATATTCCTGGCTCTGGCCCAGCACTTCTTCCTGATCGGGCACATCGTCGATCAGCCAGTCCTGCCATTGGCTGGTGCCTTCGTCGGCGCGCATGGGCGCGTTGAGCGAGGCATCGCCGGTGAGGCGCTGGTTCATCGAGACCACATCGTCCTCGGTCACGTTGAGGGTCGTGGCGATCTGCTTGATCTGGTCGGGATGGAGGCTGCCGTCGTCGAGCGCGGCAATCTGGCCCTTGAGCCGACGCAGGTTGAAGAACAGACGCTTCTGGGCGGCGGTGGTGCCGATCTTGACCAGAGACCACGAGCGCAGGACATATTCCTGGATCGAGGCGCGGATCCACCACATGGCATAGGTGGCCAGACGGAAGCCCTTGTCGGGCTCGAAACGCTTGACCGCCTGCATAAGGCCGACATTGCCCTCCGAGATCACTTCGGAAATAGGCAGGCCATAGCCGCGATAGCCCATGGCGATCTTGGCCACGAGCCGCAGATGGGACGTAATGAGTTTCTGGGCCGCCTGGGGATCGGAATGCTCCTTGTACCGCTTGGCGAGCATGAACTCCTCGTCAGGGTGAAGCATGGGAAACTTGCGGATTTCCTGCAAATAGCGATTGAGGCCGTCTTCGGAACTCAAGACAGGAAGATTGGATTGGGCCATTTCTAGCACCCCCTCTCGTAAACCCCCGGATATCTCCGGCGGGTTGTGGTCCGCACCGACGCCCTTTACGGCACGTTTGCGGACATAATCGGAGCCAATATAGGTCTGAATTGGGCGATTACACCCCTGCTCCGCGAAAATATGGTATTCGCGGACTGCATGGTTTGGTGACCGATGTTCCAACCCTATAATGCATAGGGGGCGAGCTTAGTTGCGAGGTCGGCAAGCTCGGGGGGAAGTGGGCTTTCAAACCTGAGGGTCTGGCCGGTCACGGGATGGGCAAAGCCAAGGATCGCGGCGTGAAGGGCCTGCCGGTTCAAGGACTTGATGGTGTGCCCGATATCCTGGGGCACCGTATTGATCTTTGTTGCAAATGCCGACCCGTAAACCCCGTCGCCGATCAGAGGATGGCCGATATGGGCCATGTGCACGCGGATCTGATGGGTGCGGCCGGTTTCGAGCTGGCATTTGACCTGGGCGATGGACCATTTTTGGTCATTGAAGCGGCCCTCGACGCGAAAATGGGTGATGGCCTCGCGGCCTTCGCGCGGCAGGACCGATTGCTTGAGGCGGTTGTGAGGGTCGCGCCCGATCATGGTTTCGACAGTGCCGACCAGCGGGTTGGGGATGCCCCACACAAAGGCGGTGTAGGCACGCTCGAGAGGACCGGTGCGGCCATGGTCGGCGAACTGGGCGGCGAGCCCGTTATGGGCCTGCTCGGTCTTGGCGGCGACCATGACGCCCGAGGTGTCCTTGTCGAGCCTGTGAACGATCCCGGGGCGCTTGACCCCGCCGATGCCGCGCAGGCTGTCGCCGCAATGGTGGATGAGGGCGTTGACCAGCGTGCCGTCCTCATTGCCCGGTGCGGGATGGACCACCATGCCGGCGGGCTTGTCGATCACGATGAGATATTGGTCCTCGAACAGGATATTGAGTGCGATATCCTGGGGTTGGGGTTCGGCCTCGACGGGCTCGGGGGCGGCGAGAGTGATGGACTCGCCGGTCCTGACGCGATATTTGGGCACATCGTTGGTCGTCCCATCCACGCTGACCGCGCCCAAAAGGATCAAGTCCTTGATGCGGTTGCGGGAAAACAGGGGGAAACGGGCCGCCAGAAATGCATCGAGCCGCGTTCCGGCCTCAGGTTCGAGGACGGTGGCGTCGTGCCTATCCTGTTGGAGCTGACTGCCCGCCATGACCGATCCTCAAACCAATTTCGACAAGGACGAGCCCCTGAGCCCGGAGGCCGAGGCGGTGATGGCAAAAGCCCGCCGGCGGGCGGGATTGTCCATGCTCGTCATGATGGTGGGGTTTATGGCGGTTGTACTGGCGGTTGTCTATCGTCTGGCCACCATGGGAAGTGATGTGACCGACCAGTATGCACTGCAATCGATCGCCTTGCCCGAAGGGGCGCAGGTGATTTCGGCACAGGTGCAGGACGGGCTGGTGACGGTCACTTACGGCGCGGAAAGCGGGCAGGCGATCCGGATTTTCGATGGGGAAACCGGAGAAATGGTGCGCGAGATCGCGGTGGTGGGCGAGTAGCGTTTTTGTTGATCGCACTCTAGAGCCGTTCAGGATTTGATTGAATCAAATCCTTGGCTCTAAGTCCTTGTTTTGTCGCGTGTCCGAACCGCAAAACCGTTTCCACTTTTGCTGGACACGCTCTAGCAATCGGGTACGGCGACGCTCAGTCCGCCGAGCGAGGTTTCCTTGTAGCGTTCGTCCATGTCCTTGCCGGTCTGGCGCATGGTTTCGATGCAGGCGTCGAGGGGTACGATGTGGCTGCCGTCGCCCTGCATGGCAAGGGACGCGGCGGCGACGGCTTTCACCGCGCCAAGTCCGTTGCGCTCGATGCAGGGGACCTGGACGAGGCCCTTTATGGGGTCGCAGGTCATGCCCAGATGGTGTTCGAGAGCGATTTCGGCGGCGTTTTCGATCTGGGCGTTGGTGCCGCCGAGCGCTGAACAGAGAGCGGCAGCGGCCATGGCCGAGGCGGAGCCCACTTCGCCCTGGCAGCCCACTTCGGCGCCCGAGATCGAGGCGTTGTATTTGATGAGACCGCCAATGGCCGCACCAACCAGCAGCATTTCGGGGATTTTTTCGCGCGTGGCGCCTGGCACATGGGAGATATAGTAGCGCAGGACGGCGGGGAAAACGCCCGCCGCGCCATTGGTGGGGGCGGTTACGACCTGGCCGCCGGCGGCGTTTTCCTCGTTGACCGCCATTGCGTAGGCCGAAAGCCAGTCGATGGCCGAATGGAGCGGCATGTCGTTGGCGCCGGCCTTGCCGGAAAGGTTTTCGAAAATGGCACGGGCGCGGCGCTTGACCTTGAGGCCGCCGGGAAGTTCGCCAGTGGCGTCGAGGCCGCGGGTAATGCAGGCGTCCATGACGTCCCAGATGCCGATGAGGCGTTCTGAGAAGGCCTCACCGTCGAGCCGTGCGCATTCGTTGCGGCGCTTCATTTCGGCGATCGAGAGATTGGCGGCAGCGCCCATCTCGAGCATCTGATCGGCATTGGCAAAGGGGAAGGGGACGTCGTCGGCCGGGGTGGCCGGCATATCGCCAGCCTCGATTTCGGCGAGCGTTTTGACAAAGCCGCCGCCGATAGAGAAATAGGTTTCCTCGGCGACGATCTTTTTACCGGCATCGAGCAGGGCGAAGCGCATGCCGTTTGGGTGGGTTTCAAGGCGTGTCTTGCGGTCGATAATCAGGTCCGCCTCAGGATCGAGCGCGATGGTTCGTCCGGGAGCGGGTTCAATGGTCCTGCGGGTGGCGAGTTCGGCAAGCGCGGTATCGACTTTGCCTCTGTCGTAGGTTTCGGGTTCGAAACCGAGGCAACCGGCAAGGACGGCGGCATTGGTGCCATGGCCGACGCCGGTGAAGGCGAGCGAGCCGTAAAGGGTGATTTGCAGGCGCGCAGCTTCGAGCGCTTCGACGGTGCGGATCGTATCGAGAAAACGGGCGGCGGCGAGCATCGGTCCCATGGTGTGGGACGATGAGGGCCCGACGCTGACCTTGAACACGTCAAACACCGAGACGAACATGGCTGGCCATCTCCTGAGAGGTCGAATGGTTCGTTGTCGTTCGAGGGAATAGAAAATTATTGCGCCCGTCAAGCTGATATTGGCGGTATCATTGCGCGAGTATCAGCGATTATAGGCCGAAATCTGTGCTTTGGTCGCCTTTTCGCGCCAAATCGTTTCAAAGAGGGCGCGGAAATGGTCGGGCTCAAGGCGATCCATGCGGATCAGGACGTAGGGATAGTCGCGATAATGATCGGTGATGAAGAAAAGGTCGGGATCGGCTTCGATCAACATGTCGCGTTCGTCGATCGAGGGGCGCTGAAGGGCGAGAATTCCCGGTTCGCGCTCGCGGAGCAGGAATTTGGTGCCGAGCTTGATCGCAGGTGTGCCGTAGCTGGTCGATCGAACGACGCCGGGGAAGGTTGAGGCAATTGCAAAGACGTCATCGAAATCCATGACGTCTTCCCGGGTTAGCGGCGGTAGCGCAGGCGCCCGATTTCGTCGAATTCTGCCTGTTCGCGCTTTTGCTGCTCGTCTTTTTCGCGCTGGTGTTCGCGCGCATCGAGCAGTTCGACCTTTTTGAGGTCTTCGATGGCTTCGGCGAGTTCGTCCTGGGCAGCTTCGAGCTTGCCCTTCATGTCCCCGGCCGAGGTCAAGAGATTGTCGCGGCGGGTGATGGCAGCCTTGGCGAATGTCGAATAGGCGAAATGGGCGACATCGGAAATGCCGGTCTTTTTGTGCTCGATATCGATCTGCTGGTCGAGTTCGGCGGCCATGCGCTCGAAATCGGCGACCATGGTCTCGATCTGGAGGACCTGACGGCGCTTCTCGTCCACCTGAAACTTCTTGAGTCGGATCAGGCTCGCGCTCTTGGACTTCATGACTTGTACTCCTTACTCATCAAGCCGTATCCCCCGCCGCCGCCGTTCCCAGAATCGTCGCCAGCAGATTGTAGCCGTCGGCGATATTGGTCCGCTCGTCCGATCGCTGGCTCAAAAACGCCTCCAGCGCCGGGCTGAGCGCGATGGCGCGGTCAACCTTGGGATCCGATCCTTTCCGGTAAGCCCCCAGCCGGATCAGTTCCTCCATGTCGGCGTAAACCGACATCAGTTCGCGCGCCTTGCTCAAAGTGGGCCGGAACTCTTCCGGCACGCATCCGGGCATGGTGCGCGAGACGGAGCGAAGAACATTGACGGCAGGATAGCGTCCCCGTTCGGCAATGGATCGCTCCATCACAATGTGACCATCGAGAATGCCGCGCACGGCGTCCGCAATGGGCTCGTTGTGATCGTCACCTTCTACCAAAACGGTAAATAGACCGGTAACAGAGCCCGAATTAACCAGGCCGGGACCGGCGCGTTCCAACAAACGTGGCAATTCTGTGAAGACGGTTGGCGGGTAGCCCTTGGCGGTGGGCGGTTCGCCCGTCGCAAGGCCGATCTCGCGCTGGGCCATGGCAAAGCGGGTGAGGCTGTCCATCATGCACAGGACGCGCTTGCCCTGGTCGCGGAAATATTCGGCCAGGGTGAGGGTGAGATAGGCGGCCTGACGGCGCATGAGGGCGGATTCATCGGAGGTCGCGACGACGACGATGGCCTTTTTCATGCCCTCTTCGCCGAGCTGTTCTGTGATGAATTCCTGGACCTCGCGGCCGCGCTCGCCGATCAACCCGATGATCGAGACGTCCACGTCGGTGTTACGGGCCAGCATGCTCATGAGAACCGATTTGCCGACGCCCGAGCCGGCAAAGATTCCCATGCGCTGGCCGTCACAGCAGGTGGTGAAGGTGTTGAGGCACCTCACGCCCAGATCGATGGGGCCACCGACGCGGGCGCGCTCATGGGCGGGCAGGGGGAGGTTGCGCAGCGCGTAGGGCGCGGCGCCGCGCATCAGGGGCGCTCCACCATCGATGGGTCTGGCTTCGGCGTTGAGGACGCGACCGAGCCAGGAGGTGTCAGGATAGGCGGCGCCGTCATGGCCGGCAAACACCGCCTTGCAGCCGAGCCTTACGCCCTCGACAGGGCCGAAGGGCAGGCAGAGTGCCAGCCCATCGCGAAAACCGATGATTTCGCAGGCCAGGTTGGAGCCGGTCTGGGTTTCGATGGTCACGCGGCCTCCGACGCGCAATTCGCGCACCGGGCCAACGACTTCGATCAGAAGTCCCTGAACCGTCTTGACGCGTCCGAAGACCTCGATCTCATCGATCGCTTCAATGTCGGAGATCAGGGACTGCACCGCGGCCTCTCCAGTGGAAATGATTCGTACCCAGAATTGGCCACATTGGTAACTCATCCTTAAGGTTATGGCGATATTGCCGAAAGTTGAGCAATTTTTTTCGCTGCGCATCGGCGCGCGTCCGCTTTCCCCTGTCAGACCCGGTTCAATGAGTCCCAAGAGTCGCTTGAAGGGCTTTCTTAACGTTGTGCATTAAGAAAAATTCTTTTCATTTTTCCTTGTATTTCAATGAGTTAACACCTTATTCAGTTAATGCAAATCGCATATTGCCCGACTGAATTAAACTTTGTTAACTAATTACCGGTAGCTTCGAATCGTACCCAGTAGGGTTTGGTTAAGGGCGTCGGGATCGAGCTGAACGCCCGGTCCCAGCAGGGACTTGTTGGATTTAAGGGGATTGGCATGCGTGTGCTCTTGATAGAGGACGACAGCGCGACAGCGCAGAGCATCGAACTGATGCTCAAATCCGAGAGTTTCAATGCGTACACAACCGACCTCGGTGAGGAAGGTGTCGATCTGGGCAAGCTCTATGATTACGACATCATTTTGCTTGACCTCAATCTGCCGGATATGAGCGGGTATGAAGTGCTGCGCACGCTGCGCGTTGCGAAGGTTCAGACCCCCATCCTCATTCTCTCAGGTCTGGCAGGGATCGAAGACAAGGTACGCGGTCTGGGCTTCGGCGCCGACGATTACATGACCAAGCCGTTCCACAAGGACGAACTGGTCGCCCGCATTCACGCCATCGTGCGCCGGTCCAAGGGCCATGCGCAGTCGGTCATCAACACCGGCGATCTTTCCGTCAACCTCGATACCAAGACCGTCGAAGTTGGTGGTCAGCGCGTGCACCTGACGGGCAAGGAATACCAGATGCTCGAGTTGCTCTCGCTGCGCAAGGGTACGACGCTCACCAAGGAAATGTTCCTCAACCATCTCTATGGCGGGATGGACGAGCCGGAACTGAAAATCATCGACGTGTTCATCTGCAAGCTGCGCAAGAAGCTTTCGGTGGCCACGGCCGGCAAGAACTATATCGAGACCGTCTGGGGCCGCGGCTATGTGCTGCGTGAGCCCGACGAAAACGAGTTGGCCGAGAGCGCCTGATCGGCCCTGACAAGTCTGCTGAATTCAAAGGCCCGTGCGATCCCCCTCGCACGGGCCTTGTTCGTTGCGGGCTCAGACCACCAGCTTGCGGTAGAGGTGCCAGGTCGCGTGTCCGAGCATGGGCAGAGCGAGGGCAAGGCCGACAAAGAGCGGGATCGATGCGACAAAGAGCGTGACCGCGACCACGAGACCGAAAATTGTCATCTGAACCGGGTTGGTGGTGAAGGCGCGCACTGAAACGGCAACCGCTTCGCCAGCACTTCCGCCGCGATCGACGAGCAACGGGAACGCGATTGCCGTTGTGGCGAGGACGACAAAGGCAAAGCCGAGCCCGACAAGATTGCCCCAGACCAGAAGGCTCCAGCCCTGCGCTGTGGTGAAGGTCTCGATGAGCAGCGCGATCAGCGTTGCGGGCGGGTTTGCCCCGAAATGGGCATCATAGACGGCATTGGCCGCGGTGAGCCAGAGCGCGAAGACCACGGCCAGCATTGCGCCCAGAATGACAATCGAACCGATCGCAGGGTGTTTGAGCACGCTCAAGGCGTGACGGGGGCTGTCGTCTTCGCCCTGTTCTCGGCGCCGGCTGAGCTCATAGAGACCGATGGCGGCGAGTGGGCCGATCAGCGCAAACCCGGCCGCCAAGGGATAGAGCAGGGGAAACGTCGCGCCACCGGCGCTCCAGACGGCGAGCACGATGCCGACTGCGGGATAGATGAGAGCCAGAAACAGGTAATGGGATGGATGGCGCCAGAAATCGGAAACGCCCTTGCCGAGGGCGTTGAAAACGTCGCCGGTCGAGATCGTGCGGATGGCGCGTTCGGACGTGTGGGATTGGGCAAGGGCGGGGTTGGAAGACACGGGCATGCTTATCTCCTCGGTTCACAAGGAGCGCGGTGCCTCGCATTTCCCCCGGGCGCGGGCACACCGCGCTGCACGGAGCGTTACCAGTATGCGCAACGCAACGGATTGAGCATACAGCAATTTGCGATGATGCGGCATGCCCCGTCACACACATGTGTGTAGCGCCGATCTCCCAGCCCGGTGCCCTAGACGAAGGGCTGGAACTTGGATTCCAGCATCTGCTGGTCGAAGGGCTTGAGCATGTGGTCGTTGGCGCCGGCCTTGCGGGCCATGGCGATGTGGCCGATGTCGCGTTCGGCCAGACAATAGACGATCTTTGGCTTGTCGCCGCCATTATAGCCGCGCAGGGCCTTGAGAAATTCAAGTCCGCTCATGATCGGCATCTGCCAGTCGAGCAGGATGACGTCGGGCATTTCCTGGGCGCATTTTTCATACGCTTCCTGCCCGTCCTCGGCTTCGTCGACGATGAAATCCATGTCTTCTAGAATACGCCGCGCGACTTTGCGGATGACGCTGGAATCGTCAACGATCAGACACGATTTCATGAGCCCGTCCCTCAGCTTCCGGGCTGATTTGCGCCCGGGATCGCCATGAGTTTACCGCCACAATGGTTAGCGAATGGAAAAGGTGCGCCATTTTTGCTGGCGCGGTCCTCCATTTGGGCTCACTCAGGGCCGGGCAGGCTAGTCGATCGTATGGGAGAGCGGATCGGCGGTGAAGCGCAGGATTTCGCCGTCGAGGGCAAGATTGAGCCCCATATGCGACAGACGGGCCAGCACACCGGTGTAAAACGGCTGGATACCGCGGGCGTCGACACTGCCTTCTTCGGGCGTGCCGGCAAGAAGGCTCTGCACCGCATTGGGAATGAGGGTTTTTGGGCCAGTGGCGGTAATGGTGAAATTCTCGGCTCCTGCCTCGCCTTCCACCTCGACGGTCACCGTGCCGCCGCGCGGAACGCCCTGGGTGGCGATCAGCAGCATGTTGAGCAACAGCTTGGCCTTGTTCTTGGGCAAAAGCATGGGAGAGACCTTCCAGTCGAGGTCGGCCTTTTCCCCGGCCATCAGAAGCGTTGCGACCCGATCGGCCTCGCGGGTATCGATCTCGGTGCCGGCGGTCGAGGATGCGCCAAAGGCCAGGCGGGCGAATTCGAGCTTGGCGCGGGCCTGACGGGTCGAATTTTCGATCAGTTCCTTGGCGAAGGTCTGCATGTCGACCTGGGTGGGGTCGGCGAGCACTTCAAGACCATTGCCAATGGCGCCTACGGGGTTGATGAGGTCGTGGCAGACACGCGAGCACAGCAATGCGGCAAGGTCCGGCGCGCTCAGTTCGACAATGCTCGTCATGGCCAAATTCTCGCTTTTCGTTGTTCGAATCAATTTTCAAAGCACTTTACTGTGCAAGTGGGGCAGGGCAACGCCAAGTTTGTCGTGCGGTCGCCCAGCTCTAACGATGTTGGGCGGCACGCCGGTCGGGCAATGCCTCCCAGTTGACGGCCGCCGTGGCCAGCGCGGTGCCCGGCGCCATATCGAAGGCGGCGCGGTTGCCGATGGAATAAAACAGCATCAGCCGTCCGCCGATTATACGGAAAATCTGGGGATTGCCGTCGGAAAGATGTCCCCGGGCCATGGCCATGGCGCAATGGCCCCCGAAAATCGGCGCGTAGATTTCCGGGTTTGCGGCGAATATGTCCCGGTTGGCGGCGGAGACGAAGTACCAGGAAACCCCGTTCCACTCCAATTCGTTGACCGGAGAACCCTGCAGGGCGGCATCTTCGGTAAAATAGGCCACAGGATCGAATCCCGACAGCGCCACGCCGGTCAGAGCGTTGGTGATAATGGACTTTTCCTGCGCGGGGGCCGCCGCGGCAAGGCACAGGGCGAGAAAAAGCAGGCAGAAAGTCGTGTAAGACTTTGTAAGGGTTAAGATTTGTTTACCTATTTGCCGCATTATCGCTCAATGAACCGCTATGCTGTTGGGGGCGGACTGGTCGATCCTAGCGCAGGGCCGTTTGGCCTTGGTTAACCGGGACGCATATCGCGAATTTTTTACGCGCGAAGTGGGAGCATGTAATTTGATGATGAATCGCTTCTTGGCAGCACTGGTTCTCGGTCTGGGCCTTGTCCTGGGCTCTGCACCGGCCAACGCCCAACAGGGATCGCTGTCGGACACCTATTCGAGCGACGAAATCCTTTCGGCCGGGCACCAGTTCTTCGGGTCCGTTGCCCAGGGGCTGGCCTCGGTGATCGAGCAGGCTTTCGAGCAGTATGGCCAGCCAAACGCCTATATTCTGGGCCAGGAGGGTGGTGGGGCCCTGTTCATCGGCGCCAAATATGGCGACGGGACAATGTATACGCGCAATGCGGGGACCCATCAGGTGTTCTGGCAGGGCCCGAGCCTGGGGCTCAACATCGGTGCCGACGGCAGCCGGGTTATGATGCTCGTCTACAACCTGCCTTCGGTGGAATCGATCTATGACCGCTATCCGGGCGTCGAGGGATCGATCTTTGCGGTTGGTGGCATCGGCATGACGGCGCTCAAACTCGACGATGTCTACGTGGTGCCGATCAGCTCGGGTGTCGGGCTGCGGGCAGGCGTTGCCGTTGGCTATCTCAATTTCACGCGCGAGCCGACCTGGAACCCATTCTGATCTCAACCAGTTCCGATGGGCGAGAGGTGTCCAGGTCATGTCACAGCTGTGAGATGACGCTTCGGATTTGATCGAGTAAGGTTACCTGCAACAGGGTGTGGCGTCGGGGGCTTCCCGGCGGCATAGTATGGGCAGGGCTTCCCGCCAGGGGAGAGGCGTATGGTCATTGAAAATGCGATGTATTTCACGCTCGGCTTCCTTGCGGCGGCCCTGTTTGCCATCGCCGTCGGCCCGGCGTTCTGGCGCCGCGCCGTTCGTCTGACCAAGCGCCGGATCGAAGCGGCAACCCCGGTCACGCTCGCCGAATTCCGCGCCGACAAGGACAAGCTGCGGGCTGAATTCGCCATTACGCTCCGCAAGCATCAGCTCAAGATCGACGCGCTGCGCAACCAGATTTCGGGGAACGTGGTGGCGCTGGATGCGGCGATGAGCGAACTGGCGGCGCTGCGCACCGAGCGCGACGAGCAGTTCGCGGCCATCGGGTCGCTCCAGACGCGTGAGCAGGAACTGGTGGCCCGAATCCGCGACATAGAGCGCGACTCCGCGGCGCTTGCCGCACGGCTCCGCCAGTCCGATGTGGATTATTCCGATATCGACCCCGAGCTCATGCCCGATGAGGGCGAGGCCGTTACAGCCGAGCAGCTGACCGGAGATTACCGTTCCGATGTCGAGGATTTGCTGACGGCGCTCAATATCGAGCGCCAGCGCAACGGTTATCTCGAAGACCAGACCCGCATGCTTCTGGCGCGTCTTGAAAAAAAGAAAAAGAGCGGGCTCAAGGACGAAGCGATCGCCATGCTGCGCGATACGCTGTCCCAGAACGATCCCGAAAGCGAGGCGCGTGTCGAGTTGCGTCGAGCCGAAGCGCGGATTTCGGGAGCCGAGAACCGTCTCAACGCGTTGCTCAGCGAATCGGCGGCTGACGGGCACGAAACACATACGGACGGTTCACGTCGGCTCCTGGCCGAAGATTTTTCCCAGGCCGAGCAGAGCGAATTGCTCCGGACCGCGGTTGTCGGGCTCGAGGAGGCCATCATGAACGATTGGGACACTGAACGGTTCGACGCCGAGGCGCTTCGCTCACAACTCGAAGCCATAGCTTCGGACGTATCCAGGCTGGTTTACGCCGGGGACGCCGAAGACGGTCCGGCCATGACCGAAAGCCTTTTCGACAAGGTCCGCAAGTTCGCCGCCGACAGTCTCGATGTGGAAGAGCTCGATCCCCGCGACAAGGCATCGTCCGGCGGCACGGTATCGGACCGCATGCTCGCCATGCGCGATCGGGCGGCGCAGTAGGTTTCATTCCACAGTCTGACGAAATGGCGGGAGGATATTTCCTCCGGGGCACCAGCGGCAGCATGCCCAGACCTTGGCGTCCGCGATCGGTGGGCGTAGATTTTGCCTAATACTTATGCATCGCGTCTATTTCGCGGTCATCGAATACGAGGCAAATAATGTCATCCCCAATTTCCCAATCCGTGGCGCGGAAGCCCAAGGGCCCGCTCTACACCAATTTCGGATTCCAGGTATTGCTGGCCCTGGTTGTCGGTCTGCTGCTGGGCCTGATCGCCCGGCAGATGGGACCAACCGACGCCGGCCCCAACTGGCTTGTGCAAACGCTTTCGACAGTGGGCTCGAGCTTCGTGCAACTGCTTCGAACCATCGTGCCGGTCCTGATCTTTACGGCCATAGTGGCCTCGATTGCCAATCTGCGCGAACTCAACAATGCGGCACGTCTCGTCTGGCAAACCCTTTTGTGGTTCGCGATCACGGCACTCATCGCCGTTCTGATCGGGATTGCGCTGGGTCTCATCATTCAGCCGGGGCTCAATACGGCAGTGACCGACGCCGCTGCCCGCGCGCCTGCACGTTCGGGGTCCTGGCTCGATTTTCTCACCGGTCTCATCCCCTCCAACATCCTTGGCCTGCAGGCCTCTACGCGCGTCAGCGATGGCGGGGCGTCCACGAGCCTGAGCTTTAATGTGCTGCAAATCCTCGTGATTTCCATCGCGGTGGGTGTTGCCGCGCTCAAGGTGGGCGATGCGGCAAAACCGTTCCTCGAATTCAACCGCTCGTTTCTCAAGGTCATCCACAAGCTGTTGTGGTGGATCATCCGGCTGACCCCAATTGCCACAGTGGGGCTGCTGGGCAATGCCGTGGCTGTCTATGGCTGGGAAACGCTGGCCCAGCTTGGCTGGTACGCTGCGGCGATCTATATCGGGCTGGCCATCGTGTTGCTGATTGTCTATCCGACGCTGCTCACCGTTCACGGGCTCAACCCGATCCGCTATTTCCAGGGCGCATGGCCGGCCATCCAGTTTGCTTTCGTGTCGCGGTCGTCGGTGGGCACCATGCCGATTACCGAACGCGTCACCGAGAAAAATCTGGGCGTGCCGCGTGAGTATGCGAGCTTTGCAGTGCCGCTGGGCTCCACGACAAAAATGGATGGGTGTGCTTCGATCTATCCGGCGATTTCGGCGATCTTCGTGGCACAGTTTTTTGGCATCCAGCTCGGTTTGCAGGAATATCTGCTGATCGTGTTTGTGTCGGTGATCGGTTCGGCGGCGACGGCGGGCCTGACGGGCGCGACGGTCATGCTGACTCTGACGCTTTCCACGCTGGGCCTGCCGCTGGAGGGTGTGGGGCTGTTGCTGGCCATCGACCCGATCCTCGATATGGGCCGCACCGCGGTCAATGTCGCGGGACAGGCGCTGGTGCCGACCATTGTTGCCAAGCGGCAGGGGATTCTCGATCAGAGAGTTTATGACACCGTCGAGCACATTGAGGCGCTCGATACGACACCCAGCGGGGTCAGCGCTCCGGCCCAGTAGAGCGTGTCCAGCAAAAGTGGAAACGGTTTTGCGGTTCGGACACGCGACAAAATAAAGATCTAGAGGATTTTCGCGACTCGAAGAAAAGCAGAAATACTCCAGATGAAAGGGAGGCTCCGGCCTCCCTTTTCAGTTCCGCCCGTCGTGAACCAGTTTGGCGATGAAATCGATCTTTCCAACGATCGGATCGGAAAGGATGAAGGGGTAGGCGTCAGGTAGCCCCATTGAGCGATTGAGTTCGTTGAGCATGACGCTGACCCCCACCCAGGCTTCGGTCAGAGCCTGAGTGTCGCTCGTGCTGTAGGGATCGAAATCGATGTCGGCGGAAAGCTCGCCGGACCGGTCACGCATCGGTTCGGTCGATACGCCAAGGCTTCGCGCCGTCTCGAGCGTATCGGCGATGTGGAGGTAATGTGCCCAGGTTTCGGCGAAGTCCTCCCAGGGGTGGGAGCTGGCGTATGTGGACACGAAGCGCTGCGGCCAGTCGGGTGGTGCGCCATTGGCGTAGTGAATTTGGAGCGCTTCATTGTAATTTGCAGCATCATTGCCGAACACCGCGCGGCAGCGCTCGAGCCAATCGGTGCCGCTGACCAGAAGATCCCAATAGTAATGGGCCGTCTCGTGCCGGAAATGACCGAGCAGCGTGCGGTAGGGCTCTCTCATTTCGGTACGGCGTTTTTCGCGCTCGGCGTCGTCGGCTTCGGCGAGCGCTATGGTGATCACGCCCTTGTTGTGGCCGGTCATTATCGTTTCGCCGCCGGTATCGGCAAGAAAATTGAAGGCGAGGCCGCGATGGCTGTCCTCGTCCTTGGTTATCAGGGGCAGGTTGAGGCGGATGAGACTATAGAACAGACGCTTTTTGGCGCGCTCAAGTGTCTGCCAATCGGAGAGATTGCGGACATCGGAGATGTCGGGAACCGTCTCGTTGTGACGGCAGGCCCTGCAAAAGCCGCCAGTGGGGGCAATCCAGTTGCAGGCGCCATGATCGGCGTTGGCGCAATAGGGGGCGGACTGGGAAATGGCGACCATCTGATTGGTCGCGGGGTCGTAGCCGATCGCCGTACCGCACTGGCCACAGGCGCTGTTGTCGAAATAGACGGTCTGACGGCAATTGGGGCAGGTAAAAAGGCGCATTGCTGCCTCCGATGGCGTTCGCTGCTGCAACGCCCCCGACGGCGCTCGGTTGCTTGTTTAGCGCATTCTAGATGCTGCCCACGGTGCGCAGCCTGATGCGCGGGTGGACTTCGTTCTGGCTCATGACGACCGTCTGGGGGCGGAAGCGTTCGATGATGGCACGTACATGCGGGCGGATGTGAGGCGACGTGATCAGGACCGGGATTTCGCCCATCTGGGCGGCGTTTTCGAACCCGTTCTGGATGCCGGCGATAAATTGCTGGAGCTTTGAAGGTGCCATGGCGAGGTGACGTTCCTCGCCTTCGCCCATCATCGCTTCGGCAAAATCGCGCTCCCAGTTGGGCGAGAGGGTGAGCAGCGGCAAATTGCCATCCATGCCCAGATTGGCCGCGCAGATCTGGCGGGCAAGACGGGCGCGGACATGCTCGATGATCTGGGCAGTGCTGCGGGCCGAGCCGGCGATTTCGGCCACGCCTTCGAGAATGGTGGGCAGATCGCGGATCGAGACGCGTTCGGCAAGAAGACCCTGGAGCACCCGTTGGATGCCCGAAACCGAAATCAGCGAGGGGACGATGTCTTCGACCAGCTTTTGCTGATCCTTGTCGAGGCCGGAGAGCAGCGACTGGACATTGGCATAGCTCAACAGATCGGCGGTGTTGGCCTTGAGTACTTCGGTGAGGTGGGTCGAGATCACCGTCGAGGGATCGACGATGGTCAGGCCCTGCACCTCGGCCTCGTCGCGCAGCGCGGCGTCGATCCAGGCAGCGGGCAGGCCGAAGGTCGGCTCGACCGTGTGCTGGCCGGGCAGGGTGATCTTGTTGCCATAGGGGTCCATGACCATCAGCTGGGAGGCATGGACTTCGCCATGGCCTGCTTCGACCTCCTTGATCTTGATCTTGTAGATGTTGGGCTCGAGCTGCATGTTGTCGAGAATGCGCACGGCGGGCATCACGAACCCGAGTTCGGTGGCAAGCTGACGGCGCAGGGCCTTTATCTGCTCGGTGAGCCGGTCGGTCCCTGAATCGTCTTCCTTGACGAGGCTGAGCAGGCCATAGCCGAGTTCGAGCTTGAGTTCGTCGATCTTGAGACTGTCGGTGATCGGTGCCTCGGTTGGAGCAGCGGCGGTCTGGCGGGCCTGTTCGACCACCTGTTCCTGATCGGCGACCGCTTTTTTGGCCTTGAGTTTTTTGGCCGATGTCCAGGCGAGGTAGCCGACGGCACTGCCAAGGGTCACGAACGGGATCAGCGGCATGCCGGGAACCAGCGCCATGGCGAACATGACGGCCGCGCTCATGCCCAGCGCAACGGGGTAGGAGGTGAACTGGGTAGAGAGGGCCTGGTTGGCCGAACCGGAAATGCCGGCCTTGGAGACCAGAATGCCGGCGGCGGTGGAAACGATCAGCGCGGGAATCTGGCTGACAAGACCGTCGCCGATGGTCAGGAGCGAATAGTTCGAGCTGGCTTCCTGGATGGTCAGCCCCATCTGCATCATGCCGATGATGATGCCGGCGATAACGTTGATGAAGGTGATGAGCAGGCCGGCGATAGCGTCGCCGCGTACAAATTTGGACGCGCCGTCCATGGCGCCGAAGAACGAGCTTTCGTCTTCGAGGGTCTTGCGGCGGTTCTTTGCGTCCACTTCATCGATCAGCCCTGCGGACAAATCGGCGTCGATCGCCATCTGTTTGCCGGGCATGGCGTCGAGGTTGAAACGGGCGGCGACTTCGGCGATGCGGCCCGAGCCCTTGGTGATGACGATGAAATTGACGATCAGCAAGATTGCAAAAACGATAACCCCGATGATGAAATTGCCGCGGGTGACGAAATTGCCGAAGGCTTCGATGACGTTGCCGGCCGCCGCGGTTCCTTCATGCCCGTCGGCAAGAATGAGGCGGGTCGAGGCGAGGTTGAGCGCCAGCCGGAACATGGCCGAGACCAGAAGCACCGTGGGGAAGGCCGAAAATTCGAGCGGCGTCTGAATGAACAGCGCGGTCATCAGGATCATGACCGAAAAGACCATCGAGAATGCCAGAAGAATGTCCAGCAACATGGCCGGCATCGGCAGGATGAGGACGGCCAGGATAATCACAACGCCAACCGCCAGCCCGGCATTGGACTGGCGGATGATCTCAACGATCTCGTTGATGCGGCCCAAAGGGCCAGGGGCGGATGGGGCGGTCGTTTCGGTCATCGTTTGGCGCGTGCTTCCCGATAGGTTGGGCAGGTGGGGAGCCGCGGCAGCCCCCACGCCGCGGCCCGGCCCATGATGGGGCGGGGCAGCCGGCGGGAGGGGCGCCGCGATTGTCATGCGGCGCTATAGCGCTTGTTTGGCGCTAAACCGAAGTCACTGCCGGGAGCGGGGATATCCACCCCCTCATCGGCATATTGGTTGAGCTTGTTGCGCAGCGTCCGGATCGAGATGCCCAGTATGTTGGCGGCGTGGGTCCGGTTGCCCAGGCAATGGCCGAGCGTATCGATAATCAGGTCACGTTCCACATCGGCCACGGTGCGGCCCACCATCGAGCGGGCCACGGCGTCCGCAGCGGCGGCCGCCTGGCTGGCAAGCGAATGGCTGGCCACAGCATCGGAGAGCCCCGTGCCGTCGGGCATGCGGATGGCATCAGGCTCGATAACATCGCCCGACGAGAGCAGCACGGCGCGGTGAAGGGTGTTTTCGAGTTCGCGGACATTGCCCTGCCACGGCGCGCGCAGCAATTCCTCTCGCGCCGCCTGGGACAGGATGCGCTGGGACAGGCCGTTGGCCGCCGAATAGCGGGCGACGAAATGGTCGGACAGGGCGACGATGTCACCGGGGCGATCGCGCAGCGGCGGGAGCTTGAGATTGACGACGTTCAGCCGGAACAGCAGATCTTCACGGAAGCGGCCTTCCTTGACCTCGGTTGCAAGCTCGCGGTTGGAGGTGGCGAGGATACGGATATTGACGGGAACCGGCTTGGTGCCGCCGACGCGATCGATAACCCGTTCCTGAATGGCGCGCAGGAGCTTGGCCTGCAGGCGAAAATCCATTTCCGAGATTTCGTCGAGGAGAAGGGTGCCGCCATTGGCTTCCTCGAATTTGCCGACCCGGCGGGCAACGGCGCCGGTAAAGGCGCCCTTTTCATGGCCGAACAGCTCGGATTCGAGCAGATGCTCGGGGATCGCCGCGCAGTTGATGGAGATGAATGGCCGGTTGGCCCGCTTGGAGCGGGCGTGGAGATATTTGGCCATGATCTCCTTGCCGGTGCCGCTCTCGCCGGTGATGAGAACCGAGGCGTCCGAGCCTGCGATCTGGTCGGCGAGCTTGACGACCTTGGCCATGGCGGGGTCGCGATAGAGAAAGTCCGAGCTTTCCCGCGCGACGGCAGCGATGACCGCGGCGATCAGTTCGGCGTCCGGGGGCAGGGGAATGTATTCCTTTGCCCCGGCGCGGATGGCGTTGACGGCGGCGGCGGCGTTGGTTTCGGTGCCGCAGGCGACAACCGGTATGGCGATGCGCTCGGCGTCGAGAGCGGCGATCAGCGCTGGGATATCGACCATGACGTCGACCAGCAGCAGATCCGCACCCTTGCCTGACCGCAGGGAAGCCAGGGCGATCTCTATGGTGGCGGCGTGGGCGACCTTGGCGCCACCATCCATGGCCATCTTGGAGGCCTGGCTGAGCTGTCCTTCGAGGGCGCCGATAATCAGTAAGCGCATGGGTGTGGTCTCCTTGCCGGCGGACTAAAGGTTTAGCCGGCCTTGATAATTTCGGTCATGGTGACGCCAAGGCGTCCTTCAACAAGCACGATCTCGCCGCGGGCGACGAGGCGGTCGTTGACATAGATATCAATGGCTTCGCCAACCTGCCGGTCGAGTTCGACCACCGTGCCGATGTCCATCTTCAAAAGCTTTGCCACCGGCATTCTGGTTCTGCCCAGAACCACCGAAAGGCGCACGGGGACGTCAAAGACGGCCTCGAGGTCGGCGGCGCTCTTTTCGTCGTTGCTGGCGTCGTCCTGGTCGACCTCGGCCAGCATTTCCTCAAACGAGATGCCGTGGGGTGCGGTCTGGATATCGTCGTCGCCATCGGCCATGGATCAGTCTCCCTGCTCGACGCCGCGGGCCGCCAGATAGGCGGAGATGCGGGTGTTGATTTCACTGGATATGGCGTTGATGTCGCGCACCAGCCCGCCATCGGCCCATTCGAGCCTGCCGTCGCCCATGCGGATTTCGGGATCGCCAAGAACGATGAGGCGGCCGGCAAATCCCGAAACCTTCATGCGCTCTTCAGCGATGGCCTTCATGGCGTCGCAAAGGTCGGGATGGCAGCGGATGACGAGGTGAGGCGCCGCTTCGAGCGAGGCCATGCATTCGGATAGCAGCGCTGCCAGCTCGGTCTGTGGTTCGCGGGCAATCAGGTGGGCGGCGAGCTTGCGCCCGACCGATGCGGCGAGCCCGACAGATTGACCCAGATGAAGCTTTTCGTAGTCTTCGATGGTCTGGACCATCTGGGCGACCTGGTTGGCCAGCTTTTCGGCGGATTTGGCAAGTGCGGTCGCCGATTGCGCTTCAACGCTCGATTGTCCGGCGGCGAGGCCCTGCCGGTAGCCCTCTTCGCGCGCTGCGGCGACCATCTGCTCGAACTCGGATTCGGGCATGGTCTTGCTGGCGGGCGGCTTGTGCGCCAGGTCCAGATCGAAGGTGAATTTGTGGGCGACACTCACAGGATCATCTCCTCATCAGCCTTGCCCTTGTTGATGACGATCTCGCCGCGGGCCGCCAGGTCCTTGGCGGTGTTGACGAGGCGGGACTGTGCTTCGTCGACGTCCTTGAGGCGGACGGCGCCCATGGTTTCCATGTCGTCGCGCATCATGCCCGCGGCGCGGGTGGACATGTTGGCAAAGAAGAACTCTCGGGCCGCGTCGGATGCGCCCTTGAGCGCCAAGGCCATTTCCTTTTTGTCGAAATTCTGCAGCAGGGTCTGGATGGCGGCGGATTCGAGGCGGGTGAGGTCATCGAAGGTGAACATGAGGGCCTTGATGCGCTCGGCGCTGTCGCGGCTCTGGTCCTCGAGCGCCGTCATGAAGCGCGCCTCGGTCTGGCGATCGAAAGCATTGAAGATGTCGGCCATCTGCTCGTGGCTGTCGCGCCGCTGTGTGTGGCTGAGGGTCGACATGAATTCGGTGCGCAGGGTCGATTCGATCTTTTCGAGAATTTCCTTTTGCACCGGGTCGATCGAGAGCATGCGCTGGACAACGTCGAGCGCGAGTTCTTCGGGCAACACCGCGAGCACGCGCGAGGCGTGGTCGGGGGAGATCTTGGTGAGGACCACGGCGATGGTCTGGGGGTATTCGTTCTTGAGATAGCTCGCGAGGATATCTTCCTGAACGTTGGAGAGCTTTTCCCAGATGTTGCGCCCGGCGGGTCCGCGGATTTCCTCCATGATCTGTTCGACGCGGTCCTGGGGCAGAAAGGACAGCAACAGGCGTTCGGTGGTGTCGGAATTGCCGGCCATGGTGCCGGTCGAAGAGACGCCCATGATGAATTCGGCCAGCAGTTCGTCGAGCATCTGCTGGGTTATGGGGCCAAGACGCACCATGGCGCGCGAAAGTGTCCTGATCTCGACTTCATCGAGTTCTTCAAGGATGGGGCGACCGAAATCGGGGCCGAGCGCCAAAAGGAGCGCCGCAGCCTTTTCGTCGCCGCGCATCTGGCGCTGGGTGGCGTCGTCACCGACCTGGAGCCCTTTGGCGGGGCCGCCGTTCGGTTGTGCGTTGGGTTCAGTTAGTGCCATGGTGGTCCTATGCAGCCTCGCTCAGCCAGTCACGGATAATCAGTGAAGCCTGTTTGGGGCTTTCTTCGACCAGTTCGCCGACCATCTTGAGGGCCTTGACCTGGGATTCGCCGAGCGATTTTGCGGTTTCCATCCATGCTTCGGTCGCGGCCTCGCGGGAGCGGGCTTCGGCCAAGGGGTCTTCCTGGGGTTCCTTGTATTCGGCAGGGACGCTCGCGGTTTCGGGCAGGGCAAGCGGCTTGGGTTCGGGGGCCAGGACCTTTTTGACCAGCGGGCGCATGACGAACAGTACGAGAGCCAGCGCAATGAGCAGGGTCACTGCCATCTCGGCAAATTTCATCAGATCGTCGCGGCTGAATTCGAACAGACCCGGCTCGGCGGTGCCCGCTTCGATGCCGGGGCGCTCCGCAAACTGCATGTTGACGACCTCGATCTGGTCGCCGCGATCGGCGTCATAGCCCATGGCGGTGCGCACCAGCGCGGTGATCTGATCGAGTTCGGCCTGCGGGCGCGGTTCGTAGATCGCATTGCCTGCCGCATCGTAGGTATAGACGCCATCGACCACAACGGCGACCGACATGCGTTTGATCGATCCGGCCTCGGTGACTTCGGTTTCGGTGGTCGAGGAGATTTCGTAATTGAGTGTTTCCTCGAGCGAGGACGAGGAGCTTTGCGTGCCGCCTTCGCCGCCCTGCTCGGATGCACCGGGCAATTCGTTGGCAACGGTCACCTGACCCGCACCACCAGGACCGTTCGACTGGTCGCCGGTTTCGACCATCTGGGTGGAGCGGACCACCTGTCCGTCCGGGTCGAAGGTTTCGGACGTGCGAGTGGAGCGGTTGAGGTCGAGTTCGGCCGAGACCTGGACCCGGGCCCGGCCGAGACCGACGACCGACGCCAGCAATTCTTCGAGCCGCGTACGCATGCGGGTTTCAACGCCAAGGGTCCGCTCTTCCACCGCCTGCGCGGTGATCGAAACTTCACCTTCGCCGGTTCCCGACGCCAGAAGTGAGCCCGAACTGTCAACGATTGAGACCGCGTTGGGTGACAGGCCTTCGATGGCGGACGCTACCAGATGCTGGACCGCGCGAATTTCGCCGGCCGAGAGCTGGCCGCGGACGGTCAGAACGATCGAGGCGGAGGCCTCCTGGATGTCGCGGCGAAACAGTTCACGTTCGGGCAGCACAAGGTGAACCCGGGCGCTCTGGACGCGGCTGAGCCCGCCGATGGTGCGGGCCAGTTCGCCCTCAAGGGCGCGAATGTGATTGATGTTCTGGACGAAGCTTGTGGCGCCGAGTGTCGACTGGTTGTCAAAGATTTCGTAGCCGACCTGACCGCGGGCCGGCAGGCCGTCCTGGGCCAGCGACATGCGGATCGTGGTGATCTGGTCGCGCGGGACGAGGAGGGTCGCGCCTTCATTGCGGATTTCGTAGGGAATGCCCATGCCGCCCAGTTCGGCGATGATGGCGGCGGAATCGTCAAATTCGAGGTTGGTGTAGAGGGGGGCGAGTTGAGGGGTGGTCGAGCGAACCATGATGAAGGCGAAAAAACCCAGTATCATGACCGCTACGACGGCCATCGCGGCGATGCGCGCCACGCCGAGCTTGCCCAGCAGTTCCCCCAATTGATTCACGCAGCACCCTTAAGCCTAGTCGTTCGCTTTGTTGGCGCATCCTGAGCGGTTGCACCTTGGAATACGGCGTAAAACAAATCACCGAGCCCACTGGGCAAAATATGCCTAGCCTATGGTAAACAAGGTGTTAACCAACTCTCCCACAATGCAAAAACGGCAATTTTTGCCGGTCCGGGGTGTGGGAAAAGTCGGGGGAATGCACAAAACCCGCCACGGTGACCGTAGCGGGTTTTGATTTTGAAGGCGCGAAAACGTGTGCTGAACGCCGGCGTTCAGCCTTCCCGATAGTGCTGAATCCAGGTGGTTCGCAGCCCGGCAAGACCATGCTTGTCGATGGCGGCTTGCCAATTGAGGAATTCATCGACGCTCAGGGTATAGCGCTCACAAGCCTCTTCGAGACTCAAAAGCCCACCACGAACGGCGGCGACGACCTCAGCCTTGCGGCGGATGACCCAACGCTTCGTATTCGGAGGCGGCAGGTCGGCAATGGTCAGCGGACTGCCATCGGGACCTATCACGTATTTCACGCGCGGACGCATTTGGACGGTCATTTTACTCTCTACTCAACCTGACCATAACCAGCGCTTACACTAGCGCGGGTGGCTTAAAAATTGGCTAAGCGGAAACTTACAACCGGTTAAGATGGCATGCAGAATGCGAGGGCAAAACGCACGCGCTCACGACGTCTGTGCAGCAAATTCAATGGGATAGGCGTGAGAGGGACTTCAGGCCGCTTCCTGCTCGGTCTCGGGCGTTTCCGGATCGGGCGTCGGCTCGGCGTTCGTCGAGCGAACGGCGGAGATCGAAGAGAGCGGAATGCGCAGATCGCCGATCAGGATATAGGGTTCGGAGCCGCTGACGTCGACGCCTTCGACAACACCCTGCATCTCGGTGGCCACGGGAACATATTTTCCATCGCCATCGCGGGCGTCGATGGTGATCGTGAACTGGCCCGAGTTGAGCTTGGTGCCGCTCGAGGTGGTGCCGTCCCAAACGATCTGGTCTGTGCCCGCCTCGAGCGACAGATTCTCGGTATAGACGACGTTGCCGGCAGCGTCCTTGATGGTGATGTTGGTGTTTTCGGCTGCCGCATCGACGCGGTAAACCCAGTTTGCCACACCATCGACAAGGTCGGTGGTCGCCCCCGAGGCGGTGACGGTCTTGCCGACATAGCTTACCGCCTGGGCGTTGTTTGAATTCTGCGAAGACTGCATCATCGCTTCGAGAAATTCATTGGTCTTGAGCTGCTGTTCGACCGAGGTGAACTGCACCAGCTGCTGGGTGAACTGGTTGGTATCGAGCGGCTCGAGCGGGTTCTGGTTCTTGAGCTGGGTGGTCAGAAGCTGCAGGAAGGTGTCGAAATTGTCGGCAATGGTCTTGCGGCTGTTGCCGAGATCAGAGCCCGATGTTGTTGATGTGCCTGAGACGGAATCGACCATAGCTTTAGGTCCTTATACCCAGAGGTTTACGGCATCGAGCCGTGCATAGCCATATGCGGAGCCGGCCGGGTCGGACAGCGCCGCCGGGCCTTGAGATGATTGAGATGCAGGATCGATGACACTCATGCGCCAGGGCGTGCGCTCGGTGTCGTTTCCGTCATTGCCGCTGCTTTGCTGGCCGAGCGAAAATTCCAGCTCGGTCTTGCTTGCATCGAGCCCGGCGTCGGCCAGGGCGCGTTCAAGAGCGCGCTGGTCGCGCTGGAGCAGGTCGAGGGTTTCGCTGCGCTCGACGGCGAGACGGGCGACAACATTGCCGGAATTGTCCATTTCCATGCGCACGTCGATGCGGCCCAACTCTGGCGGGTTGAGCCGGATTTCAAAGCGGTTGACGCCGTTCTGAACGTGACGGGAAATCTCGGCGGCAATGTGGGGCAGATTGATCTGCGCTTCGGGGCGCTGATAGAGCGCCGCTTCGGGGCGCGCCAGTGCCGTTGGACCCGATGTCGATGGCTGGGATTGGCCGGGCTGGATGGTGAGCCCATCGGGGGTTTCGACGTTTTCCTGCGGCGCGGTGGCAGCCGGACCGCCGGCTGCACCATTTTGCTGCGCGCTCGATCTGGCTTCGTTGCCCGATGGCGACTGAGACGTTTGCCCACCCTGAACGAGCGAGCGTTCGGGACCGGCGGAAGCATCGCTTTTTGCGGCGCCGGCCGCCGGCTTGTCGGAGGCTTCCGGTTCGCCGGTTTCGCCGGACTGGGCGGCAATGGTGGCGGCGGGGTTCAGGCGGGTTTCGCTTTCGACATGTCTGACCGCGACAGTGGCCTGAGCCTGCTCGTCGGCCATGGCGCTCTGGATGGCGGCCACGTGGCTGTCGAGGGTTTTGGCAAGTGCCGTCAGCCGCGCGGCGACTTCGGGCGCGTCCTCACGCAATGTGTCGGCGATGCGCGCCGAGAGCGCGGCAAGGGTATCGAGCGGGCCGAAACCGTCTCCGGCGTCCAGACCCAATTGAGCTGCGAGATCGGAGAGCGCCGTCAGGCCGGGAGAGCCGAGCGGGGGTAAGGGGGCGCCCTGATCGAGAAGGCCCTCTATTCCGGCCAGCAGGTTTTGAAGCTCGTCAAGATCGGTTTCGTCGATCGGTTCACCGTCCTTGAGCTTGCCGGATAGCGCGGCCAGCTTTTCAAGCAGCGTCGACAACTCGGTTCCCATTCGGGTGGCCAGTTCAGTCCCGGCCAGCGGGTCGATGGTCGGGCCGGGCCGAGCCGGGCCGGTGCCGATCTGGTTGCCGGTGCCCGTGTTGGCCGATGGCCCCAGGGCGATGAGGCTGGAGAAATCGATTGCGCCACCGGCTTGGCTCGCGGCCCCCGGTTTGGCGGGGACGGCGGCGGGAGCGGGCCTTGTTCCGATGCTGATCGCGTTGGTCACTTGGTTCGAACTCGTGTGCGCACAATGGGTCGATCAACGCGTTGCAAGAGGGATGCCAGTTGGAAGGTATCGCATTTTCCCTTTTAAATCAGTTGTTTGGATGATGGTATGTGATGCGTTTTGGGGTTCGGGCGGCAGGTTTGTCCGGGCAAGCGGCAAAAAATGCCGGCCTAAGTTGCGGCCGGCGCCACAAGGGCGTAAAAGCTGCCCATTGTGCCGGATGGGAGTGCCATCCGGTTTGTCCGCTGGCCCTTGACCCCAACCGGATGTGAGAAAAATGGTGAACTCCCTTGGTTTCGACCGGTCCCCCGGCGAAACGCGCGTCGTCGTCGCAATGTCGGGCGGCGTTGATTCTTCAGTCGTTGCCGGACTTCTGGCCCGTGAGGGCTATGAGGTGATCGGTGTTACCCTGCAGCTTTACGATCATGGCGAAGCCACGTTCCGCAAGGGATCGTGTTGCGCCGGGCAGGACATCCACGATGCCCGTCGCGTATCGGCGACCCTTGGCATTCCCCACTATGTGCTCGATTACGAGGAACGGTTCAAAAAGGCGGTGATCGAGCCGTTCGCTGAAAGCTACGCGCTGGGCGAGACGCCAATTCCGTGCGTTTCGTGCAACCAGTCCGTCAAATTCGTGGACCTGATGGAAGTGGCCCGCGATCTGGGGGCTGATTGTCTTGCGACCGGCCATTATGTCCGCTCGCGGATGGTCGATGGCAAGCGCCAGCTTCTGCGTCCCCTCGATGGCGACAAGGATCAGACCTATTTCCTGTTTGCCACAACGGCCGGTCAGCTCGATTTCCTGCGCTTTCCCCTGGGCAACATGACCAAGGACGAAACGCGGGAACTGGCGCGCGACATGGGGTTGGTGGTTGCCGAAAAGAGCGACAGCCAGGACATCTGTTTCGTGCCCAGGGGCTCTTATTCCGATGTGATCAGGAAACTGATGCCCGAAGCGGAAAAGCCCGGCGATATTGTCGATGCGCATGGCCGGGTGCTCGGGCGCCACAAGGGAATAATCCATTACACTGTCGGGCAGCGTCGCGGACTGGGCATTGCCTCGGGTGAGCCGCTCTATGTGCTGCGGCTCGATGCGAAGACGCAGCAGGTGGTGGTGGGACCCAAGGCGGCACTTTCGGCCCATACGGTCCGGCTACGGGACCTTAACTGGCTCGGGCCGCGTCCCCTGGCCGAAATGGCCGATGGGAACGGGTTGGCGCTCGAAGCCAAAGTGCGCTCGACACGGGCGCCCCAGGAAGCGGTGATCAACATTCGCGACGGCGAGGTCTATGTGACACTGATCGCCGGGGAAACAGGCATTGCGCCGGGCCAGGCCTGCGTTCTCTACTCCGACGATAGCGCCGATGCACAGGTTCTGGGCGGTGGGTTCATTGCCGAAACGGTGCCGGCGGCGCTCGTCGCCTGAGCGGCGCCCGACGCGTTATTGTGCGTCCTGAACCTCGTCGGGTGTCTGCGCAGTGGGTTCAGAGCCGGGCTCTATTGTCGAGAGGTCTTCGACGGCGCTGGCTCCTGCCACGCTGCCTTCGCCCCATTCATTGATCGTCGCGACGATCGTTGCGCCAATGGTAACGGCGGCCAGAGCGCCGAAAATCAGAAGGATGATGCGATTGCCCCAATTGGGCTTTTCGGTCTCGGCCATGGCGTTCTCCTTGCTGGAGCCGTTCACGTTCTGATGGAATCAAAGCGAGGGCTCTAAACCTTTGTTCTGTCGCGCGTCCGAACCGGCAAAGTGGCATCCACTTTGTCTGGACACGCTCCAAAAGCGAGTAGCTGTCTCTGACATAAAGGGCCGGGAGAAAAATTTCCAAGGATATTGCCGCGCCAATCGTCACAGTGGGCGGCAGGCCCTGCCATCTGAAAGAAAAGGCCCGGAAGTGTCCCGGGCCTTTTTGATTAATCGATCGATTTGAGGCCCGCCTCTATCTGGGCACGCTTGGGTTCGAGGAACGGGGGCAGGGCAAGGTTTTCGCCGAGCGTTTCCATCGGTTCATCGACATCGAAACCGGGGCCGTCGGTGGCGATTTCGAAAAGGATCCCGTTGGGCTCGCGGAAATAGAGCGAGGTGAAATAGTATCGCTCGACTTCGCCGGAGGTGCGCAGGCCAGCCTGAGCGGCGCGGGCCACCCATTGGTCGAACTGCTTTTTGTCCGGCGTGCGGAAGGCGACGTGGTGCACACCACCTGCGCCAGGCCGGGCGAAAGGCAGGTCGGGTTCGACGGCAACATGCAACTCGGCCGAAGCACCGCCATCGCCCATGGTAAAGACATGGATCTCGCCCTGATCGTCGGTCGCGGGATGGGTGCGGATGTTGCGCATGTTCATGACGACCGTCAGTACGGCCTCGGAGCGCTTGAGATCGGGCACGCTCATGGTGATCGGCCCAAGCCCCTTGATCTGGCGCTCTTTGGGAACGGGGCTCTTGTCCCAGGGCTGGGCGCCGCCGGCCCTTGTGTCGTTGACGAGCCGCAGGCGTTGGCCC